>NZ_JBEPLZ010000007.1:0-303894 GCF_040545455.1 Enterocloster citroniae | reverse complement strand
AGATGCTGGCCGGTGCCGACAACATGCCTGGCAAGTGGCAGCTTCTCATCTTCCTTGGCCAGCAGACCATCCTGAATATGCAGAAAAACGGCATGTCAGAGATGGAGCGGGGCTGTTGTCAATAGAACCGTGGAATACCGAAGCAGGCGGCACGGCCGCCTGTGAGGATATGCCGCGAAAGTCTATTGACATAAGCCCACGGATTATCCTGTCCAGCAGAAAAGGGGCAACTGCACCCTTTTCCTGCCTTCCGGCGAGGATGGGTTCGGGCAAAGCCCGAAATCGGGTCAAGGGACGAGTCCCTTGTGGGGGTTGGGGCAAGGCCCCAAGGTCTTAAAACCATTAATATCTGCAATTTTCAAGGTTCGGTTGAGCCTATTTTTTAGACTCCGTTTTTCATAGATTACTTGACACTACCCTTATTCTACTATTAAGTATACCATATTTGGGAAAAAAGGCCAGGCAGAATCCTGCCCGGCCGTTTATTTGCCAACAAAACCAAACGTTCCGACCGGCAGCCTATTTGCCCACGGAATCAAACTCCCTGCAGATTTCCTCACAGGGTGCTTCAGTGGCAAGGGATACGATCACAATGGCAGCGCAGGCAACCAGGAATGCAGGCAGCAGCTCATAGATATTCCAGGCGCCGCCCAGAGGACGCACGCCGTATTTCCACACAAACACCATGACGCCTCCGGCGATCATGCCGGCCAGGGCGCCCTGGAGGTTGCTGCGCTTCCAGAACAGAGCGAACAGCATGACCGGGCCAAAGGATGCGCCAAAACCGGCCCATGCAAAGGATACGATGGTAAATACGGAGCTGTCCGGATTCCAGGCCAGGGCAATGCCCACCAGGGCGATGGCGATGACCGTAAGGCGGGCACTTGCCATGGATGTTTTGCTATCCATCTTGATCTTCAGGAAGTCCTGCAGCAGGTTCTGTGACACGCCGGATGCGGCGGTCAGAAGCTGGGAGTCGGCGGTGGACATGGTACATGCCAGGATTCCGGCCAGGACCACGCCTGCCACAATGGACAGCAGGACCCCCTGGCGCCCAAGCAGGTCGGCCAGGCGGATGATCACGGTTTCCGATTCGGAGCTGGAGGCAAATGTGGGAATACTGCCTGCAACGGAAGCGCCGTAACCGATGATGCCGATAAGAATGGCCACAAACATGGAGATGACCACCCAGACAGAGGCAATGCGCCGTGATGTCTTTAGCTTATCCTCATGGCTGATGGCCATGAAACGCAAAAGGATATGGGGCATCCCAAAATATCCCAGTCCCCATGCCAGTGTGGATAGTATGGTGATAAATCCGTAAGGGGAGGAAGTGTGATCCTGCATGTTGTGGATATGGGTCATGCTCAGATAGCCTGTGAGGGAGCGGGCATTGTCAGCCACCGCTTCCCATCCCCCGGCAACGCTGATGCCAAAGAACACAATGATCACCAGGGCAATACTCATGACAATGCTCTGGATCAGGTCCGTGGTGGATACGGCCATGAAACCGCCCAGAACCGTATAACCGATAATGACAACAGCGCCTGCGATCATGGCAACATGATAGTTCACGCCAAACAAACTGTTAAACAGTGTTCCCACTGCCTTGAAACCCGATGCCGTATAGGGGATGAAGAAGATCAGGATCACAATGGCGGCAATGCACATCAGTATATTCTTTTCATCACGGTAGCGCCGTGAGAAGAAGTCCGGGATAGTGATGGCATTACATGTAACGGAGTAGCGTCTCAGACGCTTTGCCACGATCAGCCAGTTCAGGTATGTACCCGCTGCAAGACCGATGGCGGTCCATCCGGCATCAGCAATACCTGTGAGATAAGCCACGCCCGGAAGACCCATCAGAAGCCAGCTGCTCATATCCGATGCCTCCGCGCTCATGGCGGTCACCAGGGCGCCCAGCTTGCGCCCGCCCAGATAAAACTCATCCGCGGAGTCGCCGCCGCCCTTTTTGCTGAAATAAAAACCTACGTAGACCATGGCAGCCAGATAGATGATAATGGCAGCCAAGATTCCTATTTGTCCAGTACTCATATGTTCCCTCCTGTTATGCAGATCTGCATTTGGCCATGAATGCGTTTCCCCGGACAGGTGCCCGGGGATAAGTAAAACAGCCATAATGTGCACATTATAGCATGGAGAAAAACAGAACGCAATACAGAACGAAGTATAGACTATATACTAGACGATATATATAATAAACGATAAAAAATTAAGTAAATAAAGGGAAAAATAACTGTACGATAATAAAAATATTTATTTATACTTCCTGTGAGGGAAGAAAACTGCTGAGAAATGCAGGCATGACAGACACGCTGTACCTTCTCAGTGAGTACTCACCTTGGCACAGACACCAGTCATAGAGAAGGGCCCGTTCCGATAGGGCATACAGTTTCACCATCTCGCTGACGCTGGAGCCGGTATTCAGTTGTCCGCTGTCCTGTCCCTGGGCAATGATCTTTCTCAAAAGCTTATAGTAGGTGCGGTTGTGGTCCAGCAGATGCTTTTCACCATTGGTAATAAGCTGGGTGGATAACAGGCGCGCAAGCAGATCCATGGAAATACTGTTCTCGATCATGCCAAACAACTCACTGTTAAGGAAGAGAAGCCGGTCCATGGCACTCATCTGCGGCCTGGCATCCAGTATTTCCATAAGCTCCTCGTATTTTTCGTCAAACAGCAGGCTTAGGGTGCTTAGAAGAGCGTCCTTCCCGTCAAAGTAATGGTAAAAGGAACCTTTGGAGGTGTGGGACAATTCAATGATCTCTTCCACCGTGGTATCTTCATACCCCTGCTCATAGAACAGTTTCCATGCTGCGTTTACAATCTTGCCCCGGGTGTTGCGGGTATTTTTTTTTGCCATTTTTCTGATTCTCCCTGTACCTTTCCAGATGATCTGTTGTTTGGATTGCCGCATGATGTACTACATGGGTTATCACTTACCATGTATAACTTAGCATAGTTTCAGGGGTTTCGCAATGCCCGGCCAAAGTGGGCTTGGCCTTATCAAAAATTTTACGTTCATTTTACCTGAGCTTGATAGCCGGGTTTCCAGCAGGGGGATATACTTTAAAACAATGTAATTGAAATGTAAAGACGGAAAGACGGGGAAGCGTATGAAAATAGATCTCAGGAACCTTTCAAAATCATTTTCAGGTAAACAAGTTTTAAACAATATCAGCCTTTGCATTGAAAGCGGAAGCTTTACCACGCTTTTAGGTCCCTCCGGGTGCGGGAAGACAACCCTTTTGCGGATGATCGCAGGCCTGGAGACACCGGATCAGGGGGATATTTATTTTGATGATACCTGTGTGTTCTCCTCCTTCAGCGGCATCAACCTTCCTCCGGAAAAGAGGGGGCTTGGCTTTGTGTTCCAGGATTTTGCCCTTTGGCCTCATATGACCGTATTTGAAAATGTGGCATTTGGGCTTAGGGTAAAAGGAAAGGTGCAGGGTTTGGATCAGCAGGTTAAGGATGCGCTGGAAGCAGTACAGCTTAAGGGGTTTGAGAAACGGTATCCCCACCAGCTGTCGGGGGGACAGCAGCAGAGGGTGGCGTTTGCCAGGGCCATTGCCATCAGGCCGCCCTGCATCCTGTTTGATGAACCGCTGTCTGCTCTGGATGCCATCTTAAGGGAAGAAATGAGAACAGAACTGAAAAACCTGGTGTCACGTCTGGGCACAACCTCGGTGTTTGTTACCCATGACCAGATAGAAGCCATGACCATGAGCGACCGGATCGCGGTTATGAATCAGGGGAATGTGGAGCAATACGAGGAACCTGAGAAGATTTATGAATGTCCGTCCACCCCCTTTGTTGCCCGGTTTGTGGGCAAATCCAATTGGATCAGCCCCAGCGCCATGATACGGCCGGAGCATCTGTCCCTGACTCCTACACAGAGATGGGAGGCCCGTGAGATGGAGGTGGAAGGGGTCCAGTATATGGGAAGCGCCTATGAGGTCATCCTGAGATCCAGGGAGCGGAGCTGGAGCCTGGTCACCCACAAAAGGATGGAACCGGGGCAGCGGCTGACGGTTTTTGTGGATCCGTCCCATGTATTATATTTTGCATCGGAAGGCCATGCCTGATACAGACATATCTCAGGCGGCATGAATGATAGATTGATCAACAGGAGAGGAAAGATAATGAAAAAAGCAGGAATAGTACTGACAGCAGCAGCGTGCGCCTTAAGCCTTATGGCATGTGCAGGAGGAGGGACAGAAACAACGGCGGCCCTGACAGAAGCGCCCGGCACAGAGAAAACAGCAGGCACAACAACAGGCACAACAACAGGCACAACCACAGACGCAGCCACAGACACAATAACCGCCCAAACAGAGGCTGAAGCCAAACCGTCCGCCGGTCTCAGCGGCAAGGTAGTGGTATATATGCCCAGCCCGGCCGGTCTTGCGGATAAGCTGGCGGCCGGTTTTGAGGAAAAGACAGGGGTGAAGGTAGAAAGCTTTCAGGGAACCACTGGGGAGATACTGGCGCGTCTGGAAGCGGAGCAGGCCAACCCGGTGGCGGATGTGGTCATACTGGCGAGTTGGGCAGACGGCTTATCCATGAAAAAAGACGGGCAGCTTATGGCTTATGAGGCAGTGGGAACAGACCGGATGAATCCGGACTGGGTAGATGAGGAACACATGCTTTACGGCACCAGCGCTTCAGCGGTAGGTGTGATTTACAATACCATGGTATTCCCTTCCCTGGACGCGGACTGGAAGGATCTGGCAGATGCTGCTTATAAGGACCAGCTGGCCATACCGGATCCGGAAAAGTCCGGTGCATGCAAGGATTTCCTGTCCGGTTTCATAACAGCCCAGGGTGAGGGCGGGTGGAATATATGGCAGGCCCTGGCGGACAACGGAATGACCGTTCCGGGAGCCAACAAGGCTGCGCTGGAAGCTGTGACCACGGGAGAAAAGGGGATCCTGGTGGCTGGTGTTGACTATAATGCCTATTCCTCCAAGGAAAAGGGGGAACCCCTGGATATCTACTACCCTGCCAGCGGGACAGTGGTAAATCCCCGGCCGGCCATGATCTTAAAGACCAGCCCCAATGTGGACAATGCCAGGGCATTTATGGATTATCTGATCAGCGATGAGGCCCA
This sequence comes from Enterocloster citroniae, assembly GCF_040545455.1. NCBI lineage: Bacteria > Bacillati > Bacillota > Clostridia > Lachnospirales > Lachnospiraceae > Enterocloster > Enterocloster citroniae. Next base: position 298,760 of record NZ_JBEPLZ010000007.1, on the reverse strand, counting down.
GCAGCTGGTGGCCGATGCATACCTGCTTCCCGGGCGCAGTGATGTGAAATGCGAGAACAGGACCAATCTGGAGGAGATTCCCCGGATCCGGACGGATTGGGATAAGATGATGGAGATTTCAGCAGATACAGCAGCCAGACTCAATGAGATCTGCCGGTGACAGTCAGGAGAAAACCATATGAAACAGTCGGACAATTGGAAGCACAGAGGTCCTCTTTGTATGCTGGGCCTGCTTCTGGCAATATTGATCGTCTGCCCATTGGTCATGATATTTGCCAGAGCGGTCATCCCTGATGGCCGCTTTGATCTATCCGGGGCATGGGCAGCGGTCTCGGACAGGGATAATCTGAACACTATTTTTAACTCATTGGTGCTGGGAGCATGTGTGACAGCCCTTTCCACGGCAATTGCGGCGCCGCTGGCATACCTGTTTGCCAGAACCTCGCTGGCCAGGGCCAGATGGCTGGATATTGTATTCATGATACCCTTTATGACACCTCCCTACATAGCCTCCATGGGATGGATCCTTTTTATGCAGAAGAAAGGGCTGTTCCAACAGCTGTTCCCGGGAAGCGGCAGCATTTCGGAGGGGTTCTTTTCATTCGGCGGACTGGTGCTGACCATGAGCCTGCACGTATTCCCGTTCATGCTCACCATTCTTAAGAATGCTATGCTCAATATCCCGGCCAGCCTGGAGGAAAGCGGGGCTGTGTTTGGAGCCGGGTTCAGACAGCGGCTGGAGAAGATATTCATGCCTCTCTTGTCCGGGAATTATGCCATTGCAGCCCTTTTGGTATTTGTTAAGACACTGTCTGAATATGGCACGCCCTCAACCCTTGGAAGAAGGATCGGCTTCTATGTATTTACCACAGACATTCACCGCCACGCCACCACAGCGCCTGTCGATTTTGGAAAGGCAGCCAGCTTATCCTCTGTCCTTGTGGGCATCTGCCTGGTACTCTGGTGGGTCCAGAATTATATTACAGTAAAAAAAAGCTACCGGCTGGTCAGCGGAAAGGGCAGCAGAAGCCATATGACAGAGCTGAAAGGCGGGAAGGGTTTCCTGGCCTGGTTTTATGTGATCTTTGTACTGGCCGTGGCTGTGGGGATCCCCTATTTTTCCGTTATATCCACCTCCCTGATCAAATTAAGGGGATATGGGCTGGCGGCCGGGAACTTTACCGTCCGGCACTATGTGGACCTGTTTATGAAAAATCCCAAAGGGTGCCAGGCGCTGATTAACAGTCTGGGACTGGCAGCCGGTTCAGCTACCATAGCAGCTGTCCTGGGCACCATGACCGTGACCGCCGTCCGCCGAAGCAGCAGGAAGGCAGGGAAAGCCCTGGAGGCCGTGAGCCTGCTTCCGGAAATGCTGCCCGGCATTGTTCTGGTCATTGGCATCATGCTGTTTTGGAATGCCGTCTACAAGGTGGTCCCCCTCTACAATACCATGGGGATCATGATACTGGCCTATGTGGCGCTGTTTCTTCCCTATACCATCCAGTATGTCACATCCTCATTTACCCAGATCAACGACAACCTGATATGGGCGGGCAGGACCTTTGGAGGGGCGCCGTCCTATGTGTTCCTGCATATAACCCTTCCTTTGATCATGAAGGGGGTTGCAACCGGATGGATGATGACATTTATCATTGCGTTCAGGGAACTGGTCACAGCCAGCCTGATCGCGCCGCCCAACACTCTGGTGGTTTCCACTTTCATTATGAGGGAATTTGAACAGGGGAGCGTCTCTGTTGGAATGGCCATGGCCGTGCTCTGTATGCTGTTTACCACAGCAGCTCTGGTGCTGCTTAACCTGGTTCTGGACAGACGCAGATAAGACGGACCAAAGTTTCCACGGGTTATGGCAGATATGCCGGAATTGTATACCATATTTGCATTCAACCCATTGATTTTACCGTCTAATGCGATTATAATTGTGTTCAAAATACACTTACTTCTACCTGAACGGAGGAATTGACTATGGAAAAGAAAGAGCTGGACTGGGGCAACATTGGATTTACGTACATGACAACGGACAAGCGCTACGTGGCAGAATATAAAGACGGGGCATGGGGAGAGGGAGCGCTCACCTCCGATCCCAATGTGGTGATCAATGAATGCGCCGGAATCCTGCAGTACTGCCAGGAATGTTTTGAAGGCCTGAAGGCATACACCACGGAGGACGGAAGTATTGTTACCTTCCGGCCCGACCTGAATGCGGAGCGCATGATGGATTCCGCGGCACGCCTGGAGATGCCTCCATTTCCAAAGGAGAGATTTTTAGAGGCAGTAGATGCGGTGGTCAAGGCCAATGCTGCATGGGTTCCTCCTTTTGGTAGCGGTGCGACCCTGTATTTACGGCCCTACATGTTTGCCTCAGGCCCGGTGATCGGTGTTAAACCCTCTGACGAGTACCAGTTCCGCTTGTTCGGAACCCCGGTTGGCCCCTATTTTAAGGGCGGCGCCAAACCATTGACCCTGTGTGTCAGCGATTTTGACCGTGCCGCTCCCCAGGGAACAGGCCATGTAAAGGCCGGGCTGAACTATGCCATGAGTCTGTATGCCTCTGTGACAGCCCATGCGGCAGGATATGATGAGAATGTATTCCTGGATCCCGCCACCAGAACCTGTGTGGAAGAGACAGGCGGAGCCAACTTCCTGTTTGTCACCAAGGACAATGAGGTGGTTACCCCCAAGTCCGATTCCATCCTCCCATCCATCACCAGGCGTTCCCTGGTCTATGTGGCAGAGCACTATCTGGGCCTTAAGGTGACTCAGAGACCGGTTAAACTGGCTGAGCTTGAGAACTTTGCCGAGTGCGGACTTTGCGGAACAGCCGCTGTCATTTCCCCTGTGGGCAAGATCGTGGACCATGGAAAGGAAATCTGCTTCCCAAGCGGAATGGACGAGATGGGACCTGTTACCAAGAAGCTCTATGAAACCCTTACCGGTATCCAGATGGGAACCATTGAAGCGCCTGAGGGCTGGATCAGAAAAATCGTATAAGACGTTTCCACGCATATTCATAGCCTCCCGGAATATATTGATAGTAATCGTATCATAGATTCCGGGAGGTTTTATTCATATGAAAGGTAAAATGAAAGGTAAGATGTACCTGGTGCTGCTGACGCTCATTGCCGCTACCCTGTGGCTGGCCGGCTGTTCCGCTTCAAAAGATAACGGTGATAAGGTCCGGGACCTGGATTTTACAGTGGCCGGCGACATGGATGTACCGGATGAACTGAAAAAGCTGATTGCGGAAAAGCAGCAGCAGCCCTTTAAGCTTACGTACAGCGATGAACAGAACCTGTACATAGCGGTGGGTTACGGCGTCCAGCCCACAGGCGGATACAGCATCAGCGTCAATGATCTGTATCTCACCGACAATTCCATTGTCATCAACACCGAGTTAAAAGGGCCGGAAAAAGGGGAGAATGCCGGGACCGAACAATCTTTTCCATTTATTGTGATCAAGACGGAGTATTTGGAAAATCCTGTCGTATTCCAATAAAAAGTTCTTTTTAATTTGAATATCATATGCTATACTATACGATACTTAATATTTTCAGCAAATGTCGTATTACCGTTGCAATGTTTTAACTCGTAAAAGAGAGGGTGGAGTATAACTATGATATTCAAAGATATCTGGCTTGATATTAAAGCCGTACAGGAACGTGACCCCGCTGCCCGCAATGCCCTGGAGGTGTTTCTTCTCTACCAGGGAGTCCACGCGCTGATATGGCACAGGTTTGCCCACTGGTTTTATAAGCACAGGATGTATTTTATCGCAAGGCTTATTTCCCAGATCGCGCGTTTTTTTACCTTAATCGAAATACACCCCGGCGCACAGCTGGGCCATGGCATCCTTATTGACCACGGATCAGGAGTGGTGATCGGAGAGACCACCGTGGTAGGGGATAACTGTACCATCTACCAGGGAGTTACCCTGGGGGGCGTGGGAACAAAAAAGGGAAAGCGCCACCCCACTCTGGGCAACAATGTCATGGTGGGAGCAGGCGCCAAGATCCTGGGCGCTTTTGAGGTGGGGGATAACTGTACCATTGCCGCCAACGCAGTGCTTTTAAAACCCCTGGAGGACAATGTGACCGCGGTGGGGATCCCTGCCCGTCCTGTGAAAAAGGATGGGGTCACCATACCCAAGAATAAAAGAAGCCTTACTTTGGAAGAATATGAGGATATGAAATACCGTCTGGAGCAGATGGAAAAAGAGATGGCCCTGCTGAAGGACGCACTGGCGGAAAAGAACAGCGCCGGCGGCAAAGGATAGTGCCGGTGGCAGGGAACAGCGCCGGCGGCAAAGTATAACGCCGCACAGCAAAGGGGCACTGGGAGGATACACGGAGAAAACATGGCAGATAAAAAGAATGAAGCACCACATGTAAATATAGAGCGGAGCATCATCAAGCAGTTCCGCAAGGAGATCTGGCGCCCCTTTGTAAAGGGGCTACAGGATTATAAGATGATACAGGACGGGGACAAAGTGGCTGTCTGCATTTCCGGGGGAAAGGACTCCATGCTCCTGGCCAAATGCCTCCAGCAGTTAAAACGCCAGAGTGATACGGAGTTTGACCTGGAGTTTATTGTCATGGATCCGGGTTATCATCCTGATAACAGGAGGATGATCCAGGACAATGCAGCCCTTATGAACATTCCCATCCGCATATTTGACGCTGATATTTTTGATATTGTGGTGGATGTGGATCAGTCCCCCTGTTATCTCTGCGCCCGGATGCGCCGGGGATACCTGTACTCCCATGCCAGGGAGCTGGGATGCAACAAGATTGCCCTGGGCCACCATTTTGATGATGTGATTGAGACCATCCTTATGGGGATCCTCTACGGAGGGCAGATCAATACCATGATGCCCAAGCTCCACAGTACCAATTTTGAGGGCATGGAGCTGATCCGGCCCCTGTACTATGTGAAGGAGGAGGATATACTGGCGTGGAGATCCTGCAACGGCCTGCATTTTCTCCAGTGCGCCTGCCGGTTTACAGAGCAGATTGCCAGGGAGCAGGCCGCCGGGGGAATGGATGGGGCGTCCGCTGATATCGTACACACGTCCAAGCGGCAGGAGATGAAGGAACTGATACGCTCCCTGCGAAAGAACAGCCCCTTTGTGGATTCCAATATCATGAAGAGTGTGGAGAATATCAATCTGGACGCCTGTCTGGGATATGTTGCAAAGGGAGTCCGCCATCATTTTATGGATGAATATGATGAATCATAAGATATAAGCATAAACCACCTGCTGTCCGCATAGATTTTCTAAAAGACTATGAGAGATGGCAGGTGTTTTTTATGGAATTAATAAAGAAGCAGATACATATGAACCAATGGAAGGGAAATGTAACAACACAGATTACACTGGATGATGACTTCATTGTGCCAGACACCATGGACGATATGGAACAGGTGATGCTGGACACCGGGGAGATACAGATCGAGACAGTAAAAAATCAGGGAGACAAGGTTGCGGTAAAGGGAAAATTGGAATTCCAGGTCCTTTACCGCAGGGAGACAGGCGGACTTCAGACCCTGGGCGGCAATATCCCCTTTGAGGAGGTAGTAAATGTGCCGGGCCTGGAGGAAAAGGACTATGTGGGCCTTAACTGGATGCTGGAGGACCTGAATACAGATATGATCAATTCCAGGAAACTGGGGGTCCAGGCCATCATCACCCTGCAGGTTCGGGTGGAAACTTTGAGGGACGTGGAAGCGGCAGTGGATGTAAACCTGGAGACAGGCAGCCGTGGAGTCGGTCCCGGTCTGTCCGATACAGACGCATCGGGCCAGGTCCAGGTGGAGACCCTGAAACGCACGGCTGACGCAGCCGCTATTGCGGTCCGCCGCAAGGATACATACAGGATCAAGGAAGAACTGAGCCTGACGGGAGGAAAACCCAATATAGGACAGCTGCTGTGGCGGGAAATGAAGCTGCGTGACGTGACTGCCAAACCTTTGGACGGGCGGCTTCACCTGGACGGTGAGCTGAGTGTGTTTGTGATCTACAGCGCCGAGGATGAAAACATGCCCATGCAGTGGCTGGAAGAGACCATGCCGTTTTCCGGCGATATGGATATGAGCGATGTGAAGGAGGAGCAGATCCCCATGGTCACGGTCCGTCTGGCCCACAAAGACATAGAAGCCAAGCCGGATTATGACGGGGAAATGCGCGAAATGGACGTGGATGCAGTACTGGAACTGGATATCAAGCTCTACGAGGAGGAGGAGGTAGAACTTCTAAGCGACATGTACTCCAATAACCGGGAGATCGAACTCACCCGGGCCGAAGCGTGTTTTGACCAGATCCTCACCAGAAACATGTGCAAATCCAAGGTGGCGGAAAAACTGAAACTGCCTCAGGCAGAGCGCATCCTCCAGATTTGCCACAACGAAGGAACCATCAAGCTGGATGATGTGGAAGTGGGGGAGGACTGCCTTCAGATAGACGGAGTCCTGGAGATCACCCTCCTTTATCTTACCAGTGACGATACATCCCCGGTCCAATCCTCCGTGGAACAGGTTCCCTTCCGCTGCACGGCGGAGGCCAGAGGCATCCGCGAGGACAGTGTGTACCAGCTGGATGCAGGCCTGGAACAGCTCAGCGCAGTGATGATGGGCGGGGATATGGTAGAAGTAAAAGCAGTCATTGCCCTGGATTTCCTGGTACTTCAGCCCGTACGGGAGCCTGTGATCACCGGGGCCACCGTAACACCCATGGATCTTCAGAAACTCCAGGAGCTGCCGGGTATTGTAGGCTATATCGTACAGCCCGATGACACGCTGTGGGACATTGCCAAAAAGTTCCACACAACTGTGGGGACCATTATTTCCACCAACGAACTGGCAGACGACCAGGTGAAAAGGGGGCAGAGGCTGCTTCTCGTAAAAGAGATCGCCCAAAGTTAGACTGGCTGTTGGCAGAAAACAGGCGGCTCACAAAGGAAAAAAATCAGGAACTTAGACTCAGGGACCTGCCTCTGAGGCTAAGTTCCTGTCCTTTTCCCGGAAGGGTTCCATTTTTTAAAAACCTTGTTTCAAGATTTGAAAATATGGTATACTAACAGCAGATAAATGGAAAAGAGGTACGCTATGGATTTGGAATTTAAGCCGGTTGTGGCCGAAGATATTGACAGGCTCAGGCCGTTTTACGGACTCAGGCCCAATAAGACGTGTGACAGTGTGTTTTTGGACTGCTTTCTCTGGAAGGACTACTATCATGTAAAATGCGCCGTAAGTGAGGACAGGGCAGTTCTGTGGCTCATGGAACGGGACGGGCAGACTTCTACCGCCATGCCCATGTGCAGGGAGGAGGACCTGCCTTATTTCTTTCACCAGCTGGAGGAGTATTTTGCCACAGTGATCCACAAGCCCTTTTATATTGCCCTGGCTGACGAGGAAGCGGTGCAGTACCTGGGACTGGACCCCAGGGAATATGAGGTGGAGGAGCAGGTGGACCTGAAGGACTACCTGTATGACGGGGAGGCCATGAGGACCTTGTCCGGTAAGAAACTCCATAAGAAAAAGAATCATTTAAACGCCTTCAAACGGGAGTATGAGGGCAGGTATGAATACAGGAGACTCTGCTGCTCGGACAGGCACCAGGTCTGGGAATTTATGGAGCGGTGGAGGCGGCAGAAGGCAGATGGGGATGTTCTGGAGGATTCCCTGGAGTACGAGGTAGCCGGTATCCATGAGATCCTTAAGAACTGCTCCAGCCTATGCGTGCGTATGGCTGCTGTTTATGTGGACGGGCAGATGGAGGCATTTACCATTGGAAGCATGAACGAGAGGGAGAATATGGCTGTGATTCATATTGAGAAAGCCAACCCGGATATCAAAGGGCTTTACCAGTTCATCAACCAGCAGTTCCTTGTTAATGAGTTCCCGGATGCTGCGCTGGTGAACCGTGAGGATGATGTGGGGATGGAGGGCCTTAGGAAGGCAAAGATGAGCTATAATCCGGTTGGATTTGCAAGAAAGTATATGGTGAGGAAACGATGATCCGCTATTTAGGACAGGAAGAATATGGAAAATGTCTCCCCCTCTGGCAGGAGGCATTTCCCGAGGATTCCCAGGCATTCCTGGGGTATTATTTTAATAAAAAACTGCCTGGCAGCAGGGTGCTGGTAAAGGAGGATGGGAGCGGCTCCATCCTCACCATGGCCCATCTGAATCCCTATACGGTAATGGTCAGGCGGCGGCGGTACAGGCTGTCTTATATCGTGGGGGTTGCCACCGCTGCCTCCAGCCGTCATCAGGGGCATATGAGGGATGTTCTGGTGAAAATGCTTCAGGACATGCATGACAGCAGAGAGCCGTTCTGCTACCTCATGCCCGCATCCCCGGATATCTACAGGCCGTTTGGGTTTAACTATGTGTTTGACCAGCCGTTATGGGAGCTGGGAGATGACGGTCCGGCCGGGGAGAAGGTGGAACTGCGCCTGGATGGTCCCGAGGCGGAGTGGTTGTCTCAATGGATGAACCGCTGGCTGGACGCACGGTTCCAGGTCTATGGGCTGAGGGACAAGGCGTACCTGGACATGCTTCAGGCAGAGCTTGACAGCGAGGACGGACATGTGTGGGGATGGCTGGATTCTCAGGGGGAATTGGCGGCTCTTCAGGCGTTCTGGGGGATCCGCAAACAGGAACAGAGATTTCTCTACAGCGACAGGGAAGAATGGCTCCGTCCCGCGGAATCAGGCCGGAAAAAGGATCCCGGGATCATGGCGCGCATTACGGATGTGACGGCCATGGCAGAGCCCATATCTTTAAATGAGGAATGCCCCTGCCCGCGGATGGAAGTCCTGGTAAGGATCCACGACCGCCTCATAAAAGAAAATGACGGTTTATGGCGCTGGAAGCTTGATATGGATAGTTCATCCCTGGACCGGACATCTCCGGTCCACGAACAGGAATCTGGCAGGCCGGGCGGCAGCGGGAACTGCCTCATGTCCACAGAGGTGCTGGATATCACCGTAGACCAGCTGGCTTCCTGGCTGTTTGGATACATGCCGCTGGACGGGATCTTGGAGGAGGATGGGACAGAGCCGCCCTTCTGGTGCAGATATATCAGGCCGTTGGAAGGTATTTTCCTGGATGAGATAGTGTAAAGGAGATTCGGTGGCTCAGGTCTTATATCATGCTTAAATTATATTGTCACTGAAATCCCATAATGATTAAAGGAGGGGCATGGATCATATGAATGAAAAATGGCAGCAGTTAAAGGACTGGATCCAATCCAGCGGGAACATTGTGTTTTTCGGCGGTGCGGGGGTATCCACGGAGAGCGGTATCCCGGATTTCCGGAGTGTGGACGGTTTGTATAACCAACAGTATAAGTATCCGCCGGAGACGATCATCAGCCACAGCTTTTATGTCCGCAATCCTGAGGAATTTTACCGGTTTTACAAAGACAGGATGCTTTTTACCCATGCAAAGCCCAATGCAGCCCATCAGGCCCTGGCGAGACTGGAGGAACAGGGAAAACTCAGGGCTGTCATTACACAGAACATTGACGGGCTGCATCAGATGGCGGGAAGTAAAGAGGTCTTGGAGCTTCACGGCTCCGTACATAGGAATTATTGCACCAGATGCGGCGAATTTTACGGGCTGGATCATGTGATAAACAGTGAGGGAGTCCCCCGATGCAGCTGCGGGGGCACTGTAAAGCCGGATGTGGTGCTGTATGAGGAGGGGCTGGACAACCGGATCTTACAAAAGTCCGTGGACTATATACGGAATGCGGACATGCTTATTATCGGCGGTACTTCTTTGGTGGTATATCCGGCAGCAGGCCTTATTGATTATTACCGGGGCAATCGTCTGGTGCTTATTAATAAAGGCGCCACTTCACGGGATTCCCAGGCTGACCTGGTTATCAGCGACAGCATCGGGGAAGTTCTGGGCGCAGTGGTTTTGGAGTGAATAAATGTATAATACGAAAAGGGGCAGATCATATGTACAAAGCAGCGGGAAACAGATACGAAGTTATGGAATATAAGCGCAGCGGCCGAAGCGGTGTCCTGCTGCCAAGGATCTCACTGGGGCTTTGGCAGAATTTTGGCCTGGAGAAATCCCTGGAAGAGCAGAAGGACATTTTATTCCGGGCATTTGATATGGGGATCACCCACTTTGACCTGGCTAATAATTACGGCCACCCTGCCAGGGGAATGGCGGAAGAAAATTTTGGAGCCATCCTTAAATCGGATCTTGGAAGATACAGAGATGAACTGTTCATTTCCACCAAAGCGGGATATGACTTCTGGCCGGGGCCCTATGGAAACTGGGGTTCCAGGAAATACCTGATGGCAAGCCTGGATTCCAGCTTAAAGCGCATGGGACTGGATTATGTAGATGTATTTTACCATCACCGCCCGGATCCGGAGACGCCGCTGGAGGAGACTATGGGTGCGCTGTCCGATGCGGTGAGGCAGGGGAAAGCCCTGTATGTGGCCATATCCAATTATCAGGCCCCGGAAGCAGAAAAGGCAATTGCCATGCTCCGCGCCAACGGCACGCCATGTCTGCTGCACCAGCCGCGTTACAATATGCTGGAGCGGTGGGTGGAGGACGGCCTGCTGGAGCTTCTTGACAGGGAAGGCGTGGGGTGCATCTGCTTCAGCCCATTGGCCCAGGGAGCGCTGACAGACAAGTATCTTTCCGGCGTGCCGGAGGGATCACGGGCATCCAGGGAGGGGAACACCATAGGCGGACGGTATCTGTCTGAGGAGAGCCTTGTTAAGATCAGGGAACTTAACCAGATCGCCGCCTCAAGGGGACAGACCCTGGCCCAGATGGCACTTGCATGGGTCCTGCGGCGCAGTGAGGTGACAAGTGTGCTCATAGGGGCAAGCAGCACCGCACAGCTGGAAGACAATGTGGCGGCTCTGGACCATCTGGCATTTGAACCGGATGAACTTGAGAAGATCGAGTCCGTCCTGAGCAGATAGAGGGGCTGTATTTACATATAGAAGTGGAGTAATAAGATGATGGAAAAGCTGAATTACGAAGTGGGTGATGTGGTAAAGCTGAAAAAACCGCATCCATGCGGCAGCAATGAATGGGAAATCCTTAGAGTGGGAGCCGACTTCCGGCTGAAATGCATGGGATGCGGACACCAGATCATGGTGGCCCGCAGGCTGGTGGAGAAGAATACCAGGGGATTGACCAAAAAAGGGGCGAATCCACAGGAGCTGCAGTGATGAAAGTTATAAAAATATTAAAAAACATCTTGCAATTGTCCCGGGAATTTGATAAAATAATACTCCGTGACATATCATATCCTTGCTCCTGTTACTGAAAGCAGGGGCCAGAGACCACAAGGAGGTAAAGCAAGATGAACAAGTATGAATTAACCGTTGTTCTGAATGTGAAGCTTGAAGACGATCAGCGTGCAGCAGCACTGGAAAAGGTGAAAGGTTACATCACACGTTTCGGTGGCACCGTGACCAATGTAGATGAATGGGGAAAGAAGAGACTTGCATATGAGATCCAGAAGATGCATGAAGCTTTCTACTACTTCATCCAGTTTGAGTCCGATTCTGTATGCCCGAATGAAGTAGAAGCACACATTCGTATTATGGAACCAGTTATCAGATACTTATGCGTTAAAGTAGAAGCATAAGACATACCCAGCCCGTGTAAGCGGGAAAGAAAAAGGAAGAGTGACCGTATGAACAGAGTTATCCTAATGGGAAGATTAACAAGAGATCCGGAAATCAGGTATTCACAGGGAGAGCGCTCCATGGCGATTGCCAGGTACACCCTTGCAGTGGACAGGAGAGGACGCAGAGGCCAGGAAGGCGGAGACCAGACCGCAGATTTTATCAACTGTGTGGCATTTGACCGCGCAGGAGAATTTGCAGAAAAGTATTTCCGTCAGGGTATGCGTGTCCTTGTTTCCGGCAGACTTCAAACAGGTAGCTATGTAAATAAGGAAGGTCAGAAAGTATACACCACCGAGGTCATCCTTGATGACCAGGAATTCGCAGACAGTAAGGGCGCAGCTTCTGAAATGGGCGGCTATACGCAGTCAGCTCCTTCTCAGAGACCGGCTCCTACCAGTGCGATTGGTGATGGGTTTATGAACATTCCGGATGGAGTAGAGGACGAAGGACTTCCATTTAACTAGAATGTTCTATGGTTGAATAATAAAGGAGGACAACACCAATGGCATTTAATAAAACAGATAGACCAGATGGCGCTAAGATGAGAAGACCAGGCGGAATGCGCAGAAGAAAAAAAGTATGTGTATTCTGTGGCGATAAGAACGGCACAATTGATTACAAGGATGTTAACAAGTTAAAGAGATACGTATCCGAGAGAGGCAAGATCCTTCCCCGCCGTATCACCGGCAACTGTGCTAAGCATCAGAGAGCTCTGACTGTAGCGATCAAGCGCGCACGTCACATCGCTCTTATGCCTTATACCTGTGATTAATAATTGGTAACAGATCAGGACGGCGGGAAAATGGGTGCCAAAGCGGGCGTTAAGCTTGCTTATAAGTCCGTTTTTCCACCCATTTTCACATGGGATTTCCTGAACAGTTACAATAATTGTATATTAAAAGTCCCGAGGCCGGTGGGCCCTGGGGCTTTTTTTGTGGTAAAAATTATTGGCCAGAACGTGGGAATTATACGGCTTTTCATATGTCATGCGGGGTGATGAATAAGGACCATGGGGGACGGCGGTGAAATAGATAGTTAAAAAATATACAAAAAATATAAAAATATTATGAGAATATATATAAATTAGCTAAAAATATTCTTGACAGCTAATAGTAACAGTGATATTATCAGTGGTATAAATACAGAACTGTTCAGCTATTGGAGGAAAGAGAAGATGACAAAAAAAGAGCGGGTTATTGCAGCAATTGAGGGTAGAGAGGTGGATTATGTGCCGGTTGGTTTTTCACTTCATTTTCCGTCAGGGAAAGAAAAAGGAGAGCAGGGAGTTAAGTCCCATCTGGAGTTTTTCCGCCGGACCGATACAGATATTATTAAGGTGATGAATGAGAACCTGGTTCCGGATGTGGGTGAGATAAAGACACCGGGGGATTGGGATAAGATACCGTCATATTCCATGAATGACGGGTTCATGAAGGATCAGATCGAGATGGTTAAAAGGATTCTGGACCAGGCAGAAGAGGATGCCTTTTCTCTGGGAACCCTTCACGGGATCTGTGCTTCTGCCATCCATCCCATTGAAGCAAGATATGGCTATGAACATGTGAGGGAGATGTTCTGCGCCCATATCAGGGAGAATAAGCAGCCGGTGGTGGAAGCCTTTAAGCGGATTACTGACGGTATGTGCCAGCTGGCTGTAAGATATAAAGAACTGGGCTTGGATGGTATCTACTATGCGGCCCTAGGCGGGGAACAGCATTATTTCACAGATGAGGAGTTTTCGGAAATCATCGAGCCGTTTGACAAGGAGATATTAAGAGCGTCCAAAGAGGCTGGTGCATATAACTTCCTGCATATGTGCAAGGACCATCTGAATGTGAAACGGTATAAGTCCTATGAGGCGCTGACCGATGTGGTTAACTGGGGAGTTTATGAAACCGGCTTCAGCCTGGAAGATGGAAGAAAACTGTTTCCGGGCACAACGATCATGGGAGGACTTGCTAACAGAAGCGGTGTTATGGTAGAGGGCACGGTGGAGGAGCTGAAGGAAGCGGCAAAAAAGGTGATTCGTGATTATGGAAAGACAGGATTTATCCTTGGCGCGGACTGTACATTGCCGACTGAGATTCCATATGACAGGATCCGGGCAATTGCAGAGGCGGTAAGAGAATAATAAAGGGAGGTTTTTTTATGAAGAGAACAGTAGCAGGACTATTAGCAGCAGTGATGACGGCAGGCATGATAACTGGCTGTGGAGGTTCAGACACCGGCAAGGCATCGTCTTCCGGCAGCAGACAGGCGGCAGGCGGCGCTCAGGTGGCAGACGGCAGCGGCAGCCAGGAGTCAGATAAGACTGTATATCCTGCGGGGACCATTACTATCTATGGCACAGGACAGCCCCAGTATCTTCAGGAGTACTATGACGCATGGCTGGATGCCCACAGGGATATAGCCCCGGATGTGAAGATTGAGATCGTGCAGACAGAGGGGCACGCCCAGAGCCGCGAGAAGATCACCATGACAGCATTGGCCGGTGCGGATGAGGATCTTCCGGATGCCACATACCTGGATCCGGTTAATATTATGGATCTTTCCCAGGCGGGAATCTTAAAGGATGAGACTGAATTCCTCCAGCCTTACATAGAGAAGATGGTGGACGGCGCTGCGGCAGATGCCACCATAAGCGGAAAGATCTATGGACTTCCGGAATCGGTGCGTCCTAATGTACTGTTTTACAACAAGGATATCTTTGAAACGTATGACATTGACCCGTCCATGATGAAGACCATGGAGGGATATATTGAGGCGGGACGCCAGTTAAAGGAAAAGAGCAATGGTGAAGTATATCTGTCCTACATCAGCCCAAGCAGCAAGACCTGGAGATATTGGGGAAGAAGAGGCCTAATGCCTCAGGCCAATGCAAGGATCTGGGATGAAAACGGAGCAATTGTAATAGGAGAGGACGAAGGTACAAAGATGGCCCTTGGAACACTGGATACCTTATATTCAGAGGGCATGTTATTAAAGTCGGAGATTATGGAACCTGCATTATATGATGCAATTAATGAACAGAAGGTGGCAACATTTTACATCGGCGCCTTCTGGGATGAGTTTATGAGAAAGAACTGCCAGCAGACAGCGGGGCAGTGGGAGGTTATGCCTTCGCCTGAATTCGAGGGTGTAGGCAAGGCCGGAGCGCCTGTATCCTCCTACTTCTGTATTGTGAATAAAGGGGATAATGTGTATGCAGGGCTGTTGGAACAGCTATGGAAAGATTTCACATTTGATACGGAGTCCAGAAACACATGGGTAAAATCCATGGAATCCCAAAACGCTCCATATGCCAACCCTATATCCCTGGAGATGCTGCAGGATGATTTCTGGAAAGAGCCATCTGATTTTTACGGCGGCATGTCATTCCGTGAGATGGAGGGCAAGTGCCTTGAAAATGGAGCAACAAATATGGCAGTAACACCACAGGATGCGGAGGCCGATGAGATCATTTCTTCTGAGCTGGAGAATTATGTGGCAGGCAATCAGACCATGGAACAGGCCATTGCCAACATGGATAAAAATCTGAAAGCAAAAATCGGGCAGGCAGAAATCATAAAGTAATATGCACTTTGTCTGGGGGAAGGCACGGTCTTCCCCCATGCTTTAAAATTTAAGGAGTTATAGTATGCTGAAGATATTTAAAAAATATAAGGCTCCCTATTTGTTCATACTGCCGTTTTTTCTTCTGTTTCTCGCATTTCAGCTGATTCCCACTATATGGACATTTTACATCAGCCTTACAAACTGGAAGGGGATTGGAGCACCGGAGTTCTGCGGGATCAATAACTATAGAAAATTGCTGATCGACAATATGTTCTGGGACGCATTGAAGAATACCATGGTATATTGGATCACGGGCCTTGTATTCATATTGATTCTCTCAGTGCTGATTGCAAGCCTGCTTAACTCGGATATGTTAAAGGGAAAGGCGCTTTTTAGAACGGTTACGTTCCTTCCCAATATCTGTGCAGCTATTGCAATGGGTTTAATATTCAGAATGCTTTTTGACGAGAACGTAGGTCTTTTCAATGAGTTTTTATCATGGATGGGGCTGGGGAAGGTCCCTTGGCTTACCAGCACCCAGTATTCTAAGATTCCGGTAATTATGCTGAATGTGTGGAGAAATACACCGTGGTTTACCATGATCGTATTTTCCGGCCTGTTAAATATTTCCCGGGATTATTATGAGGCGGCCACGGTAGACGGTGCCAATAAGTGGAAGCAGTTTATATACATAACACTTCCGTCTCTTGGAAATATTCTTTTCTTCTGTTCCATAACACTGACGGTAGACAGCTGGAAGCTTTTTAATGAGTCATATATTTTACCTGGTCCCAGTACATCCAATACATCATTGTTCCAGTATATGTATGAATCAGGCTTTAACATCTTTAATATGGGATACGCCTCCGCTATTGGAGTTATTCTAATCCTGATTCTGGCAGTGCTGTCTGTGATGCAGATGGTGGTGAAGCGGAAACAGGGAGAATTATAGGGGGGAAATAGATGGGGTATAAGGGCAAAAAAATCTGGGCAAGCTTTGCAGTACACGCATTGTTGATCATTATATCATTAATATGTATTCTTCCTATATTGTGGATGTGCCTGATTTCAATCAAACCAACATCAGAAAGTATCAGTGGGTTTCAGTCCATATGGGTTGCAGAGCCCACTTTGGATAACTTCAGAAAATTATTTGACATGATACCGGTGGGACTGAATACGTTCAACAGCGTATTTACCACTCTAATGGGAACAGCCACTTCCCTGTTCTTCTGCTCACTGGCAGGATTTGCATTTGCCAAATACAAATTTCCGGGAAGGGATTTTCTGTTCTATTTTGTGATCGCAACAATGCTGGTGCCTCCGGAGGTTGGGGCGGTTCCGCTGTTTGTGATCATGAAAAAAATAGGGCTGATCAATAGTCTGTGGTCACTGATCGTCCCCAGGATTG
The DNA here is from genome assembly GCF_040545455.1 of Enterocloster citroniae. Lineage (NCBI taxonomy): Bacteria > Bacillati > Bacillota > Clostridia > Lachnospirales > Lachnospiraceae > Enterocloster > Enterocloster citroniae. Next base: position 282,098 of record NZ_JBEPLZ010000007.1, on the reverse strand, counting down.
CCACTGCGGTGGGTATTTTCTACATGCATCAGTATATCAGCGATGTTCCTGATGAACTGATAGAGGCTGCCAGAATTGATGGCTGCAGAGATTTTGGGATATTTTACAGGATCATCCTGCCCATTATCAAGCCGGCATTGGCATCCTGGGCAGCAGTCACCCTGATCGCCAGGTGGAACGATTTCTTCTGGCCTCTTCTGTACCTACGCAAACAGGCAAAATACACATTGATGGTCACAATTTCCCTGCTTCCCGTAAGCGAGGGGCTCTCAACACCGTGGCCTGTAATTCTTGCGGGCACAACCCTTGTAATTATTCCAATTATTGTGTTATATTTAATATTACAAACATTCCAGAAATCAGGGATGATGGCAGGAGCTGTAAAAGGCTAAACTCATATTAAATAAAGGGGATATACAATGCAGGGGCAATCGATAAAAAGTCAGGTACATGACGGAATTATGAAGGATATATTGGATGGGACTTACAAAGCCAATGATATTATTAACGAAAAGACATTAATGGAAAAGTACGGTGTCAGTAAAACTCCCGTAAGAGAGGCGCTGGTCCAGCTTTGCGGTGAGGGCGTCCTTAACAATATTCCAAGATTTGGATACCAGCTGACAGTGATACTTCCAAGCCAGATCATCGAAATAGTTGAATACAGGAAAATCATCGAGTTAGGGGCCCTGGAGATGAGTTTCCCCCATTTGACCCGGGAAAACTTCGACCAGTTAAAGGCATTGAATGAAGATGCTGGGAAAATTACCTATACAAAGGACTCGCGTATCCATTGGGAAACCAACATACAGTTCCACAAAACTTTGTGCAGTTTCTGCAATAACACCTTTATCCAAAGGTCCTTGTCCGATGCGCTAAATATATGTACCAGGATTTCCAATCAATATTTTATCCAAATCTGGAATAACAGTCAGGTTTCAGACGGAAGGAACCATATACGTCTGGTGGAGGCAATGGAAGAGGGGAACTTGGAGCAGGCCAAAGAAATACTGGCAGATGATGTGGAAGCATTTAAAAATGAAATATTATAATAAGTTTGATGAGAATAAAAGGCAGAGAGGATAGAAATATCCTTTTCTGCCTTTTAACTTTATAAAAATGCGTCCCGGTTACAATCTTTTGAGTAAATATAAGCAAATTCTTCATCCCGTCCCACTCCGTAGGCGGCCTGGGGACAGTAGGCACCCATGAACAGATAATCTCCCTTTTTTACAGGGATCCAGTCATGATCCAAAAGATACATGCCCTGCCCGGAGTAAATATAAGCTCCGTGTTCCTGCACATGGGTTTCCGCGTAACCGTGGCTGGCTCCTGGCTTAAAGGAAAGGATATGGAAGTTCATGTCAAAACCCGGATCATCTTTTGCTGGCAGAAAGTCCTTCATGCGCACATCGGCCATGTCCTCATATTCCATCCAGTCCACATCATTGATATTGGCAATGACTGTGTGTGCCTGACAGCCTTCTTGCTTTACATATTTTCTTTTATAGAGAAATGCTCTTGCGTTTCCCCCGAGGTTTTCAAAATGCAGCAGTCTGCCTTCCGGACAGAATATGTATCCGCCTTTTGTTAAGACAGCCGTCTCGTCTTCATTCCATACCTTTAAGGATCCCTCAAACAGATAGAGAAAAGTTTCGATGCCCTCGCCGCCAAATCCGGCCCGGTTATATCCTCCCGGGCTGACGGACAACAGGTAGTCCACAAAGGATGCTCCCAGCTTTGGGGATGAGAGTATGGTGATCTCACATTCCTGAAAGCTGGGAATCACATTCTTTACCAGACCGTCCGGTTCCAACAGTGCATACATACCTTTTTTAATAATGGATCTGTTACAAAGCAGATCGTTTCTGTAGCCGGTTACCTGGTTAATATATCCCATATCATTTTCTCCTATGTGTATCTTGTTTATTTGCAGGCTTTATTTTATAAAAAGGGCTAACTATACAGTTCCACCAAATATTTGAGGATCTCAACCACTTTTTCCATGGATTGGACAGACACAAATTCATGGCGTCCATGGCCGTTCTGGCCCCCGGTGCAAAGGTTGGGGCAGGGCAGGCCCATGTAGGACAGGCGGGAGCCATCGGTTCCGCCGCGGATAGGATCCACAATGGGGGTGACCTGGGCCTTTTCCATGGCCTCAAATACATGGCTGATCAGTTCCTTATGGTCCTTCACCTTTTCATACATGTTCAGATAGCTTTCCTGGATCTGGATTTCCACAGTGCCCTGGCCGTATTTATTATTCAGATACCTGCAGGCTTCTTCCATCAGTTCCTGACGCCTTAGAAATTTACCATGATCGTGGTCCCTTATGAGGAATTTCATCTTGGCCGTTTCCGTGCACCCCTCCAGACGGTCCAGGTGGTAGAAACCCTCGCGTCCCTCCGTGCACCCGGGCGTCTCATAGGCGGGGAGCAGACTCTGGTATTCCATGGCTATGAGGATGGCGTTTTTCAGCACGCCTTTAGCATACCCGGTATGGGCCGTGACGCCATGCACGGTGACAAAGGCGCTTGCAGCATTGAAATTTTCATAGGAAAATTCCCCCAGAAGCCCTCCGTCCACAGTGTATCCATAGGCAGCGTCCAGCTTCTTTATATCCACATGGTCCGCTCCCCGGCCGATCTCCTCATCCGGGGTAAACAGGATGCTGAGTCCGGGATGGGGATGCTGGGGATGTTCTGCCAGAAACTGCACCAGTGTCATGATCTCCGCCACACCGGCCTTGTCATCCGCGCCCAGAAGGGTGGTGCCGTCCGTGACGATCAGGTCCTGGCCCACAAAGCGCTCAAGCACAGGATATTCACTGACTCTGGTGACAATATTCTTCTCCTGATTCAGTACAATATCACCTCCGTCATAATCGGACACAATACGGGGCTTAATGTTGGCTCCCGACATATCCATGGCCGTATCCATATGCGCGATCAGGGCCAGACCAGGCTTGGCGCAGCCGCTGGAGGGCGGTATGTGCCCGTAGACGCAGCCGTACCGGTCCACTTCCGCATCCTCCACTCCCAATTCCTTCAGTTCATCCGCCAGATAACCGGCCAGCTTCAGCTGTTTGGGAGTGGAAGGCACCTTGCCGCTGTCAATATCGGACTGGGTGTCGAACCCCACATAGGTGAGAAATCTGTCTTTTACATTTCTGCCTCTTACATTCATGTAGACCTCCTTAAAGCGTTGGAGTCTCTGATCGGGCTCCGGTGCTCATATTACAAAATATTATACAGGTTATGATGCCGGAATACCAGAGGTATTATGCAGATACTCCCCGGAATCACAAAAGGCCGCCATATGAAAATGACAGCCTGAGAGCCATGTGGCAGGTTCCCTGTAAAGTATTTGAACTGATACGAATTATTTATGGAAATGCAGGTGGCAGCATCCGTCTCCGGCAGCAATGGTCTTTGTGATATCCAGTGTCAGCCCCATCTGGTCGGCAATACCGCGGTCCCCGTCCATGGCCATGTCGCACAGCAGTTCCAGTTCCTTGCCCTTATAGCCTAGTTTTTCCCAGGCCTGAACAAGGGGACACTGGCGGAATTCTGCCACCAGGCTGTCATGGGAGGACTCGAGCACATCGATCTCCATGTTTTTTGCGCCCTGTCCGCTAAAGAATGCCCTGCCAAAATCAGCGGCGCTGTCCGGGTCCTCACAAAGGGGCTTATACATGTTGTCGCCATGGATATGGCCGCACTTGCGGATGGCTTCGCGGCACATCTTCTCAGCGTCAGCGCCCTGCTCCTTAGCCTGTTCATAGAGAAGTGCCATCCATGTGGCTCTGTGCTCCACGGCACCGCGGCAGGCCATGGTTGCGGGATCGGTAAATTTAGGTTCATTGTGTTTAACAGACATCTTAAAATCCTCCTTCAATAAAATCAGTTTTTGATATTCCGATTTTATCCAGGCACGCAGAAATAACTGTTATTTATTTAAACATGCAAATGTAATCTAGTCAATACTTTCAAAGACTTAAATATATTTTTGTCGATTATGCCAATAAAAAAGAAAAAAAGTGTGCATATTAAACAAAAATAATTAAAAAACAGTTCGTAAGGTTGACATTTACGTTATATCTGATATTATCAGTGATATAACAATGATATTCTTAGTGTTCAGGCACGCAGCTACCCATTAAGAAGGATCACGGAAATACGGAGGTCGATAAACAACATGTTTAAGTACATTGTAAAACGTCTGTTGGTAGCGATTCCCACCTTTTTCGGAATAACTGTTCTTGTATATCTGATTTCGGCAATGGCTCCCGGAAGTCCCCTGGAGATGCTCATGGCAGATCCCATGGCAACCAAGGAGAGTATGGAAGCGCTGAAAACACAGATGGGGTTAAATGACCCGGCGATCATACAGTATTTCCGGTGGCTTGGAGCCATGCTCCAGGGAAATCTGGGGATCTCATACCGGAACAGCCTTCCTGTACTGGGACAGGTACTGGAAAAATTGGGACCCACACTGATACTTACACTGTCATCTACTGCGCTATCAGTTCTGATCGCAGTGCCCCTTGGCATCATGTCAGCGTATAAGCCCTATTCCGCATGGGATTACGCCTCATCCGGATTTGCATTTGTAGGGGCATCCACCCCTACCTTTTTTACAGGTCTAGTGATGATCTATCTGTTTGCAGTCAAGCTTCGGGTACTGCCCATGGGAGGAATGTACGATGCCGGGGTACATACGGTCGGCTCGGCAGTCAACCATCTGATCCTGCCCTGTCTGGTTCTGACCATATTTAATATAGGCAGCATACTGAGGCAGACCCGGGGCAGCATGATGGAAGTGTTCAGCGAAGACTATATCAGGACAGCCAGGGCCAAAGGCCTTGTAGAACCAAGGGTTGTCATTGTCCATGGCCTCAGGAACGCTCTGATCCCTGTGGTAACTGTTCTCAGCACCATGATTCCGTTTATGTTCGGAGGCGCTGTGGTGGCGGAGCAGGTATTCAGCTGGCCGGGGCTGGGAAGCCTTATGGTCCAGTCCATTAATGCAAGAGATTACCCCATGATAATGGGGATCACCGTAGTAATTGCAGCAGCCGTTCTGGTGGGCAATGTCCTTACGGATATTGCTTACAGTCTGCTTGACCCAAAGATAAGGGAGAGCCGTTAGCCGCCTCACTGGTTCGTGGACAACCTCACCAGGTGGGCCGCATGTATTGTACATAAACGGCCGGAGAACAGCTGTAACAAAGGAGGTAAGAGGATGTCAGAGACAATCGTCATAAAAAAGGACTCATATTATCGGGACGTGCTGAAAAAGTTCACGGCCCACAAGCTGGCCATGATCGGCGTTGCAATTATTGCATTGGAAGTATTCCTGGTGGTATTTCTTCCCATCATCCTGAAACTGGATCCATACACATCGGATATACTGGCCTTCAGCGCAAAGCCCGGTCCCGGCCATTTACTGGGAACAGATGACACGGGAAGGGATGTGTTCGCAAGGCTGGTGTACGGCGGCCGCGTATCCCTTCTGGTGGGTCTGCTTTCCGCCATCATAAGCCTTTGCATCGGCGTCCCCCTGGGGCTGATCGCCGGTTATTACAAGGGGATATGGGAAACCATTGTCATGAGGGCCGCGGACATTTTCATGTCATTCCCATCCATGATACTGGTGCTGGTATTGGTTGCCGTGATCGGACCCTCTGTCTGGACCGTTACGCTGGTGATCGGCGTGCTGGGATGGACGGACTTTGCCAAGCTGATCTACGGCAATGTATTGTCGGTCAGGGAAAAGGAGTACGTGGAATCAGCAAAGGCCGTGGGGACCAAGGACCTGCCCCTTTTGATGAAATATGTGGTGCCCAATGCGTTTGCCCCCATATTGATCAACTTTACGTTCCGTACCGCCCAGGCCATTATCCAGGAATCCGCACTCAGCTTTCTGGGCATGGGCGTTCAGCCGCCCCAGGCTTCCTGGGGAAATATCCTGTACGCGGCGCAGTCCATCACCGTGCTTTCATCCAGGCCGTGGCTCTGGGTGCCGCCGGGCATTTTGCTGGTGCTTACGGTTACCAGCATCAATTTTGTAGGGGACGGCATCAGGGACGCCCTGGATTCAAAGACAAAGATTAAAAAGAAATAAAACAAACACATACAAGTTTAAAGGAGGAACATTATGAGACGTAATTTTGTAAGAGTAATTGCAGCTTCCATGGCATGTACCATGCTGCTTTCAGCGTGCGGCGGGTCTTCCCGGGGAACATCCGGCACGGCGGCCAATGCAGGGGGAACGGCCCAGACAGAAGCGCCAAAGGCTGGGGGAAGCAGCACCGGCGAGAAGATCGTTACCATTGCACAGTCCGGGGACTGGGATACGTTCATGGTGATGAACACCACCAATGCAGGCGCCGACAATGTAAATGAGCTTATGTTTGACCGTTTGATGACCATTAACACGGACGGCACGTTTGAACCCAGGCTGGCTGATTCCTGGGAGACCAATGAGGCCCGGGACAAGATTACATATCACCTGAACGAGAACGCGAAATGGCATGACGGGGAACCTGTAACCGCAGAGGACGTGGTCTACTCCGCACAGGTTGCATCTTCCTCTGAATATAACTACCTGCGCCGCATCCGTATGCAGTACTTTGCGGGTACCGATGACACCGGATGTGAGACAGGGACTGACAGTGTGGAAGTAAAGGCCGTGGATGACCATACGGTAGAATTTACCTTAAAGACACCCATGGATCCCTCCATTGTCTATGCTCTTGTAAACCGTGACTTTTTTATCATTCCAAAGCACCTGTTGTCCGGGATCTCCGATGGGGACCTGGTAAATGATGCGTTCTGGCAGAAGCCCATTGGCTCCGGCCCATGTATCTTTGACAGCACCGAGTCCGGCGTGTCCATAGAGTTTAAGGCAAATAAGGACTACTACCTGGGCGCACCTGATTTTGACAGGCTGGTGTTCAAAAAAGTACAGTCCTCCAATATCCTTTCCGGCCTGATGAGCGGCGAGATCGATGCCCTTTCCGGAAATACGCAGATCCCTCTGGCTGACTGGGATGCTGCCAACAACACCCCGGGTGTTGCCGCAAAGTCCGTACCCACCTTTGCGTACCAGTACATGGCCATGAATACTTCCAGGGATTACCTGACAGAGGACATCCGCCATGCAATCAGCCTTGCCATCAACCGCCAGGTGATCGTGGACCAGCTCCTTCAGGGCCAGGGACGCGTTGCCATCGGCCCCCTTCCTGAAGACCACAAGTACTATGACACAAGCCTGAAGGTTGAATACGATCCTGAGAAGGCAAAGGAAATGATCGAGGCAGCGGGCTGGGATGCAAACCGCGAACTGGAAGTACTGGTTTCCACTGGCAATGAAGTGAGGGAAAAATCAGCGATCCTGATCCAGCAGGATCTTCAGAAGATCGGCATCAAGACAAGGATCCAGACACTTGATTTCCCCACCCTGCTGTCCAATGCGCGCAATGGCGAGTATGATCTGTGCTTTATCGGCTCCGCCGGTTCCGTTGATCCATCCGAATCCGTACCTAACGTGACGGCAGGCTACATGAATAACTTTACACAGCTGTCCGACCCGACTTTGGGCCTTTTGGGCGAGGCCGGAGCCAAGGAGATCACATTTGAGGCACGTAAAGAGGCTTATGACAAATATCAGCAGGAACTGTTTAAGCAGATGCCAATGGCATTCCTGTATTTTACCAATGACCTCTTTGGATACAGCGAGAAGCTGGAGAATGTGCGGGTAGGCGCCATTGATTACAATGTGAACAAGAATGTATGGGCCTGGAAGGTGAATAAGTAATCGGGATCAGCATGTTCCATACGAAAAGCGAGGTACTTAAATGTCTGAAAATTTGATTGAAGTAAAAAAACTCGTAACCCAGTTTTCCGGAAAGAACGGAACAGTTACTGCTGTGGACGGCGTATCCTTTCATATAAAAAAGGGCGAGACCCTGGGAATCGTGGGAGAGTCAGGCTGCGGCAAATCAGTGACGAGCATGTCAATTTTGAGGCTGATTCCTCCCCAGTCCGGTAAGATCGCATCTGGAGAGATCCTGTTTAAGGGAAAAGACCTGACCAGGCTTAACCAGAAGGAAATACGCCAGATCCGTGGTAACGAGATCGCCATGATATTTCAGGACTCCATGACAGGGCTGAATCCGGTTATGACCATCGGAAAACAGCTTGTAGAAACAATAACCGCGCATAGTAAGATGGATAAAAAACAGGCATGGAAACGCGCCGAGGAGATGCTCATGAAAGTGGGCATCCCCTCCCCGGCCCAGCGCCTTAAGGAGTATCCCCACCAGCTTTCCGGCGGCATGAGGCAGCGTGTGATGATAGCCATGGCCCTTTCCTGCAATGCATCCCTGTTCATAGCGGATGAACCCACCACTGCCCTGGATGTTACCATTCAGGCCCAGATCCTGGAGCTTATGAGGGAATTAAAAGAAAAGGATAACAAGTCGATCATGCTCATCACCCATGACATGGGTGTGGTTGCGGAGATGGCGGACGAGGTAATGGTCATGTATGCGGGCAAGGAGATGGAGTACGGGGATGTGAAGAGTATTTTTAAGCATCCGCTCCATCCGTATACCCAGGGGCTGCTTAAGTCCATCCCCCGTCTGGACCAGAACAGCGCGGAGCGCCTCTTTAATATCCCGGGGTCGGTCCCGGATCTGAGCGAAATGCCAAAGGGATGCCGGTTCTGTACCCGGTGTACGCAGGCACAGAGCAAATGCCATGAACAGGAACCGGGGCTCTATGATATAGGGGGACAGAAAGTTCGCTGCTGGAAATATGCGCCGGAGGGAGGCTGGGAACATGAGGTCGAATAAAAACATATTGGTTGAACTAAAGAATGTAAAAAAAGAGTTTATCACAGCCAAAACCATGACCGGAAAACCGTTAAAGATCGTCCATGCCGTGGACCGGATCAACCTTTCCATCTATGAGGGGGAGACCATTGGGGTGGTGGGTGAATCGGGATGCGGAAAGTCCACGCTGGGGCGGTCCATCCTGCGGCTGATCGATCCTACCTCAGGCCAGGTCCTCTATAAGGGTGATGATATCACAAAGTACAACAAAGAGCAGATGCGCCAGATGCGCAAGAAAATGCAGCTGATCTTCCAGGATCCGTATGCCTCCTTAAATCCCCGTATGACTGTGCTGGAGCTGATCAAGGCTCCCCTGGACGCCTTTGGAATGGGTAGCAATGAGGAGCGCATACAGAAGGTAAAGGAGATCATGGAACTGGTGGGTATGCCGGAGAACATGATGAACCGTTATCCCCATGAGTTCTCAGGAGGACAGAGACAGCGCATTGTCATCGCAAGGGCCCTTGTGCTGGACCCTGAATTCGTGGTCTGTGACGAGCCGGTGTCCGCTCTGGATGTGTCGGTCCGCGCCCAGGTGCTGAACCTGATCCAGGACCTTCAGAAAACAAAAAAACTCACCTATCTGTTCATTTCCCATGACCTGAGTGTGGTTAAGTACGTGTCTGACCGTATTGCTGTAATGTATCTTGGGAGGATTGTGGAGATTGCAGAAAAGGATGAGCTTTATAACAACCCGCAGCACCCTTACACCAAGGCCCTGCTGTCAGCGATCCCCATCCCTGATGTGGATAATAAGATGAAGAGGGAGATCCTTACGGGGGATGTGCCCAGTCCGCTGAATCCTCCCCGGGGCTGTTATTTCCACACCAGGTGTAAATACGCTGCCGGCCGGTGCTCTCAGGAATGTCCGAAGCTTCATGATGTGGGCGGCGGTCATATGGTATCATGTCATCTGTGCGAATAAGGAAGGAAAATCAAGATGTTTAAACCTGACAGCAGTTTTATGCAGGAGATCGATCAGTGGATCGAAAAAAACAGCCAGGCATTTGTAAAGGACCTGGACAGATTAGTAGCCATTCCCAGCATATCGGTTCAGGGGGATGAGAAATATCCCTTTGGAAAAAATTGCGGGGATGTGCTGGATGAGGCGGTTTCCCTGGCCGCAGGGTATGGATTCCATGTGGAGAATCATGAGTATTACTGCGGCAGTCTCCTGGTAAAGGGGACGGCAAAGGAACCGAAGCGGATCGGCATGTATGCCCATCTGGATGTGGTTCCACTGGGGGAAGGGTGGCATAATCCGCCTCTTAAGTGCACGCTGAAAGACGGATTCTTGATCGGCCGGGGAGTGGGGGACAACAAGGGGCCGGGTATCTGCGCCCTGTACGCCCTGCGGTATTTAAAGGAGCATGGCATTGCCCTGAAAAATGACGTGCTTCTTTATTTTGGCTTGTCAGAGGAAACGGGAATGCAGGACATTGAGTATTTTTGCCGTACCCAGCAGGTCCCGGATTTCAATCTGGTGGTGGACACTAATTTCCCTGTATGTTATGGGGAAAAGGGTCTGATGAGGGCTGATATTGAGCGGGAAATGGACGGAAACCTGGTATCCTTCCATGGCGGCAGCGTGGTCAACGTGATTCCGGCAAAGGCCGAAGCCGTGCTTTCAGGGGTGGACCTTAAAGAAGCCGTGGAAAGACTGAAGGGAATAGACGGGATCAGCGTGGAGCAGGACGGGGCGGATATAAAGGTTTCAGCCCGGGGCATATCCCGCCATGCGGCATTTCCGGAGGGGTCCGTGAATGCGGTCCATGTTCTGGCAGGTGCTCTGGCAAAGAGCGGACTGGTCAGAGGCAGTGCCGAAGATGCAATGCGGGCAGTGGAATCCATGACATCTGATTATTATGGGGTGGCATGCGGCATTCCCTTTGAGGACAGTGAATCCGGAAAGCTTACCTGTGTGGGCAGTGTTGCCCATGGGGAGAAGGGAAGGATCAATGTGTCCTTTGACACCAGGTATCCGGTGACCGTGGATGGCCGGGAGGTGGCGGAAGGTTTTAGAAAACAGGCGAAATCCCTGGGATTTGGGATTACCATCGGCGAGCTGTCGGCACCGGCCTATGTACCTCTTGATAATCCCTACATTCCTGTGTTAAGTGAGATCTGCGATCATGTCCAGGGCAGGCATTATGAGCCTTACACCATGGGGGGAGGAACCTACTCCAGGCATCTTCCCTGTGCCATCGGATTCGGGCCGGGTGTGCCGGATGCGCCCAATCCCTTTGAGAACGGCCACGGACAGGGGCACCAGCCCGATGAATGTGTTCCCTTACAAATGTTGCTAAAAGGTTTGAAAACATATATAATATCCCTTATGGAGCTGGATCGTATGCTATAAGGAAATGCTTTAAGGCATGTTGGAAAAAAGTGGGAGGGAATGTATATGGGAAGCGGGAAGCCATCGTCTTTGAAGACTGAAATATATGATTCTATTCTGAAAGACATAATAGAGGGCAACTACAAGCAGAATGAGATCATCAATGAAAAACAGTTGATCGAAAAGTATGGGGTGAGCAAATCCCCGATCAGGGACGCCCTGATCGAGCTGTGTAATGAAGGAGTGCTGATCAGCCATCCCAGGTATGGATATGAAGTGGTCAGGATCAATGAAAAGGAGATACGGGATATAGTAAATTTCCGGATCATGGTTGAGACAGGATGTCTCAGGGATGCCGCCTCCATCATGACCAGGGGTGATATTATGGAGCTGCGTGAGTTCACCCTGACTGAGTGTTCTGACAAGGATAAGGACCTGACCATCCTGAAGCACTGGGACAACAACAGCAAATTCCATCTCCGCCTGCTTTCCTACAGCGGGAATGAGTACTGCTACAGTATGCTGCAAAAAAGCATTGGAATCATGACAAGGGCCTATGCCCAGAGGCACTGGGAGAAATGGGGAACCATCTCCATCCGCATGGGCTGTGAGAACCACCTGAAGGTGATCGATTATCTGATGGACAAGGATCTGGAACGGGCGGTGGATGAACTGCGCCGGGATATTGTGTCATTTCTCGATATTTTATATCCAAACTATGGAAGTCATATGTATATGTAATGTCTGATCCAAGCCATGGAGAAATTTCTCCATGGCCCTTTTGGTTATAAAATCATCCTATTATGGATCCGTTATAAACCTGCCGCCCTGCCTGGGGCCTCTGAACAGGGAAATGGCCGTCTCATCTGCATGGCCAGTTCCGCCCCATACTCCTTAGCCAGCTGTATAAAATACCGGGATGCCTCGTTTAAATGGGTATTCTTGCGGTAAGTGATGTAGGTGGTCCAGCTGATGGGAGGGGAGAGACGGAACCAGGACACAGCATCACGGTCCGGGCTGCACAGGGCTCTGGAAAAGGGCAGGACGGTACAGCACAGGCCGGTGGCAGCCAGCTTTACCAGGGCGTGGTTCATGCCTGTCTCGATCAATATCTTGGGCTGGTATCCGGCCGCGGCAAAGGCCGGGTCAATGATGCCGCGCATGGTGGAATTGGGGAACATCAGGGCAAAGGTATCCTCCTTAAAGAGCTTTAGATCCATAAAGGGCATGGGTTCCCCTGGGGCGGCGCACTGACCGGCACAGGGATGGGTTTTTGGCACTCCCAGGATCATCTCCTCCTGGTACAGGGGGATGTATTCCAGATTGACCTTGTCCTGCTCACCCAGCATGACCAGGCCAAAATCCAGCTTGCCTGCGGCGATCATGCTGTGCTGCTCAGCCACATAGCGCTCCAGCAGATGAAAGTTAATGCCCGGATACTGCCGGTTGAATTTGGGAAAAACAAAGGTGAACAGGTCAATACCGTGTTCCAGGGTCAGCCCTAAGGTGATCTCGCCCACGGTGTTGTTTTTCATATCAGACAGGATATTGTAAGTATTCTTTTTGATCTTCATGATCTCACGGGCATTTTCCACGTAGATCCTGCCTGCCGCGGTCACCTGCAGATGGTGCTTATCCCTGTAGAACAGCTGGATCCCCAGTTCCTGTTCCAGCTTGATCAGCTGCTGATTCAGGCCGGACTGTGTGATGAAAAGGGATTCCGCTGCCTTGGAAATGCTGCCGTGGTCTGCAATTGCGATCATATATTCCAGCTGTCTTAATTCCATAAAAACTCCTTCGCACTTTTACTACTATCCGATATAATTACTCTTAAGTTCACTTCTTACTACTCTGCTATTATAATAAAAACATATCAAAAAGTCAGTACTATTTCATGAAAATGTACAAATCAAAAGAAAAGGGGTATAATATGTTAGGTATTGTAGGGCTGGTCTGTGCTGTCGTGGCCGTTATTTTCCTGATCTGGAAAAACTGGCACATGGCCATTGTGTCTTTAGTGGGCGCTATTATTGTGATCGTATTTAATGGAATGAATCCCGTGTCCGCCATCACTGAGAATTTTATGACCGGGATGAGCGGGTTTGCCGGGAGCTGGTTCCTGCTGTTCATGCTGGGATCCATATTCGGCAAGGTAATGGGGGAAAGCGGCGCATCCGTGGGGATAGCGGGCAGTTTATTAAAGCTTTTGGGGGATAAGTCAGTGGTCCTGGTCATTATGATTACCGGATTAGTGCTGTCCTATGGAGGAATCGGAACTTTTATCATTGCATTTTCCGTGTATCCCATTGCAGTCGCCCTGTTCCAGAAGGCGGATATACCGAAGAAACTGATCGTGGCAACCATCATGGTGTGTCCGGTGACCGTGTGTATGGCCATGCTTCCAGGTTCACCGTCCACGCAGAATCTGCTGCCCACTACATATTTTAACACAACGGCTTACGCGGGAGCCAAGATCGGCATTATCTGCTCCGTGCTCATGTTTGCGGCAGCTTATCTTTACCTGAACTGGCAGATCAAGGCCGCAAAGGCAAACAATGAACACTTTGTGGCAAGCCCGGGGGAAAACATCATGGATCTGCAGTCCGTGGAGCAGGGAAAGACGCCTGAGGTGTGGAAATGCTATGTTCCCATCGTTGTCCTCCTGGCCGCCATGTTCGGTTTCCAGAAGCTGACCGCCATGCCCTCCACATACGCGGTGTCATGCGCCATGATCTTGGCCATTGTGATCGGATGCATCCTTTATAAGGATAAGCTGGATATCCAGTTAGCCATCAATGACGGCGCCTCAGGCGGCCTGGGCGCACTGATCGCCACCTCCTCCATCATGGGATTTGGAAGCGTGGTATCCGCTTCACCGGCTTACGGGATCGTCACGGACGCTCTGGTGAACATGAACATCGGGCCTCTGGCCACGGCTCTTATTTCCATCAACGTGATCGCGGCCATCACAGGTTCGTCCGCAGGCGGACTGAATATTTTCCTTTCCAGCATGGGCGGATATCTGGCTTCCACCGGACTGAACACAGCCATGCTTCACCGGGTGGTATGTATTGCCTCCTCGGGCTTTGACGCAATGCCCCATGCCTCCGGCATGGTGGTGTGCAACCAGATCGCCAGGACTTCCCAGAAGGATACATATAAGCATGTGTTCATTACCTGTGCGATCATGCCGTTCTGCTGTGCCATCCTGGCCTGCGTCCTCGGCACCATGGGAATTATCTGACAGAGGTGACATTATGAAAGCTGATTTTATCATTCGGGGCGGCAGGGTCATGGACCCTGTCACGGCCACCGACCAGATTCGGGACGTAGTTGTCTCAAATACAAGAATTATAGACCCCCAGGGGGAAATGGTGGAATGTGACCATGTGATCGATGCATCAGGCTGTATTGTGGCTCCGGGCCTTATTGACTTCCATACCCATATTTTCTATGAGGGAAGCGGCACCTGCCTGCGCCCTGATTTCATGATCTCCCAGGGGACCACGGCTGCCGTGGACGCAGGAACCGCAGGAACGGTTACCTATGAGGCATTTTATAAATCCGTGATCGCCCAGTCCACGGTCAGGATAAAAAGCTTCCTGACCACATTTTCAGGAGGACAGCTGGATTTTAAGCTGTGCGAAGATTTTGATCCCTGCCTGATCAACCTTCCCAGGATGGAGCGGGTCATTGACAAATACCGGGACAATATCCTGGGACTTAAGATCCGTCTGTCAAAGGGCGTGGTGCCTGATGATAAGGGGCTTGAATACCTGAAGCGGATCGTAGACCTTGCGGAGGAATTGGACAATAAGCTGGGGACCTCCCTCAGGGTCTGCGTCCACACCACCAACGCACCCATTACAGCCGGCGAACTGGCTCAGTGCCTGCGTCCGGGGGATATTTTCTGCCACTGCTACCAGGGCGCGGGCAATACCATTGTCACGGAGGACGGAGGGATATCACCCCTTGTGCTGGAAGCAAGGAAGCGGGGAGTGATCTTCGATGCCGCCAACGGCAGGGGGAACTTTGGGGTGGATACAGCCAGACGGGCTCTGGCAGCCGGGTTCCTTCCCGACATCATCAGCTCCGACCTGACCCTGGATAAGTTTAATATACCGCCCTATGCCAAAAACCTCCTTTTTGTCATGGCAAAATACAGGACCTTGGGCATGGAACTGATGGATATCCTCAGGGCAGTGACCGCGGTGCCTGCCAGGATCATGGGGATGGAGGGTAAGATCGGTACGTTAAAGCCGGGAGCGGATGCGGATATTGTTATCCTCAAGCAGAAGGATCTGAGCTTTACTCAAAAGGATTTCCGGGATGAGGAACTGACAAGCCATGAGCTCCTGGTTCCCCAGATGACCATGTGCGCAGGGGAGATCAACTTCTGCCAGTCGGATTTCTTCCTATAATTATAGGAGCTTTCTGGAAAAGATAGAAACTAAGTAACAGTTACAAAGATCATACAAAAAGACCGGGCTGTATTTGTCTGAAAGGCATGAAATTGTCTAAAAGGCATAAAAACAGCCCGGTCTTTTATGAAACTATATCCCCCCTTGTTACAGATTCGTCTTTCCATTTAATTTTACCTATGATAAAATAGAAGGTACGCTGGTCAATTGTAATACCAGAGCTATTGACATTTGGAGACTGTGATGATATAAATAAAACCATACTAAATTACTATGAATAGTGTGCTTGATCGGGAGGACGAATTATGAAGAATACAACAGGAGTGGCAAAGCGGTGTGTTTCCCTGGCATTGGCCGCGGTTATGGCATTGTCCCTGGCCGGCTGTAAGGGAAAGGCAAATGAAGGTATACAGGCAGAGGGCGGTTCGGCGCCAGCCCAGACAGGGGCGGCGGGGGAGAAGATCGTAAACATTGGTGTGACAAGCTCCCTGAATACCCTGAATCCTCTTTTGATGGACGGGGTGGAGATGAACAAATACGCCACAGGCCTTATGTTCCTTCCGCTGATGGACCTGGATAAGGATATGAATTTTGAGGGAATGCTGGCTGACTCCATCACGGCGGAGGATGGCAGCAACTTCCTGGTGCATATTGATGATCAGGCTGTCTGGTCCGATGGAACCCCGGTGACCGCAGATGATGTGATTTATACGGCCCTGCGTATCTGCAGCCCTGTTATTGGGAATGTGGCCATGATGTACTATGTATTTGAGGGCGTGGGCGATGACGGATTTGTGGAGGCGGGAGCCGACCATGTGGAGGGCATCACCAAAGTGGATGACAAGACCGTGCGCTTTACCACCAAGGCACCCATGTCCCTGATCACATTTAAAGCATCCTATGCCCGGTATCTCATGCCCCTTCCAAAGCATGTGATCGAGAATATCAGCGAGGAAAATCTTATGTCAGACCCCTGGTTCAACAAGCCGGATGTGGTCAGCGGACCTTACAGGGTAACTGAATTTGACCGGGATCACTATGTGGCCTATGAGGCTAATAAGGATTACTGGAAGGGAGCGCCTAAGATCGACCGTCTGAACATTAAGATCGTGGAGGGAAGCCAGCTCTATGCAGGCCTTAAGTCAGGGGAGATCGATGTGACCCAGAATACCATGAGCTCCATTCCCCTGGAGGATTATGAGAGCGTCCAGTCCCTGGAGAATGTGAATGTGTCCTTTGGCGATCCTATCACCAACCAGTCCGTATTTATCCGCACATCCAACATACCGGATGCAAAGGTCCGCCAGGCCATGCTGTACGCCATTGACCGCCGGCAGATCCTGGACCAGCTGTTAAAGGGCAATGGGGAGGTATCGGAAGGATTCCTGTCCTCTGCCAGCCCCTACTTTGATGAGTCCATCACTCCTGTGACCTATGATCCGGAGAAGGCAAAGACCCTTTTGGAGGAGAGTGGCTGGGACAAAAATAAGACCATTAAGTTCTGCATTGATTCAGGTGACAGCACTTTTGTCAACGCCGCTTCTGTCATTGCGGCGCAGTGGGCGGCCGTGGGGATCAAGGCGGATATCCAGACCATGGATATAAACACACTCCTTGGCAATGCTAACAAAGGAGATTTTGACGTGATGGCAGTGCAGTACACCTACCCGCCGGTAGATCCCTACGCAGATGTTGCATGGCTTCTGGGCGGTGAGGGCAGCTGGACGGAATACAGCAATGATAAGGTGAATGAGGCACTGTCCAAGGTGCAGCTTTCCAGCGATATCGGTGAGCTGAAGGGGCTGTACTCCATTATAGATAAGCAGGTACAGGAGGATGTACCCATGTTCTCGGCCTATATCATCAAAACCATGGCGGCTGTTAATAAGCGCCTCACAGGTGCGGAGCCCAGCGTATACGGGTTCCTGAACCATGTGGAGCAGTGGGATATAGCCCAGTAAGCCAATTGAATCGCTTATGACTGAATCCCGGGGGGCGTTACGCTCTCTGGGTATTCTTGATTCAGATGGACGGAGGAGGAATATCCGGTGCCCATAAGGGAATACCCGGCAGACGGAAGAGGAATACCCGGTGCCGGCAGGAGAAAATTTACAGTACGCAGTAGAAATGAGGAAATATTATGTCGCATATCCTGGAAGTCTCGGATCTGGAAGTTACATTTTCCGGGGATGGAGGAAAAAATATCAGCGTAGACCATGTGGATTTCTATGTGGATCCAGGTGAGGTGGTCTGTATCGTGGGGGAATCCGGCTGTGGGAAAAGTGTCACCTCCCTGTCCGTTATGGGGCTTTTGGGACGTGGCGGCAAGGTTACGTCCGGCAGGGTGATGTTTGAAGGAAGGAACCTTCTGGAACTGACTGAGAAGGAGCTGGACCAGGTCAGAGGGGACAGGCTCACTATGATATTCCAGGATCCCCTGACTTCCCTGAACCCTGTGTTTACAATAGGAAACCAGATGACGGAGAGCATCCGCATCCACATGGGTCTTGGCAAAGAGGAGGCAAAAGCACGGGCACTGATGCTGCTGAAAAGGGTGGGCCTTCCAGGCGCCGACTCCGTGATGAAGCGGTACCCCCATCTCCTTTCGGGCGGTATGAGGCAGAGAGTAATGATCGCCATGGCGCTGTCCTGCAATCCATCCCTTCTCATCGCGGATGAACCAACCACTGCCCTGGATGTGACCATCCAGGCCCAGATCATGGATCTTATCCTGGAATTGAGGGAAGAATTGGGGATGAGCGTGCTTTTGATCACCCATGACATGGGGCTGGTTGCCCAGATGGCTGACCGCGTGCTGGTAATGTATGCGGGACAGATGATCGAGCAGGCCCCTGTGCTGGAATTGTTTGACCATCCGGCCCACCCCTATACCAGGGCGCTTCTGCGCTCAGTGCCGGAGATCCGGGACGGAAAGGAACGGGTCCTGGAATCCATTGAGGGCATTGTGCCGGAACAGTATGATTCCATTATGGGATGCAGATTTGCGGACCGGTGTCCATACAGACAGGATATCTGCCGGTATCCTCAGACAGCGGAGGAGATCAGGGCCGGGCATCGGGTGAGATGCTGCCGCGTAAAGGAGGTTGAGGAAAATGCCGCTGAATCATGAAGTGCCTCTTTTGCAGGTAGAGAATCTGAAAAAATATTATTCCGCCAAAAGCGGGATGTTTTCCCGCAGTTCGGGGGAGATCAGGGCAGTGGACGGAGTGTCCTTTTCCCTGTATAAAGGCGAGACCCTGGGGCTGGTTGGAGAATCCGGCTGCGGCAAGTCCACCCTGGGCCGCCAAATCGTGGGGCTGGAGCGCCCCACCGGAGGCAGGGTCCTGTATCAGGGAAAGGATCTGGCCAATATAAGCGCCGGCCAGATGCGGTCCATACGCACACAGCTGCAGATGGTGTTCCAGGACTCCTACTCATCCCTGAACCCCAGGAAGCATATATATGAAATCCTGTCAGAGCCCATGCTGTACCATGGACTTGCAGATAAGAACACCATACACAGGGAGGTGGAACGGCTGCTGGACATGGTGGGACTTCCCCAGAATGCCCTTGGCCGTTACCCCCATGAATTTTCAGGCGGCCAAAGGCAGAGGATCGGCATTGCCAAGGCCCTTTCATTAAAACCACAGCTGCTGATCTGCGATGAGCCGGTGAGCGCCTTGGACGTGTCCATCCAGGCCCAGATCCTGAACCTTCTTAAGGAGCTGCAGCAGGAACTGAACCTGACCTGCATTTTTATCGGCCATGGACTGGGTGCGGTCAACTATGTGAGTGACCGTATCGCAGTCATGTACCTGGGGCAGATCGTGGAACTGGCGGACAGCCGGGAACTGTTTGAGCATCCCCAGCATCCATATTCCAAGGCGCTGTTTGATGCGGTGCCCCTGGCTGATCCAAGAACCAGAAAGAGGCGTGGAAAAGGCATTATTGAGGGGGAGGCGGAGTCCGAGACAGGACCGGCGGACGGATGTCCCTTTTATCCCAGATGTCCGCGCCGCACCGGAGAGTGCGCGGATGCGGACATGGTTCTTCAGTCCGCACCCGTGGGAAGCAGGCATCTTGTATCATGTATCCATACAATTGGGGGCGGGGGCCGTGTAATCCAGGGAGGAGTGAGCTGATATGACAAAATACATTATAAAGCGCCTTTTGATCGCTCTGCCCACCCTGATCGGCATCACCATCATTGACTACGCCATCATGTGCTTTGCGGGAAGCCCCCTTGAGATGATGCAGGGCGCCCGTATCTCCCAGGCGGCCGTGGCGGCCAGGGAGGCTGCGCTGGGGCTGGACCAGCCCTTTTATATCCAGTATCTCGTATGGCTGGGACAGCTGCTCCAGGGAAACATGGGATACTCCATTAAATCCTATGAGGCGGTCAGCGCCATGATAGGAAGCCACCTGGGGCCAACCCTGCTTCTCATGGGCGTGTCCCTGATCGTAAGCCTGATCATGTCGGTTCCGGCCGGAATATACAGCGCCATCCACCAGTATTCCAAGGGGGACTATGCTGTGGTGACCGCTTCTTTTTTCGGAAGCAGCATACCCGGCTTTTTCCTATCCCTGCTGCTGGTCTATATTTTCACTGTAAACCTGGGTATACTGCCATCAGGAGGCATGGTCACCCTGGGAACCTCCGGGGGCGCCGCGGATGTGGCGGCCCATATGGTGATGCCCGTGCTGGTGCTCTCCGTGTCCATGGCAGGGACCAACATACGGTATATCCGCAGCGCGGTGCTGGAGATCCTCCAGCAGGACTATCTCCGGACAGCCAGGGCCAAAGGGATTGGAAGGCCAAGGGTCATATACAAGCACGCCCTGCGCAATGCCCTGGTGCCGATTGTGACAGTGATCGGAATGCAGATCCCCGTCCTGTTCGGAGGGGCCGTGATCGTGGAGCAGCTCTTTTCCTGGCCCGGTCTTGGGCTGATGACCATGAGCGCCATCCTTAACAGGGACTATCCCGTGATCATGGGTGTATGCCTGCTGTCTGCCGTGGTAGTGCTTGTGGCAAATCTGGTAACGGACATTGTGTATGCCATTGTGAATCCGGCCATCCAGTACGAGTAGTGGTTAACAGGAGTTAAACAGATAGAATGAAAAAAGATAAGGTTACATTAAATGATGAAATTGGAAGAGAAAATTACTGGCAGACCGTATGGCGCAGGTTCCGCCACCACCGGCTGGCCTGTTTCAGCCTGGCTGTCCTGGCTGTTATCTGCACCGCGGCCGTGCTGGCCCCGATCATAGCACCCTATGACCCTGAGGAGATCGCAGGGCCTTTCGGCGCTGCTCCCAGCCTTAAGTTTATCCTTGGCACGGATCAGATCGGGCGGGATATGTTCAGCCGCCTTTTGTACGCCACCAGGATCTCCCTTCTGGTAGGCGTGCTGGCCACTGCCATATCAACGGCCATCGGAGTCATACTGGGACTGCTGGGCGGATACTTTGGGGGATGGCTGGACATTGCCATCATGCGTTTTACGGACATGGTGATGTCCTTCCCCTATATCCTTCTGGTGCTGGTGGCGGCCGCCATCTTTGAGCCTGGCCTTTGGAGCATTATCCTGATCCTGGGATTTGTGGACTGGCCCGGCATCGCCCGCCTGGTGAGGGGCAATGTGCTGAGCCTTCGGGAGACCAATTTTGTAAAAGGCAGCATTGTGGCGGGGATGCCCACGCGGCATATCCTGTTCTCCGAGATTCTGCCCAACACAGTGGCTCCCATCCTGGTATACGCCACCTCTGTTATGGCCCTGTCCATGCTGGACGAGGCGTCCCTAAGCTTTCTCGGCATGGGCGTACAACCCCCGGCAGCCAGCCTGGGCAATATGTTAAACAGCGCCCAGTCCCTTACGGTGCTGACCAGACAGCCATGGCTCTGGATCCCTCCGGGGCTTTTAATCGTGATCCTTGTGGTGGCCATCAACTTTGTGGGGGATGCGCTCCGGGACGCCCTGGACCCATCCGCGGTCATGACCATCCGCAGACCGGCGTCCGCCGGCGGATCAAGCTCCAGTGGTAAATCAGCATCCACCCGGGAAAAAGGAGAGATTGCAGAATGAACCGGTATATAGAGAAGAAACACGTTATCCATACATTTTCCCCGGACCATGTGCCTGCTGCAAGCGCCAGACCCGGGGAAACCCTTATATTTGAGACATATGACTGCCATATGGGGCAGCTTCTGAGGGAAGGGTCTGACTTTGACCATATGGACAAAAGCCTGGCCAACCCGGCCACCGGACCGGTATATATAGAAGGGGCCTGTCCTCAGGATATACTGCGCCTGGCAATCAGGAATATAGAGTTGGACCAGGTGGGGATCCTGGACAAGGGACCCACGGCAGGGGCGCTGAAGGAGCATTTCCCCGAATATATCATCAGACGGCTTCCTGTAAAGGACGGCATGGTCCATTACGGACATCTTCAGATCCCGGTCCGCCCTATGATTGGCGTTATCGGCACCGCCCCCAAAGGGCATGCGGTGAGCACACTGGCGCCCGGGGACCATGGAGGCAACATGGACTGCACCAGCATTGGGCCCGGCGCGGTACTGTACCTTCCGGTCCGGGTGCCCGGCGCCCTTCTGGCAATGGGAGACCTGCATGCGGTGATGGGTGACGGGGAGTGCGGGAACTGCGGCGTGGAGACCGGCGGCCGGGTCACGGTCCAGGTGGATGTGGTAAAAAACCATCCCATCCCATGGCCGCTGGTGGAGACAGGGGATCGCTGGATCGCCATTGCCTCCCGGGAAAACGTGGATGAGGCATGCCAAAAGGCCGTGGACCAGATGTTTACGTTCCTGACTGTTGAAGCAGGGCTTTCTAAGCTGGATGCGGGAATGCTTATTGACATGCTGGGAAACCTGGTGGTGTGCCAGATCGTAAATCCCCAAAAGACAGTGCGCCTGGAAATGCCCAAATGGCCCTTGGAAAAGCTGGGGTTTTATGGATTTGCTGATCAGGAATCCATTACCCGTGGCTTAAAGGGAGAACAGGAGGTCCGTCCATGACCATTCACCAGATGGAATGCTTTCTGGAAGCGGCCAAGACCCTTAACTTTACAGAGGCGGCCAGCCGGCTTTACATTTCTCAGCAGGGGCTCAGCCGCCAGATCGCCTCGCTGGAAAAGGAGCTGGAACTGCGCCTGTTTGACAGGACCACTAGGGATGTGCGCCTTACAAGGAGCGGGGAGCTGCTTTTATGGCGCTGGAAGGATATACCAAAGGAGATAAGCGACTCCGTGGACATGGCCAGGGAAGAAGGGGAGCGGGCCAAGAGCAGGATCAATGTGGCAGTGGTGGGAATGAACGGGATCATAGAAAAAGCGGGCAATCTGCTGGCCGACTACATGGCCGTTGACCCTGATACGGAATTTGAGATCAGTGAGTTTACCAGCATCAAGGATATGACAACCGGAAACCCGGATCTTATGATGACGGTCAGCTTCCTGCCCACCCATGAGCAGCTGAGGGAGAAATACGGTGTGCTGTGCATAGGGAAACTTCCCCTGTACTATGTGGTATCCAGGAAAAATCCCCTGGCAGACAAGGAGGAGGTATCCATAGAGGATTTTAGGGGGGAGACCATGCTCTGCCTGTACAAGAACTTTTTCGCAGGCGCGGAGATGCATCTGTTTGAACTGCTGTCAAAACAGGAGCATGTGCTGCAAAAAGCCCGTTTTTATGAGAATGTCAACAGCCTGGAACTGGCTTTGATCGCAAATGAAGGGATCCATATCAGTTTTAAGGAGTTTTATCACAATTATGGGGACCGCCTGAAGCTGTTCCCCCTTCCCGATGCCGAGAACCAGGTGAGCGCCAGTGTGCTTATGGTGTGGCGGAAGGAAAACGAGAAGAGGTTTGAAAATTTTATTAAATATTTGAAAAAACTTTATAATTAACAACATGTGGTTGTTAATTATCCGCATTTTGATGTTAGACAAAAGAGGGTGTCACTGTCTAAAATACTAGATGGTTGGTTTGATAAAAGGAATTTATGGTCGGGGAAAGGTGGTAGCTGCAGCAGCCCATTTCCCCTGTTTTTTATCTCATGCTATGAATGAATCTAAAAATAATAAAGGTTATGAAAGGAAAGAGGAGAAAATGAAAAAGGCAAAGACGCGTATTATCTGGGGAATCATTATTGTGGCCATCGCTGCATTTTTGATTGTCCGCATTTTCAGGAAAGAAGAGCCTGTTGCCCCCACCCCTGACCCGGTGGTCATGGTACAGCCGCCGGTTATGGGCAATATAGAGTTGACAACTAATCTGGTAGGTACTATTGAACCGGCGGATATTGTCTACATATATCCAAAGGCGGGTGGTGACGTTACCGCCGTCAATGTAAAGGCAGGGGATACAGTGGCAGCCGGACAGGTGCTGGTTGAGATTGATACCAAGCAGGTGGCCACGTCCAAGAATGCCATGGATACCGCCAAGGTAGCCTGGGATGATGCCGTGTCCACATTAAACCGCATGGCGCCCCTTCACGCTTCCGGGTTTGTATCTGACAAAGAATTTGAGGGATACCAGACGGCCGCAGAGGCAAAGCGCCTTCAGTATGAATCAGCTAAGATCGGATATGAGACACAGATGGAATTCAGCCATGTAACATCCCCTATTAACGGCCGGGTGGAACAGCTGAATGTAGAGCTTCACGATACGGTGGGGTCCTCCATGCAGATGTGTGTCATTGCCGGGGAAGGCGGCAATAATGTGACCTTTTATGTGACGGAGAAGGTGAAAAACAATCTGAGCCTGGGTGCTCCTGTTACCGTGACAAAGGAAGGAAATCAATATGGCGGCTCTGTTGTTGAGATCAACAATATGGCCGAGGCATCCGTGGGCCTTTTTAAGGTAAAGGCATCGGTGGATGATCAGGAGACCATGGCTCCGGGAACCAGTGTGGAGATCCAGGTTCCATCTGCTTCCGCCAGGAATGTGATGCTCATTCCCAACCACTGCGTTTATTACAAGTCAGGGGATGCGTATGTCTATACATATGACCAGGCAGAGGGCATGATCCATGAAGTGCCGGTGGAAGTAGGCATATTTGACAGCGAGAATATCTCTGTGCTTTCAGGGCTTACCCTGGATGATATGGTGCTTACCACATGGACCTCCGAATTAAAGGAGGGAACAAAGGTAACCCTGGACACGGGAGCCGGCGAAGATGCCGGACAGACGGATGAAGCTGAAAGTCCAGCCGCAGACACAAGCGCAGCACAGTAGAAGGAGGCAGCAAAATGGGCTTAACGAAACTTGTCTTAAAAAGACCGGTCAGTACGGTTCTTGCAATCCTGTGCCTGATTGTGTTCGGTTTATCCTCGGTGATGAAGTCACCTTTGGAGTTAATGCCGGATATGAACATGTCCATGATGATTGTTATGACTGTCTATGCCGGAGCCAGCCCTGATGATGTCAATGAGCTGGTTACAAAACCCATAGAGGACAGGGCCAGTACCCTTAGCGGTCTGGATACCATTTCTTCCCAGTCCAAGGAAAATATGTCCATCGTCATGCTCAAATATGACTATGGAACAGATATGAATGATGCTTATGACGACCTGAAAAAGCAGATGGATCTTGCCAAGGCGGAACTGCCGGACGATGCTGATGATCCCATAATGCTGGAACTGAATACCAGCATCATGCCCAATGTGATCATGGCAGTCAGCCATGGCGAGGATGATGACCTATATAACTATGTAAATAATAACCTGGTTCCTGAATTTGAAAAATTGTCTTCCGTGGCTGAGGTATCCCTTGTGGGAGGCGCCCAGAAACATATCAAGGTCGTGCTGATGCCTGAAAAGCTGAAGCAGTATGGGGTGACCATGAACTCCATTGCAGGCGACATCACAGGCGCTGACCTTACATACCCTGCGGGCGATACCGAGGTGGGAGACCAGAAACTGGCGGTTTCCACAGAGCAGCCCTTTGAGACCATGGAGAGCCTGAAGGATATTCCCCTTACTGTTTCAGGCGGGAATATCGTGTACCTGGGGGATGTGGCTGAGATCTATATGGGCGCGGACGATATGGAAAGTATTGCGCGTTATAAGGCTGAGAACGGGGTGCCCGAGGACATTGTGGCACTTACGGTCAGCAAGCAGCAGGACGCAGCCACCCTTACCGTATCCAAAGATGTGAGCAAGGTAGTGGAGCAGGTCACCAAGCTGGATCCAACTCTCCAGATTACGGTAGTCAATGATGATAAGGATTCCATCATGTCATCACTGAGTTCCGTTATTGAAACCATGATCCTGGCCATCATTATATCCATGGTCATTATCTGGTTGTTCTTCGGGGATCTGAAGGCTTCGCTGATCGTAGGAAGTTCCATACCTGTGTCTATTCTGGCATCCCTAATATTGATGCAGCTTATGGGCTTTAGCCTGAACGTTATCACCCTAAGCGCCCTGGTGCTGGGTGTTGGTATGATGGTGGATAACTCCACGGTTGTGCTGGAGAGCTGTTTCAGGGCCACGGACGACACTGGCTTTAAGGAATATTCCAAGGCTGCCTTAACAGGAACCGGGGTTGTGTATCAGTCGGTTATCGGTTCCACACTGACCACCTGCGTGGTATTCCTTCCATTGGCTATGCTTGGAGGAATGACAGGCATGATGTTCCGGCCTCTGGGCTTTACCATTGTGTTCTGTATGACGGCTTCCCTTATATCAGCTATCACGGTGGTTCCGCTGTGCTACATGATCTATAAACCCATTGAGAGAAGTTCAGCGCCGTTCTCAAGGCCTGTGGAAAAAATGCAGGCAGCTTACAGGAATATCATGAAAAAGATATTAAAGAAGCGCGGCCTCATTATGCTGGCGTCCGTACTGCTGCTGGCATTCTCATTCCTTCTTGCCAAGAACCTGGATACAGAGCTTATGGCAGAGGACGACCAGGGTCAGATCACCATAACCGCGGAAGTAAAACCCGGTATGAAGATTGATAAGATAGACCAGATCATGAAAGAGATCGAGGGGATCGTATCCCAGCATCCTGATGTGGAATCCTATTTCACCATGGCGGGAAGCTCCGGACTGAGCATGAGTTCCGACCCCAATATTTCTGTTTATCTGAAAAAAAACAGAAATATGGAAACGGATGAGGTGGTAAAACTCTGGAAGCAGCAGCTGGCAGGGATACCGGATACCAATATAACAGTGGAGGCTTACTCGCAGGTGAGCGCCATGATGGGTTCTGACAATGATTATACGGTAGAGCTCCAGAGTACCAATTATGATGATTTAAAGGCAGTCAGCGATAAGATCGCCGCCCAGCTCAGCGACAGGCCTGAACTGACAAAAGTGCACTCATCCCTGGAAAATGCAGCGTCAGTTGTCAAGGTTACTGTAAACCCCATCAAAGCCAGGGCAGCGGGGCTGACTCCGGCGCAGATCGGCGGGACCCTTAACAATATGCTCAGCGGCGTGACACCTACCACCATGAATATCAATGGTGATGATGTGGATGTAAAGGTGGAGTATCCAAAGGACCGTTATAAGACCCTGGATCAGGTGGAGAGCATCACTCTGCAGACATCCTCAGGCAAATCCGTGGCACTGACGGATGTGGCTGATATCCGCTTTGCGGACAGCCCGGCATCCATCACCAGACAGGATAAACAGTACCGTGTGACCATCAGCGGTATTTATACGGAGAATTCAACCAAGGAAACAAAAGGACAGCTCCTGACAGATGTGGTGATGCCCAATGTGAGCGGAACCGTAAGTATTGCCCAGAACTCCCAGGAGGAGTCCATGGCAACCGAGTTTACCGCCCTGTTCCAAGCCATTGCCCTGGCGATCTTCCTGGTATTTGTGGTCATGGCAGCGCAGTTTGAGTCACCCAAGTTCTCCATCATGGTTATGACCACCATCCCCTTCTGCCTTATAGGTGCCTTTGGGCTTTTGTGGATCGCGGACAGCGCCATCAGCATGACGTCCCTGTTGGGCTTCCTGATGCTGGTTGGTACGGTTGTCAACAATGGTATCCTCTATGTGGATACCGTAAACCAATACCGGCGGGATATGGATCTGAATACTGCCCTGATCGAGGCGGGCGCCACCCGTTTAAGGCCGATCCTCATGACCACCCTGACCACGGTTGTTTCCATGGTTCCAATGGCTATGGCCCTTGGAGACAGCGGAAGCACCACCCAGGGCCTTGCACTTGTTAATATCGGCGGTCTGACCGCGTCCACCATTCTGTCACTGCTTATGCTTCCTGCATATTACAGTCTCATGAACGGAGGCGGAAAGAAGCGTGTGATTATTTCAGATTAATTAATAAAAAAGACATGGGCTGGAGGATCAGTTCATGTCTTTTTTTGCAGCGTTGGAATCAATGCCTCGGTGATCATCTATACCATATTAATGAAAGTATGGCCGGTAAAAGCGGTAAATTCAGGAGGTGCTTATGAGAAAGTATAAAATAACAGCAGCATTGGGGATCGCTATGATGGGAGTCAGTTCATTTATGACATCCTACGCCTTTTTTCACTGGCAGCCCTAGACGTGTTAAAAAAATGTTAAAAAATTACTGTTTTCAAAATTGAAAAATGATGGTATCATAAAAACAAATGTGGCTGCAGCAAAGGGGGAGGAGATTGCACCTTGGCTCTGCAGCCTATTTTGATACAGAAGATTGTTATTATTATAACAATCCCGATATGAGTAGATTTATAGAAGTTTTTGTATGATATACAAAAATTTTTAGAATTACTAAAACTTTTTGATGAAAAAGTTAGAAAGTGGATTGCTAAATTTTTAGTCATGGGTTATAATCTATTCATATTGTACAAAAATAATAGGAAAGATATGGACAAATACTAGATAACTTGTCATTTTGCAGTAGAAAAGTATTTGCCATAGTATTCCTGCGGGCTTATCTGCGTAAACTAGGTACATACTCCACGCAGATGTCCTGTGGGATGTCCGGGAAAGAAAGGGGGATTTGGATTGGCCCAGGAGACAATTGATGCAATTCGCCAGGCAGAGGCAGCTGCCGAGTCAGCGGAAAAAGATGCAGTAAAACAGGCGGAAGCAATTGTGGCGGAGGCAAAGGCCCAGGGTGTGCAGTTAAAGGCAGACATGACAAGCGCTGCCAGAGAAGCTGCAATGCGGGCCGAAGAAGACGCAAAGGCTCAGGGTGAGCAGATGATGCACGCAGCAGGTGCAGAGGAAGTAAAAGAACTGGAAGCCCTGCGCAGTGCCGTAGCCGAGAAACAACAGCAGGCAGTCAAGGTCATTTTATCGGAACTGCTGTAAGGAACGTCCACGATCAAACAATCGCGGAAAGGTCAGGAAGGGAGGCGCTTAAGGTTGGCAGTAGTGCCTATGAAAAAAGTGCTGATCTGCGGCCTGAAAAAGGACCGCAAGGGCACCCTTGAGCTTCTGCAGCGCCAAGGGGTACTGGAAATCAGCAATGTGCTGCAGGAAGATGATATGTTCCAGAAGATGGACGTAACGTCTTCCAAAACCGTATTTGAACGAAACGCCGCCATAGCGGAGCAGGCGATCATGGTCCTGAGCAAGTATGCTCCTGAGGACAAAGGCATGTTATCCTCATTTGCAGGCAGGGAACTCCTGTCAGTGGAAGAGTACGAGGCTAACGCGGTAAACCATGATGAGACCATGAAAAAAGCCTACCGCCTGCAGGATCTGGCAAAACAGATCGGCGAACACAGTGCCATGATTCCGAAGCTGGAACAGCAGATGGAGGCACTGGCGCCATGGAAAAGCTTTGATCTGCCTTTGGACTTTAAGGGAACAAAGAAATCCGTGGCATTCATCGGTTCCATACAGGAAGAGATTTCCCTGGAACAGATCACAGAAAGGCTTGGTGAGCTTGCGCCCCAGGCAGATACCATTGATGTAAATATTGTCAGTGCATCCAAGGAGCAGACCTGTTTATTCATCGTCTGTGCAAAAAAGGATGCGGAGGCAGTTGAGGATGGGTTAAAGAAGCTGAATTTTGTAAAACCTCCCCTCAGCTCACAGGTGCCGGCCAAGCGGCAGCAGCAGCTGGAGGAAGAACTTTCCAAGGTGCGTGCCGAGATCGCGGGAGCCGAGAAGGCGATCGCGGATATGGCGCCTGACAGGGAAGCCCTCAAGTTTGTAATGGACTACTATACCATGCGTGCTGAAAAGTACGGAGTGTTAAACGGTCTGGTGCAGTCCAAACGAGTATTCCTTATTACCGGGTATGTTTCAGTGGAAACAGCTCCCAGGCTTGAAAAGCTGCTTCAGGAAAAATACGAAGTAGTGGTCGAGTTTTCCGAACCGGAGGAAAAGGATGATGTTCCGGTTATTCTTCACAATAACAAATTCGCCGAGCCGGTGGAAGGCGTCATTGAGAGTTACAGCCTTCCTGGAAAGGGTGAGATCGACCCGTCCATGGTAGTGGCAACCTTTTATTATGTGCTGTTCGGGCTCATGCTTTCCGATGCGGCCTATGGCCTGATCATGGTGGCCGGCACTGCATACTGCCTTACCAAGTTTAAGAACATGGAAGACGGTATGAAGAAATTCATGAAAATGTTCATGTACTGCGGCATTTCCACTGCGTTCTGGGGCTTTATGTTCGGCAGCTTTTTCGGAGATGCGGTGAACGTGATCGCAACCACATTTTTTAACAGGCCTGACATCAGGCTGGCTCCCATCTGGTTTGAGCCGGTCAGCCTGCCTATGAAAATGCTGGTGTTTGCGTTCGTGTTAGGTATCATCCATCTGTTTACAGGACTGGGGATCAAATTCTATTCCTGTGTGCGGAGCGGAAACCTGGCAGACGGCATCTACGATGCGATTTTCTGGTATATGCTGGTGGGAGGCGGTATCGTTTACCTGCTTACCATGTCCATGTTTACCGATATGCTGGGACTTACCTTCACACTCCCGCCAATCGCCGGGACAGTGGCAGCAGTGCTGGCGGTGATCGGACTCATTGGAATCGTACTTACCAGCGGGCGTGAATCAAAGAGCTGGTTTAAGCGCATCCTTAAGGGCCTGTACGGGGCATATGGGATCACCTCTTATCTGAGTGATATCCTTTCCTACTCCCGTCTGCTGGCACTGGGACTTGCTACCAGCGTTATCTCCACCGTATTTAACAAGATGGGCAGCATGGTAGGGGGCAATATTGCAGGAGCCATTGTATTTATCCTGGTATTCCTCATCGGACACAGCCTGAACCTGGCGATCAACGCCCTGGGCGCCTATGTCCACACAAACCGTCTGCACTATGTGGAGTTTTTTGGAAAGTTTTATGAGGGAGGCGGACGGAAATTTGAACCCTTCGCCATTCACACCAAATATTATAAAGTCAAGGAGGACATTTAGTTATGGAGAATATGGGAGTTGTTTTAGCGTTAACAGGAGCAGTGCTTGCAGCACTTTTTGCAGGAATCGGTTCAGCCGTTGGTGTTGGTATTGCAGGTGAGGCAGCAGCAGGAGTTGTGACAGAGGATCCAAACAAGTTCAGTAAAGTACTGGTATTACAGCTGCTTCCCGGTACACAGGGTATCTACGGACTGCTGATCGGTTTCATCACCCTGACACAGATCGGTATCATGGGTGGAAGCGCTGATATCTCTTTGGCTAAGGGCTTCTTATATCTGGCTGCATGCCTTCCTATGGCATTTGTCGGCTGGTTTTCCGCTATTAAGCAGGGCAAGGCCGCTGTTGCAAGTATCGGCCTGGTTGCCAAGAAACCTGACCAGTTTGGTAAAGCTATGATCTTCCCGGCCATGGTTGAGACCTACGCCATCCTGGCACTGCTGATCTCCATTCTTGCTATCTTTGGTATTGCCGGCGTTAACGTATAATCGGCAGGCCAAATATCAGGAGACATCAGGAAAGGAGAACATCGCATGGCGGGATTAGATAAGATCATCAGCCAGATTAAAGAGGAGTCCCAGGAAGCGGCGGCACGTACCATAGCGGCAGCCCGCAGCGAGGCGGATCAGATCCTGGCAGCAGCCCGTAAGGAAGCGGAGCGGGAGTGCGCCGATATTGACAGGCGTTCACGCCAGTCCGTTGCCAACATCCTGG
Organism: Enterocloster citroniae; assembly: GCF_040545455.1. Lineage (NCBI taxonomy): Bacteria > Bacillati > Bacillota > Clostridia > Lachnospirales > Lachnospiraceae > Enterocloster > Enterocloster citroniae. The sequence continues at coordinate 250,354 of NZ_JBEPLZ010000007.1, read as the reverse complement.
AAAGGGGGCAGTCAGCCGCTGATCTTAGGAAGAGGGGAAGTATCCTGGCCGAGAAGCAGAGACTCATTGGCGAGACCATTGCCAGGGCCAAAGCCGAGCTTAAGGATATGGACACGGATGCCTATTTTGAGATGATTCTGAAGCTGGCGGTAAAATCCGCCCAGGCGGGCAAGGGCGAACTTCTGTTATCAGATAAGGATTTGGCCCGGATGCCCCAGGGATTTGAGGATAAACTGAATGCGGCCCTGACTGACAAGGGCGCAGCGCTGCGCATTTCCAATGCCACAAGGGATATTGACGGAGGATTTGTGCTTACTTATGGAGGGATTGAGGAGAACTGTTCCATTGATGCGCTCTTTGATTCAGCCCATGAGACATTACAGGATAAGGTGCAGGAAATTCTTTTTTCATGAACGGAGGAACATTTTAAATGGCAGACAAACAATATGTTTATGCAGTAGCCCGTATCCGTTCCAAAGAATTGTCCCTGCTATCCGGTGCATTTTTAGAGCAGCTGACAGCTGCAAAAAGCTATGATGAGTGTATCCAGCTTCTCACTGAAAAGGGCTGGGGAGACGACAGCACCAAGGATGCTGAAGCCATCCTGGCCGCTGAGCGGAGGAAGACCTGGGGGCTGATTTCAGAGCTGGTGGAGGACATGTCCGTATTTGATGTGTTCCTGTACGCCAACGATTACCATAATCTGAAGGCAGCCATCAAGGAGGTCCGCATGGGCCATGAGTACCCCGGGATCTACATTGACCAGGGAACCGTGGATGTAAAGCTGATACACGATGCAATTGAGAACAGAGAATTCCAGAATCTTCCGGAGACCATGAGGGTGCCTGCGGAGGAAGCCTACAAGGCTCTTCTGCACACACAGGACGGCCAGCTCTGCGATATCATCATTGACAGGGCGGCGCTGGAAGCTATTTACCATGCCGGTAAATCCTCAGGCAATGAGTTCTTAAAGCTTTATGCGGAGCTGACAGTTGCGGCAGCAGATATAAAGACAGCGGTGCGGGCATCCCGTACCGGTAAGGACAGGGCATTTTTGGAACAGGCGCTGGCGCCTTGTGATACCTTGGACACGGTCCGCCTGACCCAGGCGGCCATAGAGGGAGTGGATGCCATCGGCATTTACCTGGAATCCACCACCTATGCAGATGCGGTAGAGGAGTTGCGCCGCTCACCTTCAGCTTTTGAACGGTGGTGCGACAATCTGATGATCCGTAAGATTAAGCCGCAGCAGTACAGCCCATTCGGACTTGGACCGCTGGCAGCTTATATTCTGGCACGAGAGAACGAAATAAAATCAGTTCGGATCGTACTTTCCGGGAAACTCAACCACCTTCCCGAAGAGTCCATCCGGGAAAGGGTAAGGGAGATGTATGTATAAGATTGCAGTAATGGGCGACCGTGACAGTATCTACGGATTCGCCGCTCTGGGTCTGGAACCATTTCCCCTCACAGACCCGGTGGAGGCAGGAAAGAAGATAAGGGATCTGGCAGAGAGCGGATATGCGGTGATCTACATCACAGAAGCCCTGGCAGCCCAGGTTGAACCGGAGATTGACCGCTTCCGTGAAGCTGACCTTCCGGCCATTATACTGATTCCCGGCGTGTCCGGCAATACGGGCAAGGGGATTATGGCAGTTAAAAAGTCAGTGGAGCAGGCAGTTGGCTCTGACATTATATTTAATGGGCAGTAGTGCTCATAACTGAGGAGGTAAAAGATGAGCAAAGGCGTAATTAAAAAAGTAGCCGGTCCTCTGGTTATTGCAGAGGGCATGCGCGACGCCAACATGTTCGATGTTGTTCGCGTTAGCGACCAGCGTTTGATTGGTGAAATCATAGAGATTCATGGCGATAAGGCTTCCGTTCAGGTTTACGAAGAAACCTCCGGACTTGGACCTGGTGAGCCGGTGGAATCCACAGGCGTGCCCATGAGCGTGGAGCTTGGGCCTGGCCTGATCGGAAGTATATATGACGGTATCCAGCGTCCTCTGGACGCCATTATGGAAAAGACAGGGGGAAACCTGCTGAACCGCGGTGTCGAGGTACCTTCCCTGAAGCGCGAGAAAAAATGGACCTTTGAGCCAACCGTGGCCCAGGGTGACAAGGTGGGCGGCGGCGATATCATCGGTACGGTACAGGAAACCGATGTAGTGGTGCAGAAGATCATGATCCCTGTGGGGATCCAGGGAACTCTGACCTATATAAGCGGCGGCGAGTTCACCGTAACCGACACGGTGGCGGTTGTGACTGATGAAAAGGGACAGGAGCATCCGGTGACCCTGATGCAGAAGTGGCCTGTACGTAAGGGCCGTCCTTACCAGAGAAAGCTGTCTCCTGATATGCCTCTTGTAACAGGGCAGAGGGTTATCGACTGCCTTTTCCCCATTGCCAAGGGCGGTGTTGCGGCTGTTCCCGGACCATTTGGTTCAGGTAAGACAGTGGTTCAGCATCAGCTGGCTAAGTGGGCTGACGCGGACATCGTGGTCTATATCGGCTGCGGCGAGCGCGGCAACGAGATGACCGATGTTCTGAACGAGTTCCCGGAGCTGAAGGATCCAAAGACCGGAAAGTCTCTGATGGAGCGTACCGTTCTGATCGCAAATACCTCGGATATGCCCGTTGCGGCACGTGAGGCATCTATTTATACAGGTATCACCATTGCCGAGTATTTCCGTGACATGGGCTATTCCGTGGCCCTGATGGCAGACTCCACATCACGTTGGGCCGAGGCTCTCCGTGAGATGTCAGGACGTCTGGAGGAAATGCCAGGTGAGGAAGGTTACCCTGCATACCTGGGTTCACGTCTGGCGCAGTTCTACGAGCGTGCCGGCCGGGTGATCTCCCTGGGCAGTGACAACAGAGAAGGCGCCCTCTCCGTAATCGGTGCCGTATCCCCTGCAGGCGGCGATATTTCCGAGCCTGTTACTCAGGCAACCCTGCGTATTGTAAAAGTATTCTGGTCCCTGGATGCCGACCTGGCATACAAGAGACATTTCCCGGCCATTAACTGGCTTACCAGCTACTCCCTATATGTGGACACCATGGAAAAATGGTTTAATGCAGAGGTGGAGAGCGACTGGACCGAACTGCGCTCACGTCTGATGCGTCTGCTCCAGGAGGAGTCGGAATTGAACGAGATTGTGCAGCTGGTTGGTATGGACGCACTGTCCGCCCCGGACCGTCTGAAACTGGAAGCAGCCCGTTCCATCCGTGAGGACTTCCTGCATCAGAATGCCTTCCATGAGATTGATACATTTACATCCTTAAAGAAGCAGCATATGATGATGAAGCTGATGATGGCTTATTATGACCAGTCTCAGGATGCTCTGGGCAAGGGCGTGAATATCGAGCGCCTGGTAAGCCTTCCTGTCCGTGAGGCGATCGGCCGTTTCAAATACACCGAGGAACCGGATCTGGATAAGGTTTACGCAGATGTCATCAAGACCCTGGAGAATGAGATCAACGATGAGCTGAGCAGAAAGGAGGACTTCTAATGCCCAAGGAATATAGAACAATAGAAGAGGTAGCAGGTCCTATTATGCTGGTCCGCGGCGTACAGGGAGTAACCTACGATGAGATGGGAGAGATCGAACTGGCTAACGGCGAAAGACGCCGCTGCAAGGTTCTGGAGATCGATGGCGGCAATGCCATGGTACAGCTGTATGAGGCAGCCACGGGTATCAACCTGGATTCAAGTAAGGTGCGTTTCTTAGGACGTACCATGGAGCTGGGTGTGTCCGAGGATATGTTAAGCCGTATGTTTGACGGCATGGGCAAGCCCATTGACGGCGGTCCCGACATCCTGCCAGAAAAGCGTATGGATATCAACGGCCTGCCCATGAACCCGGCAGCCAGAAGCTATCCTGAGGAGTTTATCCAGACCGGCGTTTCCGCCATCGATGGGCTGAACACCCTGGTACGTGGACAGAAACTGCCCATTTTCTCTGCATCCGGTCTTCCCCATGCCAACCTGGCGGCTCAGATCGCACGTCAGGCAAAGGTGCGCGGCACTGATGAGCCATTTGCCGTTGTGTTCGCCGCCATGGGCATCACCTTTGAGGAGGCAAACTTCTTCATGGAGAGCTTCCGTGAGACAGGTGCGATTGACCGAAGCGTCATGTTCATCAACCTGGCCAATGACCCTGCCGTAGAGCGTATCGCAACACCGCGTATGGCCCTGACAGCTGCAGAGTACCTGGCATTTGAGAAGAACATGCACGTGCTTGTCATTCTCACCGATATTACAAACTACGCAGACTCACTCCGTGAGATCTCCGCAGCCCGTAAGGAAGTTCCCGGACGCCGCGGTTATCCCGGATATATGTATACCGACCTGGCTTCCCTTTATGAGAGAGCAGGACGCCAGAAGGGCAAGACCGGTTCCATCACCATGATCCCGATCCTGACCATGCCTGAGGATGACAAGACCCACCCGATCCCTGACCTTACAGGTTATATCACCGAGGGCCAGATCATCCTTAGCCGTGAACTGTACCGCAAGAACGTGACACCGCCCATCGATGTGCTTCCGTCCCTGTCCCGTCTGAAGGATAAGGGTATCGGCGAGGGCAAGACAAGGGCAGACCATGCCGATGTTATGAACCAGCTGTTTGCAGCCTATGCCCGTGGTAAGGATGCCAAGGAACTGATGGTAATCCTGGGCGAGGCGGCTCTGACTGATATGGATAAGCTGTACGCCAAGTTTGCAGATGAGTTTGAGAAGGAGTATGTATCCCAGGGCTACTATGCGGACCGTGAGATCGAAGAGACCATGGAGATCGGCTGGAAGCTGCTGCGCATCCTTCCAAGGAGCGAGCTGAAACGTATTAAGGACAAATTCCTTGACCTTTACTATGATGCAAAATAACCAGCAGTCAGAAAGGAAGTTGACATAACATGGGTGCAAAACATGTGAATCCCACCCGTATGGAGCTTACTCGTCTCAAGAAAAAGCTGGCCACAGCCATCAGGGGACATAAGCTCTTAAAGGATAAGCGGGATGAATTGATGCGTCAGTTCCTGGACCTGGTGCGTGAGAACAAAGCTCTTCGTGAAAAGGTGGAGGCAGGGATCGCTGCGGCCAACCAGAATTTTGTGCTGGCCCGCTCCGGTATGACGGATGAAGCCCTGAATGTGGCCCTGATGGCCCCCAAGCAGGAGGTTTATCTGGAATCTGAGACAAGGAACGTCATGAGTGTGGAGATCCCGGTGTTTAAATATAAGACCAGGACGTCAGACCCCAATGACATCTACTCCTATGGATTTGCCTTTACCTCCAGTGATCTGGATGATGCGGTAAAGAGCCTGGCAGATCTTTTGCCGGATATGCTGCGCCTGGCTGAGTGTGAGAAATCCTGCCAGCTCATGGCAGCGGAGATCGAGAAGACCCGCCGCCGTGTAAATGCTCTGGAACATGTAATGATTCCCGAGACCCAGCAGAACATCCGCTATATCACAATGAAGCTGGATGAAAATGAGCGCAGTTCCCAGACAAGGCTTATGAAGGTTAAGGATATGATGCTTGAAGAAGCCCACCACTACAGCGAGAGGGAAGTGGTTCCTGTGGTGGATGAGGTGTAAGACCGGATGGGGCGGCCGGACCATCTGTGTGATCGGTTTATGAAACTTTTATGAAAATGCCCTCCGGCCCGGGTGGACAGAAGATAATAATTATGTTAGAGTTAATCCCAGGAAGTGGCAGATATGCCTCGTCCTGGGATTATTCGTTAACTGTGGGAGAGCCCGGCATGCCGGACTCTTTTGTCAAGTGTACTCCCGGACTCTTCCGCTCATCAGATCTTCTGGAGAGATGGGGATGGGGAGGGGACGAGCGTACGTTCAACCAGATGGGAGGAATCAGAATGAAATTACAACATTTTACAGTACATAAAAGATCCGTGATCAGGACAGGTGCCGCCATAGGGCTCATCCTGTGCCTGGCCCTTCAGACCGCGGGCTGCAGTCCGTCAGGCTCTGTTCAGGAGACAAAGGCGCAGACCTCGGCGGAGGGGACAGAGACAAAGGCGCAGACAGATGCCCAGACAGGAGCGCAGACAGATGCCCAGACAGTAGCTGAGGCTGGGGCGTCACAGGCTGGGGATGGCATAGGGACGTCACAGGCGGATGACCAGGCAGCGGGAGAAGGGGATGCCGGAATCGAGCCACAGCCGGGGAAACCCTTAAAATCCGGTAATAAAGCCCCTGATTTTACTGCTGAACTCATTGACGGTTCCACGGTCACCCTTTCCGATTTTAAGGGAAAGCCTGTGATCATCAACTTCTGGGCTACCTGGTGCGGTCCCTGTGTCAAGGAAATGCCTGCCTTCGAGCGCCTGAAGGAGAATTACGGGGATGAGATCGGCATCCTTGCAGTGAACTGCGGGGAGGATGCTGATACGATCAAGGATTTTGCCGATGCCAATGGCTATACCTTTCCCATTGCACTGGATGAAGAATACCAGGTATCCATGCTTTATCCCACCAACTCGATCCCCTACACGGTGGTGATCGATGGGAACGGAAAGGTGACCCATGTCTCCTCAGGGGCAGTGGATGCGGATACCATGTATGAGCGCTATAAGGAGGCCCTGGGGTTATGACAAGACAGAATAAGGCCGCTGCAGCTCTCCTCATCCTGGGAGTGGTATTCCTGTGTATAGGGGTGGCCCAGGGAGGTTACCGTGACGCTTTTCAGAAAGCGGTCCGGGTGTGCCTGGAATGTATCGGGATCGGGTGAGGGAATGAGTGATTTGAAGTACGCCTCTGCAGTCCGCCGGAGGCTTTATATTGGAAGGAGATGTAGGACCCCTGCCAAGAAAAACATATTATGATTCACTACCAGAAGAGGTGGGGGTCTGGATCGGAGGGAAAGATGAAACGGCGTCTCATACAGTTATGTGCGGCACTGATATATAATCTGAACCTCAGGGGATTTGCTGAGGTATCGATCTATAAGGGTAAACGGAAGGGCCTGTGCGTTCCGGGGCTGAACTGCTACTCATGTCCGGGGGCTATTGGCTCCTGTCCCCTGGGGACCCTTCAGAATTCCCTGGCAGCCATGGACAGGAAGCTGCCCTTTTATATTCTGGGAACCCTGCTGCTTTTTGGCGTCACGCTGGGCAGGACCATCTGCGGCTTTTTGTGTCCCTTTGGGTTTTTGCAGGAACTGCTTTATAAGATCCCTCTGCCCAAGATAAAGAAGAACAGGTTTACCATGGCGCTGTCCAAGGTTAAATATGCGGTCCTGGCTGTGTTTGTGATCGTGCTGCCCATTGCCCTAAAAGCGGCGACCAGGGTTCCGGTCCCTGCATTTTGTAAATACATATGTCCTGCAGGGACACTGGAAGGCGGCATCCCCCTGGTCCTTCTGGATGAATCCCTGGGCAGCCTGGCCGGCGCCCTGTTTTCCTGGAAGGTGCTGGTGTTGGCTGTGATCCTGCTCAGCGCTTGTTTCCTGTACAGGAGCTTTTGCCGGTTCCTATGTCCCCTGGGCGCGGTCTATTCCCTCTTTGCCCCGGTAGCCCTGCTGGGAGTGAAGGTGGACCATGACGTGTGTACGGACTGCAAACTGTGCGTGCACACCTGTAAGATGGATGTCAGGCATGTGGGGGACATGGAATGCATCCAGTGCGGGGAATGCATGAAGGAATGCGGGGTGGATGCCATTCATTGGAAGAAGCCCTTTGGGAGGTAGCGGTGTTTGCATAATATAACATTTAATGAACATGTACGGCCAAAGGCTTTTTTGTTGAAATCCAATACACATTACAAGGATAAAGTTCCAAAGATATTATATTCTGTTATCGGATGAAATACACTCTATGCCTCAACCTCCAGCAGCACCTCGATCTCGCAGGCAATGCCGCCCGGCAGTGCATTGGTCCCGATGGCGGAACGTGCGGGGCAGCCGATCTCCTCGCCAAAGAGCTCTACCAGCAGGCTGGAAGCACCGTTCACAACCTGGGGCTGCTGGACAAAGTCATCTGCGCTGTTTACAAAAGCCAGGACTTTGACAAAGCGCTTGATCTTGTTCAGGTCGCCGATCTTTGCTTCAATATTAGCCAGAAGGTTCAGCGCACAGTTGTAAGCTGCTTTTTGTCCTTCTTCCACGGTCAGGTCCCTGCCTAATTTGCCAATGACCGTGCTGCCGCCTAGATCAGGACCGCAGCCTGAACAGTATAATAAGTTGGTTCCAAATTCGCGGACAGGTGTGTAGACTCCGCCTTTTGGAGGAGGCGCAGGAAGGGTGATGCCTTTTTCTTTTATTTTATCATATACGTTTGCCATGATCGTAATTCCTTTCTTATCTTAAATTTTTCTCAAACACATGTTAATAAGTGATCTTGCGGTTTCTTGCCGTGACTTCCCATGTATCAGCCATATGTCCATTTTCAACCACGGGAACAGACGGGTATAGGGCGCTGGTGGGACAGATATGGGTGGGCACCACAAAAAACTCATCTCCCACCTGGGGGCACTGGTCCTCATAGCCGGGTTCCATGGCAAAGGCCCAGTGTTCCTCGCTCTGGAATAATTCCTGGACATGATCCATACCTGCGATGATGCCCCGGGTTCCTTCCGGGTCGGAGGCAATCCCTTTGTATCCCAGATCCAGGGTAAAATGGCCTTTCACAGGGCAGCTGACAACTCTTGTGAGCACGGCCGCTCCCGGAGTAAAGGGCAGGTCGGGATATTTCTTACTATATCCATAATCATTGATAAAATAGGTGCCGGGTGAAAAATAGGCATGATATGGTGACTTGGGAAAGTCCGCATAGCAAGGCATGGAGGGGGATCCGCCCAGCACCAGAGTATGGCAGGAGTATCCCCTGTCGCTTATATGGGCGCATACTTCACGGATCTGTGAGGCGCTTACATCCGCATGCTGTTTGCGCAGGTTAAACTCCTGCTCGGTGCGGTGACCATCGTAGCAGTGGAGGCCCATCATGGAAATGCCCTCCATAGAAGCGCACCGGTTGAAAAATTCTTCTGTGTCAGGGATGGCTACCCCGGTGCGGTTCATTCCCAGGTTCACATCCACCAGAAGACGCGCCACGGAGCCGGATTCCTTAAATACCTGTCCCAGGGCATGAACCTGTCCGGCGTCATCTCCCACGGCCCAAAACCGTACCTGGGGATATGCCATGGTTAAGTTAAGAAAACGTCTGATATTGGGACCAACCAACGGGTAGGCCACCAGCACATCACCAGCCCCGCAGCTGGCGGCCATTTCGGCCTCCGCTATGGTTGCACACTTAAAACGTGTAATGCCCGCGCTCATCTGCAGGCGGACCATCTGCGCCATCTTATGTGTTTTTACATGGGGCCACAAGTTCTCAGGGCCGCCAGCCAGGCTGACTGCTTTTTTGATATTCTCCCTGATGATATCCAGGTAGTAGACAAGAGCCGGCGTGATCACATCTTTGGATTCTTCAAACAGATATTTTTGCTCCATAACAACCTCCTTTATTTGCTCGCGGCCATCAGACGATTTAGACGAATCAGACGAGTCACTGTCGGTTGAGGCACACGGATTGCGGCAGAATCAGAAACACTGTTCATTATGGTTATAACACAAACTGTTGAAATTCGCAACACAATATTTGCAAAAAATATCAACAAAAATTTGAAATATAATGAAATAGAGATAAATATGCACAAAAAAATAAAAAAGCATATTGACAATTTGTTGAATACTCATTACAATAAAATTAAACAAATTGTTGAACTGTTCAAAATTTTGGCAGAATTCAGAGACGGGTTCAACAATGTTTTAAGTGCCTTCAGGCACTGGATGTTACTCATCATTTAACTTAAGGAGGAAGAGTATGTTAACAAAGACCCATGCTACATTTTTTATTGTTGGATTCATGCTGTATGTGCTTTTAATGATCGTGGTAGGCATTATCTGCAGCAGAGGCAAATCCAAAGGAAAGGATTACCTCACAGGCGGAGGCAAGATGCCCATGTACCTGATCTTTGCAACCATGGGCGCGACCCTGATCGGAACAGGTTCGTCCATTGGCGCAACGGCCAACGGATTTAAGAACGGTTTTGGCGGTTCCGCCTATGGGATGGGCGCTGCCCTGGGCATCCTGGCATTGGTACTGGTGGCCAAGAAGTCCAAGCTCAGGGCCAAGAACCTGATGACCATGGCGGAGGAGGCTCAGTTCCATTACAATGGAAACAGGATGGTAAAGGCTGTCATGAGCTTTATGATGTACATTATTGAGGTGGTATGGCTTGGCAACCATATCAACGGCGGCGCCACTTACCTGAGCTATGTAACCGGAATGGACCTGACCACCTCCAAGATGGTGGCCGTGCTGGCATTTGGAATCTATGTTATCATCGGCGGTTATCTGGCCGTGGTGTGGACGGATCTGATACAGCTGACCATACTGGTTTTCGGGTTCATAGCGATCACGGCTATTTCCATTCCCATGGCGGGCGGCTGGGGGACTATCACGGACACCATTACAGCTGCGGGAAAGGCAGGGAATTTAAGCTTTTATGGAATCGACTCCATGGGAGCCATGGCGCTGTTCTCACTGATGTTTTCCATTGCCATCCCCTGTCTGGGAACACCCACTTACCGTATGCGTATCTATACGGCCAAGGATGATAAGACCGCCATTCGGGCCTTGAGCCTTTCCGGCTGGCTGCTGTTGATTTTCTCACTGCTTCCTGCTATTATTGGTATGGCGGCATTTACAATCGCAACCAATACAGGAGCCCAGGCAGTGCTTGAAAAGCCGGACTTTGCATTTACTTATATCGCTACCGTGGTGCTGGGACCCATGCTGGGCCTGATGTTCATGATTTCCGGACTTTCTGCAACCATGTCATCCGGTGACTCCGATGCCATTGCCGGGGTTACGATCCTGATCCAGGACATTTATCCCATCATAACCGGAAAGCAGCTGGATGATGAAAAGGTGGGCCGGTGGTCCAGAATCGCAACCGTGGCCACCCTGCTGTTAGCCTTTTTTGCAACGCTGTTTGCCAAGGATGTTATGAGTTATATCAGCAATGTGATCGGCTCCATTATTCCCGGCGTATCCATCGCCATGCTTCTGGGCGCGTGCTGGAAACGCTCCACCTGGCAGGGCGGACTGGCATCAGTGGGAGTCGGGACCGTATTCGGTGTCCTGTATCTGGCGGTACCTGCATTTTCCAGTGCGGTGGCAGGTATTTTCACAGGACCTGCTATTCCTGCAACCTTAGTTGCCCTGGCAGCGGAAGTGATTGTCTCTTTGTGCACAAAGAAAGAAGAAATGTCCGAAGAAGAAAGACTTGCTCTTGTATTTGAATCAAGAGGAGCTGAAAAATAAGGGCTTGAAGGGAGACCGATTCATGGGGTTTGTAAAAGATAATTTTGAGGTGCTTGACAGTATTGCAAGGTGTATATCCTGTCAGTTCGGACCTAACTGCGAGGTGGTGCTTCACGACCTTACTCTGCCGTATGACCAGACCATTGTGGCAATCTACAACGGCCATGTGACAGGGCGGGAGATCGGCGGGGGAGGAACCAATGCAGGTCTGGAAATCCTGCGGGGCACAGCCATGCCTGAGGACCAGTATGGTTATATCAACTATACCAAGGACGGAAGGACCCTGCGTACCTCCAGCAAGTATTTCAGGGGCGAGGACGGCAGGGTGGAGGGAAGCCTTTGCATCAACCTCGATATTACAGGCCTTTTGATAGGGGAAGCAGCCATGAGGGCCCTCGGCGGCCATGGGGCTGAGACCAACACCAAGGAGGTATTTACCAGCAATGTGGACGAGCTGCTGGATCTGATGATGCAGGATGCAGTGCAGAGTACCGGAAAGCAGCTGTCCATGCTGACAAAGGAGGACAAGGTAGCGGTGGTCCGCTATCTGGATGAGAAAGGCGCCTTCCTTATTAAGAAGTCGGCTGAGAAGGTTGCGGACTTCCTTGGTATCTCCCGTTTTACTGTTTACAATTATCTGAACGAGCCCCAATAGCCAAAAGGGGCAAAAGAAAGCGGGGAAACAGAGAATGGGATCTGTTTTGATCAAAGACGGGCTGGTATATGACGGACTGGGAAATACACCGGCCAGGACAGATTTATATATAGAGAATGACAGGATAAGGAAAATAGGACCCCATATGGAGGAAGAGCGTGCGGACCAGGTGATCGATGCAAAGGGCATGGCGGTAACTCCGGGGTTCATTGATATACACAGGCACTGTGATGCAAAACCGTTTAACAGCAGGGAGTTTGGGGATGTGCTCCTGTCCCAGGGAATCACAACCACCGTGGTGGGAAACTGCGGCATTTCCATGACGCCTGCCAGCTCTGACCCCGACCGGGCCAGGGAGATGTACGAGTTTGACGAGCCTGTGCTGGGGCCCATTACAGATAACCGGATACACACCTACCATGATTACATGGAAGCCCTGGATCACATAAAGCTTCCTGTCAACTTTGCCTCCATGATCGGCACCGGTGCGGTGAAGATAACGGTCAAGGGGTTTGCAGACACCCCCTATACCCGGGAGGAGATGGAGGCGGCCAGGGCATTGGTGGAGGACGCCATGAAAGAGGGGGCGGCCGGTGTATCCGTGGGTATTATGTACCTGCCTGAGTGTTACAGTACAGCGGATGAGTTTGCCGGGCTGCTGGAACCCGTTGGGCGCTATGGAGGTGTTGTCACCGCCCATATCCGCGGAGAGGGCGACAGCATGGTGGACAGTGTCAGGGAGATCATAGAGATTGGGAAAAAGGCCGGATGCGCGGTGGAGATCAGCCATTTTAAATCCTGCGGCATGGCCAACTGGAAGAGGGAGATCCACAGGGCTATTGCTCTCATAGAGGAAGCCAGGGCAGCGGGACAGGATGTGACCTGCGACTTTTATCCCTACGAGGGAGGATCCACAGCCCTGACCACCATGGTTCCCCCGGTGTATGTAAAGGGAGACATGGGAAATGCCTTAAAGCGCATGGGAACGCCGGAGGGCATAAGGGAGTTCAGGGATGCCTGCAGCGTGCCCTATGATGACTGGGATAATTTTGCCATTACCTTGGGGTGGGACAGGATCCTGATATCCGGAGTGGTAAGGAAGCACAATGAAAAATTTCTCGGCAAAACAGTGACGGAGGCGGCCCGGGACTTTGGATTTGAGGATCCGGCGGACTGCGCGGCATACCTGATGCATGATGAGGACGGAAGAACGGCCATTATTAATATGAGTATGTGCCAGGAAGATATTGACACAGTGGCAAAGCTGCCCTATTCTGTAGTTATATCGGATTCCATTTACGCGGATACCAACACGCCCCATCCCAGGATGTATGGAGCATTTCCAAAGATCATCAGGGAATACGTGAGGGAGCGGGGGATCTACACCATGGAGGAGGCGGTGATGAAGATGACCTCCATGCCTGCGAGGCGGATGAAGCTTGAGGGAAGAGGCCGCCTGGAGGAAGGCTGCTTTGCTGATATCAATGTGTTTGACCCGGAGCATTTCCGCGACAATGCCACCTTCTCCCAGCCGGCCAGGATGGCAGAGGGGCTGGCGGTGTGCATGGTAAATGGAAACGTGGTGCTGCGGGATGGAAAGCCCCTGGGAGAATTTTGCGGAAGGAACCTTCGTATCACCAGGGGGTAACATCCATATGAGATGGGAATCTTTATATTATCAGACAAGGAGAGACATATGCCGGAGATTATTACAATTGGCGAGACCATGGCTGCATTTACGCCTGAGTCCACGGGATTTTTGCGGTATGTCAGCAATTACCGGATGCGGATCGCCGGCGCGGAGAGCAACCTGGCCATCGGCGTCTGCAAACTGGGGCACAGCGCGGGCTGGGTCAGCAGTCTTGGAAAAGATGAGTTCGGTGAGTTTGTGAGAAACAGCATAAGGGCGGAGGGTGTGGATACCAGCAGAGTGGTATTTGACCCGGAACACAGAACCGGTATCATGTTTAAGCAGGTGAGAAATGCTTCAGAAACCTCTGTGTTTTATTACAGGGAACATTCCGCAGCCAGTTTCATGGGCCCGGATCTGCTGGATGAATCATATCTGTCCAGTGCCAGGATCCTTCATCTCACGGGGATCACCCCGGTCCTTGGAACAAACTGCCGGGAGATGGTGGAGGCAGCCATGGACCTGGCTGTAAAGCATGGACAGATGATCAGTTTTGACCCCAATATCCGCAGGAAGCTGTGGGGCGATAAGGACTTTGCGCCAATGCTCCGGGATATGATGATGAAAGCACAGATCGTGCTTCTGGGTGCGGATGAGGCCCAGGCGCTCCTTGGCACCGCAGAACCGTCAGAGATCATGGATCATCTGTTTGACAAGGGGCTGGCTGAATATGTGGCTGTAAAGGACGGAGCAAAGGGAGCGTATGTGGGAAGTCTTGAGAACACCCGGAGGGACCGCGATGGCCTGGTCCGGATCCCGGCCTTTCCATGCAGCTGTGTTGATCCGGTGGGAGCCGGAGATGCGTTTAATGCCGCATTCCTGTGCGGTATTCTGGAAGGAAAAGATATAAGGGAATGCGGCAGTATGGGAGCCGTGGCAGGGGCCCTTGCCACTGAGACCTATGGGGATACGGAAGGGTATCCCTCCCAGGAACAGATGGAGGCGGCGGTCAAGGGGAACACCATGGTCTACAGGTAAGACGGACCGGCAGCGGAATGTCTTTTGGATAGAAACATAAAATATTCATACCCTCAGTGGACAAGGGCAAAACCGTGTGTCCCCTTGTCCACTGAGGGCAGGGGGCTGCAGGGAAAGGAGCAGGAGATGAAGAAAATATTGGAACATAATAAGATCTGTGCGATTATGAGGAACATACCCTTGGAAAAAACGCTGGATTACGCCGAGGCAGTGTACCGCGGAGGCGTCCGCATGTTTGAGGTGGCCATGAATTCAGACAGCGCAGTCCGCCAGATCGAGATCATGAGAGAGCGGTTCGGCGGTCAGGTCTATGTGGGAGCCGGCACAGTGACAACGCCGGAGCGCTGCCGAATGGCATGGGAGGCAGGGGCCCAGTTCTTCCTTACGCCCTCCGCCACGGTGGGAACCATGGAATTCTGCCGCAAGTACGATATCCCGCTTTTGCCGGGGGTACTCACCCCAACGGATGTGGCCGTGTGCCTGGAATATGGATACCCTATTATGAAGCTGTTTCCCGCAGGGGATATGCCGTCCTCCTATATCAAGAGCCTGAAGGGGCCGTTTGACGGCACGGAGTATGTGGCTGTTGGGGGCGTGACCGCGGACAATATTGAATGCTTTCTAAACAATGGGTTCATAGGAGTGGGGATCGGAAGCAACCTGATGCCAAAAGAGTATGTGAAGAATAACCAGTGGGAACAGGCATCCCAATATGTTGGGGAGATCGTAAGACGTGTGAATGGTTCTGATGTCTGAACTTTACATTCAAAGCTGCCGGTGCTAAAATAAATTGAGCACCGGCGTTTTTGTGCCTAAAAAGAGACAGATGGGATACTGAGGTAAGTGATGGAGACAAAACGGATCATAATCAAGGATAGAGAGAATATAAAAGATGAGGAACTGTCAGCGGCGGCGCAGGTCCTTCGGGAGGGCGGCCTTGTGGCATTTCCCACGGAGACCGTGTATGGACTGGGGGGCAATGCCCTGGATGAGGACGCTGCAAAGAAGATCTATGCTGCAAAGGGGCGGCCATGTGACAATCCATTGATCGCCCATATTTCGTGTGCAGAGGAACTGGAACCCCTGGTAAAGGAGATCCCTGAAGCGGGTAGGAGGCTGATGGAAGCATTCTGGCCCGGCCCTCTTACCATGATCTTTCCAAAGAGCAGCAAGGTTCCCTATGGAACAACGGGAGGTCTGGATACCGTGGCTGTGCGAATGCCCGATGACCCCATCGCCAACCGGCTCATAGCCCTGGCCGGGGTTCCCATAGCAGCTCCCAGCGCAAATACATCAGGGCGTCCCAGCCCCACCACGGCGGATCATGTGTGGCAGGACATGAACGGGCGGATTGAAATGATCATTGACGGCGGGCCTGTGGGGATCGGGGTGGAGTCCACTATCGTGGATGTGTCGTCACCGGTGCCTGCTGTACTGCGCCCGGGCGCCATCACCATGGAGATGCTCAGGGAAGTGCTGGGAGAGGTAACCATTGACCCGGCTATCCTGGGCCCCATGTCGCCGGGGGTGCGCCCCAAGGCTCCGGGCATGAAATATAAGCACTATGCGCCCAAGGCGGATCTTACGCTGGTGGAGCCGGAGGGCATGGCCATGGATCAGGACCAGGTGATGCGTATGGTGGAAACGGTCAGGAAGCTGGCGGAAGAAAAATGTTCCCTTGGCTTTCGCGTGGGCATTATCTGTACGGATGAATCAGCATCGGAATACCCCCGCGGACTGGTCAGAAGCATTGGAGCCAGAAGGAGCCAGGCGTCTGTGGCCCATAACCTGTATGCGGTTCTCAGGGAATTTGACGATTTAAAGGTGGATTTCATATTTTCCGAAAGCTTTACGGAGGACCACCTGGGCCAGGCGATCATGAACCGCCTTTCCAAAGCGGCGGGGTACAGGATCGTGCGGGTATAGGTGGGCCTGGGAGGAAAATTAGGGGCCGGATTCGGAATTTAGATGTCCGGATCGGAACTTAAGGGCCGGTATCAGGTGAATGGAAAGCATAAGGAGGACAAGATGGAAAAACAGACCCTGGGAGAGATCGCTGCCCAGAAACTTCTGGGAATGATACAGGAAAAAGGCTATACGGCCGGAGATAAGCTGCCCACGGAAGCGGAGCTGGTGGAACTTCTGGGAGTGGGACGGAATACGGTGCGGGAGGCCTTGCGCATCCTGATGTCCAGGAATATTGTCACCATACGCCAGGGTTCCGGCACCTTTATATCAGATAAGAATGGGGTCGCGGATGACCCCCTGGGATTTTCCATGATTGAGGACAGAAGAAAGCTGACCGAGGACCTGATCCAGATCCGTGTCATGCTGGAGCCGCCCATAGCTGCCCTGGCTGCCCAGAATGCCACTCCGGAGGATGTTCTTGCCCTGGAAGCTGTGCTGCTTGAATTGGAGGAGTGCATGGAAAAACGGGAAGATTATTCAGAAAAGGATTCCCAGTTCCATGCCATGATCGCGGGCTGCAGCCATAATCTGGTCATGACCAACCTGGTTCCCGTGATCACGGACGGAGTCCAGGTGTTTGCAGGTTCTGTCCGGGAAACAGAGTATGAAAATACCAGGGAAGCCCACCGGAGGATATTTGAAGCCATCCGTGACCGCCGGCCCGTGGACGCCCAGCAGGCCATGTATTTTCATCTGATGTTTAATGATATCCGGTATAAGGATGAGGTCAAATAGCAGGGATTTCGTCTGATCCGGCTTCGTAGGTCCTGCCGCTTAGGACGCGCTCGCCGTTATTTGCGTAGATTTCCACAAAGGTGTTGTCCAGGCAGATCAGGAGTTCCATGGGGCTGCAGGGAGCAAAGGTGCACCGGCGCAGGGAACCGTAAGCCGGGTCTACCGGGATCTTCAGACTGCTTCGGTCCCAGGTGATGCTGCGCTGGGCCATGTCCACTGTGAGGGACCAGAAATCCTCACTGCTTCCCACTTGCAGGACATGGGGAAGGCCGTCATCTTCAAACGACCAGTTAAGGCACACCGGAATTTTTGGGTTTGAATAGGGAGTTGGGTGGGGCGGGACCTGGATGGGAGTGCCAAATGCGGGCAGGACTTCAGGGCAGGGAGGAGTATACAGCTGCCCCTGTCTGACCTGCAATAAGCGGGGCAGGGTCAGGCCATGGCGCCAGTGGTATCTGTCCTCGGGAAGCTTCTGCTCCCCGCACCCCAACCAGCCAAATACCATGGGCGTTTTATCCTTTCCATAAAACGGCTGGGGCGCATAGAAATCAAAACCACAGTCCGTCTCCTGAGTGCGCTCTGCACGAAATTCCATGTGTTCCAGATCCAGTCTGCCTGTAAGGGCAAGGGAAGTAAACTGATTGAGATACCTGTCTCCCTGGGGGGGAAGGCCGATCAGTGAGATCATCAGCACATCATATCCATCAGACTTTATAAATCCGGGGCATTCCACCATGGTTCCAAGGTTCAGTTCCTTTCCCTTTTCTGTAATCCGAACAATCCCCAGATAATCCCACTCCAGAAGCGTGGAGCCTGAGTACAGGATCAGCTGTCCTTTCCCTTTTGGGTCCGTGGCCCCCAGCATCATATAGTAACGGCCGTTTTGTTCAAATACAAAGGGGTCGCGGATGTCACCGCCCATGCCTGACGGGGCGCCATCGATCAATGGATTTCTACTGCACTTTGAGATGGTTCCGTCAGGTTTCATAATGGCGGCGGCCTGTTTAGGGATCCGGCCTTTTTCTGTTTTATAGTTTGCAGTATAGAACAGGTAACAGTTTCCGTCCTCGGGGCTGACAAAGGCATTTCCGGAATAGCATCCGTTTTTTTCATAGGGCTGTGAGGGGATCAGGATCTCATCACACCATTCCCAGGCAGACAGATCCCTGGATTTCACATGGGCCCAGTGCTTCATTCCGTGGCTTGCCCCAAAGGGGTACCACTGGTAGAACACGTGGTACCAGCCTTCATACCAGCACAGGCCATTGGGGTCATTTAACAGGCCGCAGGGAGGGCAGATATGGACCACGGGCCGGTAAGGGCTTTGGGAAACTGCTGCGGCCAGGTCACGCAGATATGGGATGTGTTCCCTGGATATGGCCGTATATTTGTCAAAGTTCTTCAGTTCCATGATTGTTCCGCCTTTCTGTTTGATCCGCCGGTTACGGCTGTTTATTTCCCAGCTTTCCGGCTTTTGCACACACCAGGATAAAGACAATGGGGAGTGCAAATGCAGCCAGGTTTCCTATGATATATCCTGCCAGCACAGGCGGGTAGACAATGGTCAGCCCCGGAAGTCCGGTCAGGGCAAAGCCGATCGCTTTCACGTCCAGAAGTTTCATCACAGCGCCTCCGATTCCAGCGCCGGTGATGGCGCAGATAAAGGGAATCATGGAGTCCTTAATGTTGACTGCAAAGATTGCCGGCTCCGACACTCCAAACAGGGTTGGGAAAAAGGAGGACATGGCGATCTCGCGGTCTTTGGAGCGCTTTTTAGCCAGCAGGTACATGCCGATGCAAGCCCCGCCCTGTGCTATGATGGATACGGACCACAGGGGCTGTATGTAGTTAAACCCGGTGTTGGCCACCAGGCTGGCCTCAATGCCCTGGATGGCATGATGGGTTCCGGTAATGACCAGAGGCTGGAGCAGGGCGGCAAATGCAAATGCACCCACAATACCGCAGCGGTTATAAAGAAAATCTGTGACGATCCCCAGTCCGTGTCCGATGAGATTGCCCAGGGGGCCGAATACCAGGAACAGTGCAAGGCCTGAGATCAGAAGGGTAACGGATGGCACCACGATAAAGGAAACCACCTGGGGAACATGCTTTTGCAGCACCTTTTCCGTCCTGGCAAGGAACCAGGAGACAAGAATGGCGGAGAATACGCCGCCCTGGAAACCAACAATGGGAGTCTGTATGCCCAGAAGGCTCCAGTACTGGGGAACAGCGCCCGCGGCAACCGCGTTGGCATCCATCAACCCCGGATGGATCATGATACAGCCAAGTACAATTCCCAGAATGGGGTTGCCTCCAAAGCGCTTCACTGCGGAATAGGTGATCAGCACCGGAAGGAAGGTGAAGGTTGCGGCAATGATGTTCAGGCATGCGGCAAAGTCCGCGACCAGTTTGCTCTGGTCTGCCAGAGAACCCTCCAGTCCGAATAAACCCGCTGTTGTAAGCAGGGATTTTATGCCCACGATCATGGCTGCTCCCACAAATGCCGGAATGATGGGAACAAAGATATCACTGAAGATTTTAAATGCTTTCTGAAGGGGCTTTAAATCCTCGGTACCCTCCTCTTTAACCTCCGCCACCGTGGACTCACCCAATCCGGTCATGATGAGGAATTCTTCATAGACCGCGTCCACGGTCTTAGTCCCGTAGATGATCTGCAGCTGTCCGCTGTTAAAGAAAACCCCTTTTACCCCGTCCAGTTCTTCCAGGGCCTTTTTGTCATACTTTGTATTGTCTGCCAGAATCAGGCGAAGACGTGTAACGCAGTGGGTAGCCTTGGATACATTTTCCTTTCCTCCGATCAGGGGAAGAAGCTGGGAAGCCATTTTCCTGTAATCCATACGTAAGATCCTCCTTTTTGTTGAGTGGTTCCAGATGGTTTATGATTGTTGGGGTGCTTCATATTGTTTAATTGCGCGCAACTTGGAACGTTCCAAATTTTCTTGGTTTTAGTATACATGGAACGTTCCAAGTTGCCAAGAGATAAATTAAAAAAATAAGACCGCTCTAAATACGAGTGGTCTTACCCTGGATAAATGTCACGGGAAACAGTTTGTAATATTCAACTTCCTCGCCTGCGATCTGCCTGCAAAGGGTGTCCACCGCATAGGCGGCTATGTCTTCCACAGGCTGGCGCATGGAGGAGATCCGGATCCGGTCATTAGCGTGACTTTTGGTACCGTCAAATCCAATGATCTGCAGGGTATGGCCGGGCACGGCCGGACAGCTGTGGGAACGGAGGGAATCGATCATATATTCCGCATACCGGTCCGCCGCGGTAAACACACCGTCCCATGGAGTGTTGTTTTTAAATTCCTGCTCCACAAAGCGGTCGATCTCCAGAATGAATTCCTGGGAATCAGATTCCGAATATAACTCTATAAAGGGGATGTCATTTTCCTGGCAATAGCTTACAAATCCATCCCGGCGCAGCTTGGTGACCCCGTTTTTATCTGAAAGCCGGCCGATGAAAGCCAACCGCCGGCAGCCCAGTTCCAGGAGCTTCTGGGCAGCCATCACGCCGCCCTGGAAATTGTCGGTGCTCACAAAGGGAATATGGGCATTAAAATAGCGTTCAATGGCCACCATGGGTATATTGGCATCCGCCACATAGGGGGCAATATCGCTGTAAGTAATGGACAGGATCCCATCCACTTTGTTTTCCTTTGCCATAGAAACATACTCCAGCTCCAGATGATAGTCATTCTGTGAATTGCACAGCAGAAGCTTGTAGCCCCGGCGGCGCAGCTCCTGTTCCATATCATTGGTTAGTTTGGAAAAAAAAGGAAACCAAACGGTGGGCAGAATGAGAGCCACGGTATGGGTCCTGTTGGATTTAAGGCTCCTGGCATAGGCGTTGGGGACATACCCCAGGTCCTTTATGGCCTGTTCCACCTTTTCCTGGTATTCGGGTCTGACCTTGACATGGTTGATGACATTGGACACAGTACCTCTGGACACACCGGCCAGTTTTGCCACATCATTGATGGTTACCATGGATGATTCCTCCTGTTGCACGCCTGAATCGCGGAATATGCTGCCAGCATACTGGATGGCGGCAGGCGAGAGATGATAGTTGTCCATATTATATCAGATCATGGGGGGAATGGCTAGAGTGTCTTTCGATTGGGGGAGAGCAGTTATTTTAGGTTTACTCTGAATATATATTTGTCCCCACGTATGACCGAATAGGTATATTCCGCAATGGAATCCTCCTCGTAACTGTATCGCTCCAAAAGCTGGCAGGGAATTGAATTGGAAATCTGCAGCAATTCCCTTTCCTTGCGGTCAGCCATGATGGGGCGGAAGGTTTCAATGGCATGGTCCACGTGGAAATCGTATTTTCTTTTTAAATATTCATATAGGGATCCCTTGTTTTTTAATAATTCTATGTTCAGCTGATGGAAGCGCCCTTTGGGAAGATAGGTGGTTTCCAGCATCAGAGGATAATTCTGCGCAGAGCGGAGACGGATCAGACGGTGAAAAGCACTCTGAACCGGGTAATTCAGTTTCTGGGCCAGCATATGGTCCAGCTGGATGACCTGGTAATCGATCAGATCATTGTGGATCAGTATGTTGTCGTTTTTTAGTTCGTCAGTAAAGGAATAGAATCCGCTCAAAGGCTGTTCAAATACCTGGGGCTGGACAAACGAGGCGTTTCCATGGACCGTATATATGTATCCGTCTTGTGACAGCCGGTTTAAAGCCATGCGTACAGTGGTCCGGCTGACATGGTATTTGTTGCTGAGATAGCGCTCAGAGGGAAGCTGGGAGTTCTCTTTGTATTCAAGAGATTCAATGGCAGCCAGTATTTCATTATAAAGTTTCATATATAAAGGAATGTCGTGCTTCAAGGGGTGGTCCTCTCCTCTAATCTGTATATTTTTAAAGTAATATATAAAACGTCAGAAAACTTTTTGTATATCTCAATAAAATATGTTCACTTAAATGACTATATCACTTTTTTTAGGATAGGGCAATTGGAAAAGAACAATAAATCAGGGGAATTTATGGAAAAATAATACCAGTGGCGCAAGTGGTATTGTTAATTGTTAGATACCACTGATGTATTGGGCGAAAATACCAATAAAAGTTGAAAATATAAGATATAAATTGTATGATATGGATAACAAAACTGAGATTTTACAAAAAAAGGAGGTATAAAAAATGCCGTTGGTGACAACAAAGGAAATGCTGTTAAGGGCACAGCGTGGATCATATGCAGTGGGGGCCTTTAATGTAGAAAATATGGAAATGGTAAAAGCCGTGATCGATATTGCAGAGGAACTGGAGGCGCCGGTAATCCTGCAGACGACCCCGTCCACTGTCAAATATGGAAACCTGTTGTCCTTTACAGCAATGGTCACGGCGGAGGCAGGGAAAAGACAGGTGGTGGCAGCCCTGCATCTGGATCACGGGAATAGTTTTGCCCTGGCGGCCCAGGCATTGAGAAACGGATATACGTCCCTGATGATCGATGGATCCCATGAATCATTTGAAGAAAATATCGAGCTGACAAGAAAGGTAGTGGAGATGGCAGGACCCAATGATATACCGGTAGAAGCCGAACTTGGGAAAGTCGGAGGAAAGGAGGATGAACTGACAGCGGAAAGTGATGTGTATACGGATCCGGAGCAGGCCAGGGAGTTTGTGGAAAGGACGGGGATTGATTCCCTTGCAGTGGCAATCGGCACTGCCCATGGTTTTTATAAGGAGACACCTGTTCTGGACCAGGACCGGCTCCGGGAGATCCGGAACCGAGTAACAGTTCCGCTGGTGCTCCACGGTGCCTCTGGGTTGAGTGACCAGGAGGTAAGAGGATGCATACAGCGGGGGATATGCAAAGTAAACTTTGCTACAGAACTAAGGGTTGCATACACGGATGCAGTAAAAAAACTGCTGAAAGAAAAGCCTGATGTTTATGATCCTAAGAAACTGGGGGAGGCAGGGATTGAACGGGTAAAGCAGGTTGTGAGGAATAAGATCCAAGTGTGCGGTTGTACGCACCGGGCTTGAGGAAAAGGACATAAGGAACGCTATGATAGGAACTGTTACATTAAATACCGCAATTGACAAACGTTATATCATAAACAGGTTTTCCATGGGGGACGTGAACCGGGTCAAGGAGTGCAGATATACGGCAGGAGGAAAGGGTATCAATGTTTCCAGGGTGGCAAGACTTGCGGGGGAGAATGTCATGGCTACCGGCTTTGTGGGCGGTCATGCAGGTGATTATATCATACAGGAGATCCAACGCCAGGGAATCACGCCGTTTTTTGTGCATACAGAAGGAGAGAGCCGCTCCTGCATCAATCTGTTTGACTGTGAGACCCACCGGCAGACGGAACTGCTGGAGCCAGGGGAGTTTGTCACAGATGAGGAGCAGAAGCAGCTTTTGGATCATGTGGACACCATGGCATCCCAGTGTGATGTGATCACAGTTTCCGGAAGCGCTCCTAAGGGAGTAAGTCCCAAATTGTATTCAGACATCATTGAGATTGCAAAAAAAAGGGGTAAAAAGGTGCTCCTGGATACCAGCGGGGAGATGTTAAAGCAGTCGCTGAAATCCGGTCCCTATCTGATCAAGCCCAATGGTGATGAGATCAAGTCGCTCACAGGAATCAGCCCGGAAACAGAAGAACAGGTGATACATGAAGCAAAAAAACTGCGGCGCATGAAGGTTGAGATCGTGGTGATATCTTTGGGAGTGAATGGTTCGGTGATTGCTTGTAATGAAGGGGTATATAGGGTTAGAGTGCCTGCTGTGGAATCTGTTAATACGGTGGGATGCGGTGATTCCATGATGGCTGGTCTGGCGGTGGGAATTGCCAGGGGGTATGGGGTGGAGCACCTTATACGGTATGCATCCGCTGTGTCAGTGGCAAATGCATTGCAGGAACAGACCGGTTTTATAGACATGAGTGATGTGGAGCGTTTGATCCCGGAAGTTGACATTGAGTTACTTGGAACATGATAAGTGAAACAATACAAAAACAAAAAGGAGAGAAAGAGCAGATGGAAAGAAAGAAATTCACCTTTATTGGAGCCGGTTCCCTTGGTTTTACCAGGGACCTTGTGAGGGATATACTAACATTTGATTCCTTCAGAAATGCAGAGATATGTCTTATGGACATTGATGAAAAGCGTCTGGAGTACTCAAAAAAGGGGATTGAAAAAGTGGTGCGCAAGGGGAACTATCCAGCGGCTATAACTGCAACCATGGATAGGAAGGAAGCTTTAAGGGATGCGGATGGAGTGTTGATCACCATTCTTCAGGGAGGTGTTAATGTATGGCGTTCCGATATTGAGATTCCTAAAAAATATGGTGTGGACATCTGTGTGGGGGATACCAGAGGTCCCGCAGGTGTGTTCCGGTTCCTGCGCACAGCACCTGTGATGCTGGACATATGCAGGGATATTGAACAGTATTGCCCCCATGCGGTGGTGCTTAATTATACCAATCCCATGGCCATGCTGTGCCGGTACATGCAAAGTGAAAGCCGGATCAATGTTACCGGACTGTGCCACAGTGTACAGGGAACGGCTGCCATGCTGGCCAGATGGATCGGCGCTGACATGGAGGATATTGAATATACATGTGCGGGAATCAACCATACTGCATTTTATCTGAAATACCTGTACCGCGGCCAGGATGCCTATCCCCTGATCCGGAAAGCGCTTAAAAAGGATGAGATCTGGAATGAGGAACAGGTGCGCAATGACATGTTTATCAATCTGGGCTACTATCCAACGGAGAGCTCCGGACATAATTCTGAATATAATGCATGGTTCAGAAAACGCCCTGATCTAATTGAAAAATACTGCACCCACGGAACAGGATGGAATCCCGGGGCTTACGGGTATATTCTGGACAGATACCTGAACCGGGAAGATACCTGGGCCAGGGAGTATGAGGAATGGCTGGAGAATGGAGAAGTGCAGCTGGAGCGGGGAAAAGAATATGCAGCAAACATATTCAATGCCATGTTTGGAGATAATCAGCCATTTCATTTTAACGGGAATCTGAGAAATCAGGGATATATCTCCAATGTGATCCAGGGGGCGGGGGTCGAGATTCCGGTCACGGCATCGAAGGATGGCATTATGCCTGAAACGGTGGGAGAGATTCCCCAACATTTGGCAGTAATGATCAACACTCTGGCGGGTTGCGAGGAACTGGCAGTCCAGGGATGCATTGAAGGTGACTGCAGGAAGATATTCCACTCCATCCTGTTTGATCCTTTGACTTCAGCGGTTCTCACCATGGACGAGATCAGGGATATGGTACAGGAAATGTTTGATGCCAATAAAGCGTATTTGAGTTACTTTCAATCCCTTACACTTGAGTGATCCGGACGATAGATTGAAATATAGTGTACATCTCATAAATTGGTACTCAACTGACAGAAAATCATCTCACAAATCTGAGTATCATGAGATTCAGCAAGTACCAAAAAGAAGAAGGAGGAAACATATGAAAATGAAAAAAATGTTGGCAGCAGGTTTGGCAGGAGTTATGGCAGTTTCAATACTGGGAGGGTGCGGATCATCCACTCAGACAACCGGTACACAGACAGCAGCAGACAGCAGTGCTCAGACAGATAACATCGGTGGGGAGAGCAGCGGGAAAACAGTGATCAAGTTTTGGGGACATCAAAATGAAGCTTGGCAGATCGCATATGAAGATATGATTGCAAAGTTTGAGGAAGCATACCCTGAATATGATGTCCAGTCGGAGTATTACCCATATAATGACTTCCAGACCAAGATACAGACATCCCTTATGGCCAAAGGGGATGGTGCAGATGTATATGCCATGTGGGGAGGATGGGCTCTGGATTTTGGAAGCACCGGCGCCCTGGCAGAGGTACCTGAGGACATGACAAAAAACCTGGAGGATGACTTCTACCAGCCTGCAGTTGCAGCTTATGAATACGGCGGAAAATATTACGGAGTTCCCATGGAGTATAATCTGGAGTACGGCGGAATGCTGGTCAATAAGAAGCTCTTTGATGAGGCAGGGTGCACCTACCCTATAACATGGGAGGAACTGGAAAAGGTATCGGATCAGGTTTCTAAATCCAATGGAAATGTAATGGAAATGAGAGAGTTTGACTTTGTGTCAGGGGACAGTCTTCCCTACCAGTGGCTGGGAATGATCCTCTCCAGTGGCGGTCAGTATCTCAATGAGGACGGTACAGTGGACTTTAATACCGATATAGCGGTATCTACCATGGAACAGTTAAGAAGTTATGTGGTTGACAGGAAGTGGACCAATCTGGATTCCCTGACCCAGGGAACTTCTGCCTATCGCCTGCTGTATGAAGGAAAGTCCTTTATGCATCCGGTGGGCTGCTGGTCAGTATCAAATGGTGAAGCCGCCTATGGATTAAAATACGGTGAGGATTATGATTATGTGGCACTCCCCTCATACAGTACCAAGACAGCTTTTGCAGCGGAGACCGGTTGGGGACTGGCTGTTCCTGAAGCCAGCAAACAGAAGGAAGGTGCCTGGAAATTCGTGGAATTCTTTACAGCCCCGGAAAATCTTATAAACTTTAATATGGCCTGCGCCCAGATACCTCCGCGTAAGAGCATGCTTGGAAATGAGACATACCTTAAATCCATGCCTTATGCTGAATGCCTGCTGGAGATCCTGGACAAAGGCCAGTGGATCGGGCCTTATAACACGGAAACCTTTAAGGGAGAGATCAATTCCATGTTTGTAACATTGTGCTCCACCAATGAATATGCATCTGTGGAAGAAGCCCTTTCAAAGCTGACAGATACAATTAATCAGACCAAGATCAACTGACGGGTTTGAATTTTTTAAGGAAGAAGGGGCGTTTATGAAAAGTAACAAATTCGTCATTCTGGTTCTGTTTCCAATCTTTGCATTGACCACTGTATTTTTAATAGCGCCGCTTTTTTATGGATTAGGTGTTTCTCTTTTTGATTTTAATCCGGTCAGGGGTCAGAATCCGTTTGTGGGGCTTAAGAATTACCAGAAGATGTTAAATGATGCCGTATTTTTGAAAGCGGTTAAAAATACGCTCATCTTTGTTTTGGTAACAGTGGCATTAAATATTGTATTCACGCTATGGATATCCACAACGCTTGTAGATCTGCCCTGGAGGCGGTGGAGAAATTTCTTCAGGGCCATATTCTTCATACCTTGTATCGCACCTTTAGTCACATCGGCTGTGGTATGGAATAAAGGCGTGCTCATTACCCAGGGAGGTCTGTTGAACTCCCTTCTGGGATATTTTGGAATTGCTCCGGTTAACTGGCTGGGCGATCAGAATATTGTCATGGCAGCCATTATCCTGTTTACCTTGTGGGCTGACTTTGGCTATAATACCGTCCTTTTCTGTGCTGGGCTGGAGGGAATCCCCAGGGATTTCCTGGAAGCCGCGGACATTGACGGGGCGGGACCCCTGCGCAAGTTTATGAGTATCCGTCTCCCATTGCTGGGACGCACCTTTGTATTTGTGCTTATGATGACCATCATATCCTATTTCCAGATGATCGTGCAGTTCATGGTGCTGGTGGCCAAAGGCGGGGTCAATAATTCTGCCACCACTTTAGCGTATTACATTTATAAAAATGGTTTTATAGACAAAAACATGGGATACGCATCCGCAGTTGCCACTATATTGTTTGTGCTCATATTTACAGTGTCCATGGTACAGCGGAGGCTGAACCGGGTAGATTGGGAGTATTGATATGGAAAAACGGAAAACGATACATAAAATTGAGGTGGCAGTTCTTCTGACCATAGCTGTGCTTGTGCTGATTCCTTATGTGTGGATGATTATGACTTCCTTTAAGACCAGCAAGGACTATCTGATGCATTCATCTTCCCTTTGGCCCAGGGCCTGGACACTGGAGGGATACAAAAAAGTATTTACCGGTTCGCCTTTTTTTAAGTGGTTTCTAAACAGTTTACTTGTCACTGGAAGCATTACGACCATTGTTATATTTACCAGCACCATGGCCGGGTTTGTGTTTGCAAAATACAACTTCTGGCACAAGGAGGTTTGGTTTGCCGTGATTCTGGCAACTATGATGGTGCCGTCACAGGTTACCATGATTCCCAATTTCCTGATCGTGCTGAATCTGGGTCTGTATAATAAACTGACAGCTCTCATTGTTCCCCAGATGGTCCGTATGTTCGGCGTGTTTCTTTGCAGGCAGGCCATAGAGGATATACCGGACAGCCTTTGTGAAGCGGCAAAGATCGATGGGGCAAGCGATTTTATGATTTACCGGAAGATCATCCTGCCGAACCTGAAACCCACCATAAGTTCTTTGGGGATATTTACCGCTCTTGCCATGTGGAATGATTATCTGAATCCACTGATCATGCTCAATGATGTTGAGAATATGACACTTCCCATTGCAATGAACTATTTTGCAAACCAATATACCGCGGATATGGGAGCGACCATGGCTGCCGCTACGTTAATGACATTGCCCATGCTTATTTTGTTCCTGTTGTTCCAGAGGCAGTTCATCGAGGGATCGACCCTGAGCGGAATCAAGTAGGAGGTTTGGTGTGTATTATCTGAGTGTAGATGGAGGAGGAAGCAAGACGGCTTTCCTCATAACGGACGAAGCCGGACATACTGTGGCTGAGGACATGGCGGATGGTTGTTCCTATCCGCAGATTGGAATTGATGGTGTTTCCAGAATGATTTCAGAAAAACTGGAATGCCTGCTGGATAAGGCAGGTCTAAGTACCAGAGACCTGAAAGGGGCTGCCTTTGGATTGCCTTGTTATGGAGAAGACCGTAAAGCGGACAAAGAACTTGAACGTGCGGTGATCAGTGCGGCGGATCTGCCCTGCGCCGGTGTTTATAATGACGTGGAGCTGGGCTGGGCCGGTTCGCTGGGACTGGATGCAGGCATCCATGTGGTTGCGGGTACGGGAGCCATTGCTTACGGCAGAGATATCAGCGGAAACAGTTTCCGCTCCAATGGGTGGCATGAAGATTTTTCAGATGAAGGGTCCGGCTACTGGCTGGGGATGCAGGCTGTCTCTCTGTTTGCAAAACAGGCGGACGGACGTTTAGAGAGATCCTTTCTGTATCAACGGATGAGAGAGGAACTAGGTATTTCAGGTGTGGATGAACTTGTGCCATTGTATAGGGCAGAGTATATGGAAAACAGAAAAAAGATTGCGGCTTTGCAGAAGGTACTGCTTAAGGCAGCAGCTGATGGGGATTCCAGTGCCGCTATACTATATGGCAGAGGGGCAGAGGAACTGGCTGCCAGTATAAGGGCCGTGGCCTCCGGACTGCATTTTGATGAACATAGTTCCATACCTGTATCTTACAGCGGCGGTGTGTTCCTGGCTGGGGAATTTATTATGAAACCACTGAAGGAGGCATTGGGCAGCAGCCGGTTTGATATGAGAAAACCACTGCTGGGGCCGGTACAGGGCGGTATCCTTCTGGCAGTACAGCAAACGGCACCGGATACAGTGCGGTCAGTCAGATTGGTGCTTACGGGCGGCAATAGAGGAGACGTGTGAGATGGACGGGAAAATGGAGAGGAGAAAAGGAAGATGTTTTTGACTGAAAAGGAAATAATGGAGCAGCATGTAGCGCTGACCAGGACATTCCAATATTTTATTGAGAATAAGGCGGTGATTGAGGAGTTTTTCCAACAGCACACCGAGAAAAAATTTTTGTTTTTAGGATGCGGCTCCAGTTATATGCTTGCAAAAACCGGGCAGAGAAAGTTTGCAGCCTGCAGAGACACGGCAGCTAATGCCATTGCAGGAGGAGATTACCTGGTGAACAAAGAGTTTTATGAGGAGACTGTAAGAGGAAGCATTGTGGTGGTCCTGTCCCGCTCCGGGCAGACAACTGAGATTGTTGAGAGCGTAAAGGAAATGAAAAAGCGTTATAACAACCCTGTGATCTCCATATCTGCCAAAGCGGATAATGATGTGATGCCCTACAGCAATCTGGATCTTACCCTTGACTGGTGTTATGACCAGAGTGTTTCCCAGACCAGGACTGTAACAAATCTTTACATGGCTGTCCTATTTCTGGCAGCCATTTACCAGGAGGATAACAGTGTCATAGCTGACTTATTCCGTGCCGTGCTGGAGAACAAGGAGTATAAGGAGGAGAACCGCGGCCGCTTGAGAAAAATTGCCGGAAGGGAATGGGACAACGTGGTTATTCTGGCAGATGGCCCGGTCGTTGGTGTAGGAGAGGAGGGTGCTCTGGCATTTACAGAGATTGCCATGATCCCGGGCAGGTTCTTCCATCTTCTTGATTACAGACACGGACCAATGGTGTTAAATGATGAAAGAACATTGACCATTGTTCTCGTAGGACCTGGTGAAAATCAGCTTCAGACAGATATGCTGGAGGATCTAAAGGCCAGAAAATGTATCCTTATCACCGTATCCACGGAAAAGGAGAACATCTATGGAGCAGATGAAAATATCTATATCGGAGACATAAAAGATTTTGGTGTTATGGGTATTCCTTTTATCTTTATTATGCAATGTCTGGCATATGAGAAAGCGGTCATAAAAGGCACTAACCCGGATGCACCCATTGGGTTAGATGCATTTATTACATTATAATAGCAATATAATTAAAAGCTGAGATATCTGCGGGCTATTTGCTGCGGATATCTCAGTTTTCTAGTCATCCCATGAATTTTGATTAATTACAATTTCCTATTGACTAAACTCAATACATATGATAAAAATAGATTATATTCATGGGATGAATTAAAAGCGTTCTGACAGACAGACGCAAAGTGCCATAACAAGGAGGAAACAGCGGCATGAAACAGCTATATGATGTACTCATTATCGGCGGCGGCGTGGTGGGAAGTGCCATTGCCAGGGAAATGTCCAGATATGACCTGAAGATAGGCGTTCTGGAGAAAAACCTGGATGTGTGCTATGAGACCAGCGGGCGCAATTCCGGCGTGGTCCACGGGGGGTTTGCATATGATACAGGCTCACTGAAAGCAAAGCTCTGTGTGGAAGGAAACAAAATCATGGGACAACTTGCAAAGGAGCTGGATTTTAAATTCATCCGCTGCGGCAAGGTATTGGTAGGGAACACCCAGGAGGATATGGATACCCTGAAGCGCACCATAAAGCAGGGCGAGGCAAACGGGGCCTCCGGGCTGGAGCTGGTCGATAAGGAACGCCTTCATGAGCTGGTTCCCGCAGTGGTGGGGGAGTTTGCCATGTTTTCACATAACAGCGGAATCGTGGACCCCTTTAACTACACCATTGCCCTGGCTGAGAACGCCCATGCCAATGGAGTGGATTACTATTTTGACCACCAGGTAACTGCTATTGAGCGTGATGATGACGGCATTTATAGTCTTACCACGTCCCATGGAGTGTTCCATACGCGCTGGGTGGTGAACGGCGCCGGACTAGGCTGCGGCCATATTTCCGATCTGCTGGGAATCAAAGGCTATAAGATCATTGGCTCCAAAGGCGACTATATCATACTGGACAAGAGGACCGGGCCGTTGCTTCCCATGCCCGTTTATCCGGTGCCCAGCAATACTTATATGGGGATCCATGTTACCAATACCACGGACGGCAATGTGATCATCGGGCCGAATGCGGATATGGTGACTGATTTTACATACTATGGCGTTCCCCAGGAAAATATGGATTACCTGGCGGAGAGTGCCTCCGGCCTGTGGCCCTGCATCCGCAAGCAGGACTATATCCGCAACTATTCCGGCATCCTTCCCAAGTGGGTGGATGACAATGGGGCGATACAGGATTTCAGGATAGAGATCCGGGATGAGATTGCTCCCAGGGCCATCAACCTGGTGGGCATTGAATCCCCGGGACTGACCGCCGCGGTGCCGATTGCGCGGTATGCCATCGGACTGATGGCGGAGCGGGAGAAGCTGGAGCCCAACCCTGGCTTCCAGCCTGTGCGCAGGGGGATCACAAGGTTTGAGGAGCTGACAAAGGAAGAACAGAACCGGCTGATACGGGAGAACCCTGACTACGGCGAAGTGATCTGCCGTTGTGAAAAGGTGACCAGGGCTGAAATCCTTGCCGCGATCCATAATCCCCTGGGTGTGGGCACCATGGCAGGCATCAAGTACAGAACACGCTCCATGATGGGGCGCTGCCAGGGCGGCTACTGCCAGATGCGGATCGCGCAGATGATAGAGGAAGAACTGGGCAAAAAAGAGACGGAAGTGCAGTATGCTGGAAAAGGCTCTCAGATGTTTTTCGGTAAAGTCAGGCAGGAGGCGTAGGATATGGATGAGCTGATGAATAAAAACACAGATACCCCCACAAACCAAATCAGAACCGAGTCGGTGGACGTCCTTATTGTGGGAGGCGGCCCCGCGGGTCTGGCTGCCGCGGTCCAGCTGTATCACAGGGGAATCCGCAGTATCCTGATCGTGGAAAGGGAAAAGCAGCTGGGCGGGATCCTGCGCCAGTGCATTCATGATGGCTTTGGCCTTACCCGGTTTAAAACAACACTCAGCGGACCTGAGTACGCAAAGCGTTTTATTGATGAGGTAAATGAGCTTCAGATCCCCTATATTACGGATGCCGCCGTACTGGAAGTGACGGACACAAAGCTGGTGACAGCGGCCACCCGTGACGGCTTAAGACAGTGGAAGGCCGGAGCAGTCATTCTCACCATGGGCTGCAGGGAGAGGACAAGGGGAGCGCTGGGAATCCCGGGAGAACGCCCCACCGGCGTGTTCACCGCAGGTGTTGCCCAGGCCTATATCAACCTTTATAACATTATGCCTGCCAGGGAAGTGGTGATACTAGGCTCCGGTGATATCGGCATGATCATGGCCAGACGTCTGACCCTTGAGGGAGCCCATGTCCAGGCTGTGTTTGAGATCCAGCCATACCCCAGCGGCCTTCCCCGCAACATTGAACAGTGCCTGAATGACTATAACATTCCGCTGTACCTGAGCCATACGGTTACTGCGATCCATGGAAATAAGCGTCTTACGGGTGTGACCATCTCCCGGGTGGATGAACATTTTAAACCCATTCCGGGCACGGAAAAGGAATACAGCTGTGACACGCTGATCCTCTCAGTGGGCCTGATCCCTGAAAATGAATTGTCATTGGATGCAGGTGTAACCCTGGATGGCAGGACCAAGGGAGCGCTGGTGGATGAATATTTCCAGACCAATGTGGAAGGTATCTTTGCCGCGGGCAATGTTCTCCATGTCCATGACCTGGTGGATTTTGTGTCCATGGAGGCTGAGGCTCTGGCTGACTCTGCAGCGGAATATATCAGGGAGGGAACGCTTCCCGACTGCCCGGTTGAAATAAGGACGGACAGGAATATAAACCATACCGTTCCCCAGCGCGTCAGCGGAACCCGCGGATTTAAGCTGTCCATGCGTGTTAACCGCCCCATAAAGGAATGCCGGATCGTTGTGCGCCAGGATGGTGTGGAGATTGCTGCAAAGAAAATGAAAAAGGCCATACCGGCAGAGATGATCCAGATGACCATTGACCCGGATAAACTTACAGCGGCCGGAGATCTGGAGGTGTGTGTGGAATGCTGAGAGAATTTACATGTATCATCTGCCCTAACGGGTGTGAGATCAGGGCTGAAATAGGGGAAAAAGAGAATGGGGCTGTGGAGATCCTCTCCATTGAAGGGGCTGCCTGTAAAAAGGGCAGCGCATATGTGGAACAGGAATTAAAGGATCCCCAGCGCAATATTGCCACGTCTGTCCTTGTAAAGGGAGGGATCCTGCCCCTTGCAAGCGTGCGGCTGACATCCCCTATTCCCAAATGCCGTATATTTGATGCCATGGCTGAAATCAGAAAATGTACCCTCACTGCTCCTGTGGAAGCAGGAACCGTGGTCATCCATACTCTTCTGGGATATGATACGGACGTGATCGTGACCAAGGAGATACCTGTATCTGCGGAAAAGTAATATATTATATCGAACTGTTACTCGAATTAAATATATTAGAAATCAAAAGCTTCCCAAAGCATAGATGCCGTACCGGCATATACGCTGGGAAGCTTTTTGCATAGGGGTCATTATGTTGACCGCAATCTTGGTCTTGGTCCCTGCATTGATATGTGTTTGTCTCCTACAGGAAATAGTCCGGGAATTTTTTCTTTAATATGTTCTGGTCAACAAGGGCTGTGGATATGTGTTCCACCATTGCCTTTCCTGCCTCCTTGGCATCCCGGTTTTCCAGGGCTTTGCAGATAGCCAGGTGTTCACTGATAACACGGTCGGAGATTGCGATATGGTAGCTTAGTTTTCGCTGGCGGTCAAAGTGGGGCATTACATTCTGCATGGTATCATAGATAAAGGACATGCTGCATATATCGTAAAATTCCTTGTGAAAGGCGATGTCCAGGGACAGGAACTTCTCAAAATTTTCCCTGGGGCCTCCGGAAGCATAATCTTTCTGGAGTGTGATGGTGTCATAGAGATTGTCCAGGTTGCTTTGGGAGATAAGGCCGCAGCTCATCTCGGCCAAAGGCCCCTCGATCATCCTGCGCATGGTGCACACCTGTTCAACGATCTCCGAATTGATCAGGGACACAAAAATCCCGCGCTGGGGATAGCTTTCGATCAGCTGTCCATTGGTAAGGGAAAGGATAGCTTCCCGCACCGGTGTCCTGCTTATGTTCAGTTCTTTTGATATCTCCATATCTGATATCTTCTGTCCCGGTTCAAAATTAAGGTTGATAATCTGGTATAGAAGATACCTCTGCGCGTATTCACGGGCAGTTTCCCCCGGCCTTTGAGTGAAATAGTCCATATTCAAGTCTCCTTTGGCAGTATACATATATTAATACCACAATTTGAGTAATATATTAAGTTATATAATCGTTAAGTTTTGCTTTCCAATAGTATATCGCTGTATTTGTTAATCTGTCAAGTGAGACAACGGCCTATAATATATAATAATACAGTATGTCAATAGAATGTTAACAAACCTTAACGGTCAAAATACACAAATATAAATTCAAATAAACGTGAAATGTAACAAAAGTATCGTTAAAAAAATATTTAATATTGCATTTGTAACTGAAAAATAGTATATTATCGGCACAAAGATATATTACATATACGTTAATATATCGTTAAGATTCTTAATAATAGTATTAAGAAGACAGGGAGATAAGAAGAGGAGGATTCAAACATGAAGAAAAACATGAAAAAAATCTTAGGCGTAACACTGGCAGCATGTATGGCGGTATCATCACTGGCAGGATGCAGCAATTCACCGGGCAAGCAGGCGGCGGCACCGGCCGGAGGAGAGTCGGCGGCAGGGGGATCGGCAGCCCAGTCCACAGCAACCGGAGACCCCATTAAGGTAGGTGTTTCCAACATGGTGACAGGACCCATGGCAGCCGGCGGCATCCGTATGAAACAGGCCATTACAATGGCATTTGAAGAGATCAATGCAAACGGCGGCGTGCTGGGCGGAAGACCCCTTGAGATGGTGCTGGTAGATGATACGGGGACACCAACCGGAGCTGTTAACGCGGTTAACAAGATTTTGGGTGAGAACGTATCTGTCTCCATCGGACCCCACACCTCCCCAATGGCATCTGCAACACAGGAACTTTACAGAAAAGCAGGCGTTCCCTTTATCTCAGCAGCTACATCACCAAAGCTTCTGGAAGCTGAGAATCCATATTTTTTCCGGATTTCCGTATCTGACGGAGCAGTGGGACCAGCTATGGTAGAGTTTGCAAAGGACAAGTTTGGAGCAAAGAAGATCGGCGCCCTGTATGATACAGACGACTATGGCGTGGCTGCTGACGGAGCGACCAAGCAGTACTGTGCGGACAACGGCATTGAGTATTATTCCGAAGGATTTACCTCAGGCGACAAGGACCTGACCTCCCAGCTTTCCAAGATCAAGGGATGGGGACCGGATGTTGTGTTTGATTTTTCCCATGACGCTGAGGCGGCCCTGATCGTACGTCAGCTGGACGAGCTGGGTATGGGCGATATCCCACACGTTGGACCAAACGCACTTGCACAGTCCCAGACCTATGACCTGTGTGATGCAAAGCAGCTGGAAGGCACCTATGCATCCACTGACTTCTACGCAGATGAGTCCAATGAAGCTATGAAAAAATTCCTGGATGATTTCCATGCTCGCTGGGGTGAGGATGTGGAGAGATACGCGGCAATGTACTACACGGCAGCATATCTTGCAGCAGATGCCATTGACAGGGCCGGATCCGACAAACCGGAGGATATCAGGAAAGCGCTGTCCGAGACAAAGGACTTTGACGCCGTATTCGGCAAGCTGAACTGCAGTGCCCAGGGCGAGATGAACACCAACCTGTACATCCTGGAATTTGACGGCGAGAAGAATATGAACGTAACACAGCAGATATCCCTTGATTAATGGGGGATAACGGGCCGCTGCACTAAGCTTGTGGGATACCCCGCTAAGTGCCGGTGACATGTATCGCACGTAAGCGGCTAAAAAACAGCCGCTACGTGCTTATAACAAGGAGGTTTACATATGCAGGTATTTGTACAGCTGCTTATTACCGGTGTTGCCATGGGCTTCATCTATGCCCTGGTAGGTATTGAGTACACGCTTATATGGAATTCAACCGGGCTCCTTAATTTCAGCCATGATAAATTCATTCTCTTTGGCGCCTATATGTTTGCAGGCTCCTATGTATTGAGCTTAGGGCTCCCGCCGGTACTGGCAATCCTGTGCACGGTCCTTACCATGTTCCTGCTTGGTATGGTAAGCGCATTTGCGATCTTTAACCCCCTGAGCAGATTATCAACGAATTTATTTGCTGTAATTGGAACCGTTATACTTGGCAGGATCATCACGGAATGTGTACGACTGATCTGGGGACCGCTGCCGTTTACCCTGGACAACTTCCTTAGGGGCTCTTTTCACCTGGGCCCCATCGTAGTGTCCAAGGCACACATTGTGATCATTGTTGTGTGTTCCATCATCACGGCAGGCCTTCAGATCTTCTTTAAGACCACCAAAATGGGAAAGGCTATGCGCTGCGTGTCTGAGAACAAGACAGCCGCGTCCCTTATGGGCATCAATGTTCCCATGAACATTGCATTTACAGTTGGCCTGTCAGCCCTGATCTGCGCCACTATCGGCGTTCTGGTTATACCGATTTTTAACGTAGAGCTGCAGATGTCATCCATGATAGGCCTGAAGGGCTTTGCATCAGGCGTGATCGGCGGGTTTGGATACCTTCCGGGCGCCATTGTAGGCGGCATCCTCCTGGGGGTTGTGGAAATCTTTGGAAGCATGATCATCCCGTCTGTTTATAAGGACTGCCTGTCCTTTGTGCTGCTGATCATCTTCCTGTTGATTAAGCCTTCAGGAATCTTAGGAAACAGGAGATAAGGAGGAGAGCTATGAAAAAGAATAAATCAGCAATGATCATTGCATTGGCAGCGATTGCTCTGGCAGCGATTCTCCCTATGTTCATAACCAATAACTACCACTTAAATCTGATGATACAGGTACTCATCAATATCATCATTGTAGTGGGACTTAACTTTATAACAGGTCTTACAGGTCAGATGAACCTTGGAACCGCAGGCATCTTTTCCATGGGCGCCTACACCTCCTCACTGCTGGCCACCAAGCTGGGGATCAATCCTTGGATCTGCCTGGTTGCAGCCGTTGGCATGGGATGTCTGATCGGCATGGGGCTTGGATATCCGTCCCTGCGTGTGTCAGGCGTATACCTGGCCCTGACCACCATTGGGTTTTCGGAAATTGTCAGGATCCTGATGACCAACCTGACAGGACTGACAGGAGGCGCCCTGGGCGTCACAGGCATCCCCGCCTTCTCCATCTTCGGCTTCAAGTTCCAGAGTAACAAGGAGATCTATTACCTGTACCTGGTGATCGCGGTGCTGCTTATATTCAATGCGTACCGGATCGTTAACTCCAAGTGGGGGCGTTCCTTCCTGGCTGTTAAGGACAACCCGGACGCGGTTGAGGCAGGGGGCGTCAACATTGCCAACATCAAGATCATGGCCTTTACACTGGCGGCCATCTACGCCACCATTGCAGGCAGCCTGTATGCACACTATGTGGGCTTTATCAACCCTAGCGCCTACAACCTGGAATTTTCAATTAACTATGTAGTTATGCTGGTGATCGGCGGTATTGGTTCCGTGCCCGGCAATGTACTTGGGGCGATCCTGGTCACCCTGGTACCTGAGTTCCTGCGGTTCATGGAGAACTATTACTGGCTTGTATTTTCCATTATCACCCTGCTGTTCGTTATCTTCCTGCCAAACGGGATCGTATCCCTGTTCAGGATCAAGCGGTCAGCGGAGAAAGCGGCGAAAGGAGGGCAGGCAAATGTCTGATAACAGGGAAGGAAAATCTGTTTTAACCTTAAAAAATGTTACAAAACGTTTCTCTGGACTGGTTGCGGTCAATGACCTGTCCCTTGATATGAAAGAGCGCACCATCCACGCCCTGATCGGACCAAACGGCGCGGGCAAATCCACGGCCATCAATATGATAACCGGACTTCTGCCCCTGACCGAAGGTGAGATCTATCATGAGGGCACCAAGATCAGCGGTATGAGCGCGCACCAGATCGCCCAGACACGCTGCAGCCGTACCTTCCA
This sequence comes from Enterocloster citroniae, assembly GCF_040545455.1. Classification (NCBI taxonomy): domain Bacteria; kingdom Bacillati; phylum Bacillota; class Clostridia; order Lachnospirales; family Lachnospiraceae; genus Enterocloster; species Enterocloster citroniae. The sequence goes on along the minus strand of NZ_JBEPLZ010000007.1, from coordinate 211,327 downwards.
GAACCTGAAGCTGTACCGTTCCATGACCGTAAAGGAGAACCTGATGATGGGCAGCATGATGGATATGAAGCAGGGCTTCTTCCCGTTCATGTTCAACTTCGGGGCAGCGGCAAAGGAGGAGAAGCTGGTGAGTGAAAAGGCTGACTCCATCCTGGAGTTTATCGGGCTTAAGGATCTGGCCAATGAATTTCCGGCCAACATGCCTTATGGAAAGCAGAAACTCACCGAGCTGGCTCGCTCTCTGATGTCAGACCCCAAGCTGTTGTTTTTAGATGAGCCGGCAGCCGGTCTGAATCCGTCCGAGCGCGTGGAATTTGTGAATATCATGCTGAAGGTATTTGATTCCGGCATCGACATTTTCCTGATCGAGCATAACATGGATGTTATTATGAACATCAGCAATTATATTACGGTTATCAACTTCGGCGCAAAGATCGCCGAGGGCACGCCGGAGGAGATCCAGCAGGATCCGGTGGTTATCAAGGCTTACCTGGGCGACCGGTATAAGCAGAACATGGCAAGGGGGGCTGCACATGCTTAAGGTAAATGGAATTGATGTATATTATGGCAAGGTCCAGGCTCTGTTTGACGTATCCATTGAGGTGGGCGACAATGAGATCGTCTCCATCATCGGAGCCAACGGGGCAGGCAAGACAACCCTAATGAAATCCATCATGGGCATCAACAAGCCGAAGAAGGGGACCATTGAGTACAACGGACAGGTTATCAGCGGCCTGCCTTCCCACAAGGTGGTGGGCCATAAGATCGTGTATGTGCCGGAGGGGCGTGAAATATTTCCCAACATGACCGTGCAGGAGAACCTGGAAATGGGGGCTTATTCCGTTAAAATGTCCAAGCCGGACATGGACCGCCATCTGGAAGAACAGTATGATATTTTCCCAAGGCTTAAGGAGCGTGCAAAGCAGAAGGCCGGTTCCATGTCAGGCGGCGAGCAGCAGATGCTGGCCATTGCCAGGGGACTGATGTCGGACCCGGAGCTTCTGATGTTGGACGAACCCAGCCTGGGACTGGCGCCTGTGATTGTGGACGATATGTTTGACGTGATCGTGCGCGTTAATAAAGTAAGGAATATACCCATTGCAATTGTGGAACAGAATGCGTTTATGGCCATGTCCATTTCCAACAGGACCTATGTCCTGGAGGTGGGGAACCTGGTTGCCAGCGGAGACAGCAAGGTGCTGATGGATTCAGATGATATTAAGAAGGCATATCTGGGCGGCTGATGATGCCGGTATGATATCACGTTGTGTAAAAACAGGAGGAAATAAACCGTGAAGGCTATTAAATTTGAGGAACCATGGAAGGTTCAGTGTATTGATATTGAGAAGCCGGAGCCAAAAGAAGGCCGGGCGCTGGTTCGGGTAAGAGCGGCAGGCATTTGCGGAAGCGATATCGGGGCATTCAGAGGCACCAATCCCCTTGTGTCATTTCCAAGAATCATCGGTCATGAGATCGTGGGTGAAGTGCTGTCCATACCAAAAGATAACGGACGCGGCATTAAGATTGGCGACCATGTGATTGTGGACCCGTATCTTTACTGCGGCAAATGCTATCCCTGTTCCATCGGACGCACCAACTGCTGCACGGACCTTAAAGTGCTGGGCGTGCATGTGGAAGGCGGAATGGCGGAATATATGACCCATCCGGCTGATATGCTGTGGAAGCTGCCGGAGGATATGCCCTGGGATATCGCGCCCATGGCTGAGCCTTTGACCATTGCCCTTCATGGTATCCACAGAGGAAATCTGGCCGCAGGAGAGCACGTGGCCATCATTGGCGCAGGTCCCATCGGACTGCTGGCAGCCATGTCAGCCATTGCTTACGGCGCAGAGCCCATTGTGATCGATGTGGTGGATGAGCGTCTGGAGTTTGCAAGGGAGCTGGGCGTTAAATATACCATCAACTCCGCCAGGGAGGATATGGCCGGAAAGGTGTCTGAATACACCGATGGCCGTATGGCTGAGCTGGTGATGGAGTGCTCCGGCGCCAATGCCGCTGTCCGCTCCACCCTGGACATTGTTGCCAACGCAGGCCGCATCACCCTCACCGGATGGCCCAAGAAGGAAACTCCTCTGCCAACCGATGCCATCACCCGCAAGGAGGTGGACATCCGCGGCGCCCGCACCAGCGCAGGCGAGTTCGAGGAGGCGATCGACCTGATCTATACCGGCAAGGTGGATGTGAGAAAGATCCTTACCAAGGTCGTGACCATGGATGAGACGCCGGAGACGATCATTGACATTGAGAAGAATCCCGGCAATTATATGAAAGTGAATGTAGTGCTGGATTGATGCTCCTTTTGAATGCAGAATACCCCGGCCCCTCCTTCTGCCTGCATAAAGCTGCGTATCCCTTATATGATCGGCTTTCATGCGCATGAAGAACAAAAATCAGCGGATGCAGATTATGTTTATATGATCTGTATCCGCTGTTTCCTATGGATTTAAGTGTGATTAAAATGTTATAGGCGTTAGATCTTATGTGCGTTCTGACAGTCTTTCATGGATCTTTCCATAGTCGTATTCCGGCCCGCATTCTTTCGCAGCCTCACAAATGAGTTTGATCACATCCACGTCCTCTTCCAGGGCATCCGGGTCTTCATAGTGACTTTCAATAAATAACATGACATTAGTTAAGAATAAGGCGTTGGCGCCTTAACATCTAGGTTCTTTTTTCAGTATACTTATGCCAATTATCATAAGGACTGCAGATATCAATGCACAGACAATAATAAATTCACTAGTGAGTGCATATAAAAATGAATCTGTCAGCATTACGACAATAATTAATAGCATTCCTGTATTCTGCAGTACAAGCGCTGTCTCCCTGTTCATATCTACCTCCTTATGTGATCCCCATTACCGTCAGGATTACACGCATAATGATCAATGACAGGGCTGCGTCAAATAAAGGAATGATCAATAGCAGTGTATGCCATTTTTTGTTTGTTCCCGCCACCAGAACGATTCTTGCGTAGTGCCCAATGAGCGTTCCCATGAGGATACAGGCAGGCAGCAGCATAGAAGCCTGTCCCAGAGTCAGTACGCCATCCGCATACATAGTTGCTGCGGTTGCACATCCGGATGCCTTAGCAAAAAATGCTGATATCAATACTGCAAATGCCTCCCCCGGAAGCCCGAACACCCCCATGACCGGTGCAAATATACGACCGAGAAATGTCATCAGCCCTGTTACCTGAAGAATATAAACTAATGTATAGCCAAGGATCATCGCTGGAGTAATGTTTTCAATCCCAACTTTAAATCCTTTTCCACAGCCTTTTAAAAATGTATCCACAATCGAAGGCTTTACTGTTTTTTCTATCGCTTTTTCCATTTTTACGCCCCCTTTTTCTGCGAAACCTTAAGAATCAGACGAACTAAATTGGCTCCAATGAGCTTGCATACAAACTCAATCACAATAACCGGTCCCAGCGCCACTGGGCAAATGGCGATCAAAGGCGCTCCTCCGGTAATGGTATTATTAATGCAGGCAGAACCGGCATATTGGTAAGCCACAAATACAGTTCTTTCATTATCTGTCAAATCACCGCTGTCCGCAAGCTCTTTGGTCATAACCGCAGCTACATCCGATCCCGTAAAGCTGCTGATAAAAGCAACGCCGCATTTGCCCGGAATATTCAACATCGGCTTTAGTATGGGCCTGAACAGAATATCTGATGCCTTAAATGCTCCCAACTGCTCAAACACTCCCATAATCCCGCAGAAGAACATAACCGCCGGAATCAGGTTTAAACCGGCCATAAATCCGTCCTTTGCACCCATTCCGCCTTTTCCGATAAAGTTGGCCCCTGTATCACCAATTTGACCAAAGCTTCCGCACAGGTTTGTAAAGTCCATAACTTTTAATGCGGATTCACTGGTTCTGAATGCACCTGACAAAATTATGATCAGGATAACCAGAGAAATCCATGCCCCGATTCCAACCTTCGGTTTTGTGGCTGCCTGTTCCAGCTCCTTTTTTACATCTCCCATTCTTTCTTCCTCCTGCTTTTATAATGTATATGCAGCGCAGCCGGCCAAAACGGTTCTTTCAAACAAACTGTCCACTACTGCATACTCATCCATTGTATGATTCCCTTCTCCCTTTACTCCCATTGCACAAACAGTTGGCACTCCATTGGAGACACAGATGCCGGAATCCGATACGCCTCCCACAGAAAAGGCATGGAGGTCTCCGTATCCACATTCTGCCGCGGTATTATTTACATGTTCAAACAGTTTCCTCACACCATCCGTGGTCTCCATACATTCCATTAACATCCGTACCTGCATTTTTGCAGTGGTATCTGCAATATGTACATGCGCGGCAGCTGATTTGATATCCTCCAGTATTTCATCCCGGATTGCGGTGGTCGGGAAACGAATGCCAATGCTTATTTTTGCCTCTCCCGGAACCGTGTTCTCCCCTATACCGCCGCTAACCATACCACAGTTGATCAGCTTACCACGCTCAAGGTCTCTCTTGGACTCAATTTCAATAATTTTATAAGCCATTTCTGCCACCGCGCTTCTTCCTTTTTCCGGCGAGATCCCGGAATGTACCGGCACACCTTTTATTACGATATCAATAATCCCGCCGCCGTTTCTGCCCACAACCAGGCCGTCATCCACATAGCCAGTCTCAAAATTAAATGCAGCTTCTGCTTCTCCCAGTTCTGATAGCATAATATTTTTTGCATTGGAAAACATATGCAGATTTTCCTCGTCCCCCATAAAGATGCACTTAATAGGGCGCTCCCTATATCCTGCATCCCTTAATGCCCTGACTGCGTAAAGCGCAATGACAAGCCCTGCCTTCATATCCAGAACACCAGGACCATGAGCCAGTCCCTTTTTATCGATTTTAAACGGATTTATCTCAGCTGTTCCGTCCTTAAATACCGTGTCCATATGTCCGATAAACAGAAGCGGTTTTTTAGAGGCATCCATGCACCACTCGCCAACCAGGACAGGACCGGCTCCGCCGGATGGAATTACCCTGACAGTCATACCAATATCCTCCATCTCCTGCTTCAACACCCCGCATACTTCTTCAACACCCCGGATATTTCTGGAACCGCTGTCAATATTTACAATGCGCTCCAACAGCGCCTGCATATTCTCACGGCTCTCATATACGCTCTTTCTAACTGCTTCATATATCTGCTGCATACCTTTTTCCTCCCGCATATCTTCTTTATTTTTTATTTTTCAGTATTCGGTTTACAGGGAATTGACTGCAACTCCTGCAATTAAAACCGATACAATGGTAACGGTCACAAGTCCTGCAGTTAACATTTTAGGGAGCAGATAATTTTCAATTGCCGCTTTCTCCTCCTCTGTTTCACCAATCGCCTGCGCAACCTCCTGAGGCATCAGCATGGTGGTGGGAAAACCAAATGTGCAGCTGATTCCCAGTGAAATAGCCAACCCCGTACCCATGCGGAAAATCCTTGCCCCGGCCATACCCGCCGCGGCCACTCCCGATACTCCACTCAAAGATAAAATAACTAAGGGTTCAAGCACTTCCAACATCTGTGCCGGAGTTGTAGATGCCAGGTTAGAAAAAATAATAATAGTGACAAGAAAGGTAATCACTCCATTTGCCTGTGTCTTTTGAAGTATAAATTTGTCCAAAAATCCCAAAGAAAACAAAAGGATCCCTATCATAAGACACATTACAAAATAATGGACTGCGCCGCCAGTCATTTCCGCAAGATAGTAGGAGATCATGGCGGAGGCTGCCAGCTTTGCCAAAAATACCGAGGGTCTTGTAAATGATCGGGGGAGGTTTAGAAGCTTTTTGCCGCTTTGCAATTCCAATACCTTTTCCTCTTCTTTTGTTTTATTCCTGTAAAGCTGGATGTTTTCCGTGATTTTTCTAAAGTTTCGGGCCTCTATTCTCAGGAAATGAGAAGCTACCGGAACACCGATAAATTTCTGCATCACATACAGTACAATACAAAACGTGCTGGCCAGTTCCATAGAACGGTCTTTCAAGGCTGTTGTCATGATCAGGGTAGCTGCGCTTCCTCCTGCGAAAACAGGTGCTCCCGCAATTGCCATTTCCCTCATTCCAAATAGACAGCCCGCTGCAATAAATCCGGCAACTGCACCCAATACTCCCATAAGGGATACCAGAACAACTTTCCACTGACGTTTCAATTCCTCAAAATCAATGGTAGTACCCAGGGATGTGATCAATATTCCTGCAATTACATTGCCGAACTTATCTGCACCACAGTCTGAAAAAATCGTTTCCGGCAGGATACCGGTCCAAAATCCGGCCAACAGCAGCATTGCAATTCCAAGAACGGTTGAAAAGACTGCTTTTGTCTTTTTTGCAATCATCTCACCAGTCGCATAGATTGTTAACAATATGGTTAACGCAGTAATTCCGGGCATTTGTATCCTCCTGATTTTGTGCATTTTGTTTTATTTTATGTATATATTCTAAGGTTTTAATGCAATTTTGCCTAATCTTAAATTTTTATTTCTTAGTTATAAATAAAAAACATAGCATTTTTAATTATTAATAGAATCGTCTGTACTGTGATAAAAATAAAATGCCGGCTGGACTAAATCCAGCCGGACATCGGCATGTATATTTCTAAAACAGTTCTAAAAGACAACTCTAACGAATTGCTTCAGGAACCCATTTTTCCAACATCTGCACAAACTCCTGGGCAGAGGTACTTAATATTTCTTTTTTCCTGCGAATCCAGGCAACACTGATAGTAACCCCGCAATTTTTAATTGGTATTGTTTTTATTCCGTGCACTGCAAAATCCTCTCTGCTGATTCCGGGGCCAAACCGGAATACATCCGTATATTTCAGTAAGTTAAGCATGGCGGCATTATCACTCATATACTCAACTTTTTTGAATTCTGTCAATGAGATACCGCCAATGGACAGATAAAAGGTTAAGTTGGAAAAATAATCATCCGGCATTCTGACTACGGGATAACGGAGCAGCTCTGCCGCGTCCACTTCCTCTTTATCAAACAGCGGGCTGTGGGGGCCCACATTAACATACCATGTGTCTGTGCCGAGATAGTTAAGCTCAATATGCTTATAGCGGAGCATATACCTTATTTCCTTACTTTGAACATCATTATACATTAAAAATCCCAGTTCAGCCTCACCGCTTTCCACAGTTTCGATAACATGTCGCAGTCTGCGCTCTAACAGCTGGATTTTTATATCCTTGTCTTTGTGGTTGTTATATATCTCACATAGCAGTCTTGAGATGGATATTAGCGGATAGGATGCGATAGAAAGAATGGGGGTGTCCTCTCTTAATGCCATTCCTTTTATGAGATCCATTTGATTCAGAATGGTCTTACTATACTGATAAAGTTTCTTGCCATCTTCAGTCATGATAACGCCTTTATTGTTGCGTTTAAAGATTTCAATATTCAGTTCCGATTCCAAATTCATAATTGCGCGGCTTAAATTGGGCTGTGTAATAAGTAGTGCTTCCGCTGCCTTGTTCATGCTTCCCAAGTCCGCGATCTTCATAAAATATATCAGCTGCTGTATTTGCATTTTCCGTCCTTTCGTTTAACCTGCGGTTATAACTTAATTATACCAGACCAGAAGGTTTCAGGCTATTTTAATGTCTGCCATTATATGATTTGTAATGGCACATGGGTACTCATTTAAGTTTAAAGTTTAATAAATAAATATATAAATATAGATAATTTACATAATAAATGTGAACAAAACAAAGAGAAAATATCAATAATGTTGAAAAAATATTTAAAATAGATTGACATCATGGGTAAAAGATGATATATATAAACCATAAGATATTTATACGTATTTATAAATCATGAGAGAAAGGAAGAAAACATGAGCAAAACAGTTACCCGCGAAGATGTTGCCAAGCTTGCGAATGTTTCTCCTACCATTGTATCGTATGTGCTGAATAATTCCAATTATGTCAGCCAGGAGAAGAGGGAGAAGGTATTGGAGGCTGTGAGGCAGCTGAATTACATACCGAACCAGCTGGCAAGGGGACTCAGAACCAGCCGGTCCGCCCAGTTTATCTTTGTGTGTGACAACATTCAGGCGGAACTTTTTGAGGCGGTAGAGACCAGGCTCTTTGAGCGCGGATATTATATATCCCTGAATTACAGCAGGAATACCAAGGAATTCCTGGATATGCTGATCAGCAGACAGCCGGAAGGGATCTTCATGGCGACTAATATGTTTGACGCACAGCAGCTGAACTCCATTGCCATGAACGGAATACCCATCATCCTTTACAGGACCAAGCATTATGAGGAGCTGGATCCCAGGATCGTCACCGTTGTGCCGGATTATTATGACGCAGTGAGAAAGTCGGTGGATTATCTGATCCTAAAGGGTCACACCTGTATCGGCATGGTGCCCCCGGTCAAGTACCTGACAAAGGGCGTGGAGGGGGATGACTTCCGTGTCAGGGCATATGTGGAGGCGCTAAGGCGCAGCAGCATTCCCGTAAGGCCGGAGCTTATATGCACCAGGACCCAGACTGTGGATGATATATGCGAGGAGGTATTCCGCATGCTGGTATCCTCTGAGAAGGATGGGAAGCCCACGGCCCTGGTGGTTGGGAACGATTATCTTGCGGCCCAGATCATGCAGTACCTGAAGAAGCTGAACATTTCCGTGCCGGGGGATCTGTCCGTGATCGGATGTGACAATACACAGATCGCACCCCTTACAACACCGGCCTTGACCACGGTTGACGTTTCAAAGGAGAAGCTGGCCAAGACATACGTTGACAAGATGCTTGCACTGGTAGAGGGGCAGCAGGCGGAGGACGAATATATAGGCGTGAAGCTTATTATAAGGGAGAGCGCCTGATCGCACCTGGACAGATTAGAATGCAGAGGAATTTAGTGCCGTTTGGCGTAAATACGCCCGATGGAACGAAATATTCCTTTTCATTTTATCTAATATTTATACGAATAAATATTTAGATACTTAATCCGGATAAGGATTAAATATATAAGATCAATTAAAACTTTTTCTAAGAGAGGGAGAAAAAATGAGAGAGAAGAAAATTTATGAAGCATGCCAGCGTTTGCTCACCGTGTGTTCCCATTGTAAGGAGGATGAGAATATCCTGATTGTCACGGATGAGGAAAGCATGGAGATTGGAATGGCCCTTTGGGACGCGGCTGAAAAATTTCCAAACCGCACCCTGGTGCTGATGAACCCCAGGAAAATGCATGGAGAGGAGCCAACGGATCTGGTAGCTGCCGCTATGCTGAAAGCCGATGTTATCTTTCGCGCAACCACATTTTCCTTATCCCACAGCTATGCAAGAAGGAGGGCGTGCGAAGCAGGTGCACGCGATTTGAACTGTTGTGACTATGACTTCGGAATGTTGGAAAAGGGAGGCCTTTACACAGACTTTGAGGCCAACAAAAAATACGTGGACCAGATTGCCAAAGGTTTTGCAGGAGGAGACCAGGTACACATCACTTCTGCCCTGGGAACGGACTACTACTGCAGCATCAAAGGCCACAAGATATTCCCGCAGTACGGGATGAGCCATGAGAAAGGCCAGACCTGTTCACCGCCTGATATCGAGTGCGCTACCGGAGCCATTCCAGGAACTGCCCACGGCAAGGTTGTGATCGATGGAAGCATTACCCATCCGGCTATGGGGCTGTTGAAGGAACCCATTACCTTATATATTGAGAACAGCTTCGTGACAAAGATCGAGGGCGGGGAGGAAGCCGTGAAGTTTGAGAAGGTCCTTAAGGAGATCTATGACCCCAGGATCTACCGTATCGGTGAGATCGGCGTGGGGCTTAACCCGGATGCCAGTCTCTGCGGAAGGATGCTGGAGGATGAGGGATGCATGGGTTATGTACATGTGGCATTGGGCAACAATGAGACGGATAACCAGGACTGCCTGCTTCACATTGACATGATGTTTAAGGACCCGACCATTGAAGTGGACGGCAGAGTAATCTTTGATGAGGGTAAAGTGGTATTTGATTAAAGGGTTTGATCAAGAGGATAATTTATCAGATTAAAAGATGGCTCAAGACCAGGAGGAGCAAGAGATGAATATAAAGGATTACCCACAGGGGTTATTATTTGACGAGAAACTTCAGGCAGAGATCAAGGAGCGGTTTTGGAACGTGGATTCCGACCCGGAGGCAGGCAAAAGACTTTTTTTTGAAAATGCAGGAGGATCCCTGAGGCTGAAGGCTGTGAACAGGGCTTATGAGGAAGCAGACACCTTTCCGGACTGTGATTCCAGAAAGCATCCAAGGGCAAAGGCATTAAGACAGCTGACCTTAAATGGTTTCAGGGATTTAAGGATCATGTTCAACGCTCCCAAGTACGGACAGATCATAGCTGAGAAATCCTCATCCAAAGTAATGTTTGAGATGGTGCGCACGGTTCTTGAGAATGTCAGGGGCACCAATGTGGTAGTGACAGACCTGGACCATCCGTCCGCCTATGATTCCGTTATGTATTACGGGAGGAAGGCGGGGATGGAAGTGCGGATCGCAAAACCCAACAAGGTTACGGGCGGAATCGATGTGGAAGAGATTGAACGCCTGGTGGATAAGGATACGGCCCTTCTTGTATGTATTTATGCGTCCAACCACACCGGCGCCGTGATGGATATGAAGGAGATCGTAGCCCGCGCCCGCGCCGCCAAGCCGGACCTTTACATAATTTCCGATGCAGTACAGCACATGCCCCACGGACTGGTGGATGTGCAGGACCTTAATCTGGATGGGATCAACTTTGCGGCGTACAAGATCTTCGGATGCCGTGGATTTGGCGCAGGCTATGTGTCTGACCGCCTGGCGGCCCTGGACCATCCGGGAATTTTCGGAAACCTGGGCGACCCATGGGAGATCGGAGGTCCGGCACCGGCCATGTACGCAAGCGTTAGCGCCATCGTGGACCATGTATGCTGGATCGGAAGCCGCTATATTGACAGCACGGACAGAAGGGAACTGTACGTGGAAGGTATGGAGCGCATTGAGATGCATGAGAGGGCGCTGCTGTACAGGGCCCTGGAGGGAACAAAAGAGGTTCCGGGCATCCGCCATATCCCTCATGCCCGGGTTGAGTTTGACAGGGAGTCCCTGGAGAACAGAGATTTCATCATGCCTCTCACCTTTGACAATATCAGTTGTCCGGATGCGGTTACGGAGTATGTGAAAAGGGATGTCATTGTTTATGACAGAAGCGATTCCAATTATTATTCCGTCAGGTCCCTGCATCCCTTTGACCTGGCAGGCATTGTACGTGTATCACCGCTTCACTGCCATGGGGTGGAGGATATCGATACCTTCTTAAAGGCGACCGCGCAGATCGCGGCATTGTAGGGGCCGCAGAGGCCCGGCCATCCTCCCTGTTCAGACACGCTCCCGCTCGGTTTACGCGCAGCGGTACTAAGACGCGTGAAGGACCGCGTCTAAGTGGCGGCGGGTAAAATGGTCTTCACAGAAAGGATGTCCGGGACGGGGCTGAGGGATTGGATGGCCGGGAATGAAAGGATTGAGTGGGGAATGGGCCGGGGATGTTTTCTGGGGTTGTAAGATTTTGAGAAGCTACTGTTAAGAGCATAGATAGAGAAGGGGTTTATTATATGAGAAGAAATCGGAAGATAGCAGCAGTTCTGGCGGCAGCCATGGTTATGGGAATGATTACGGGATGTCAGGGGGAGACAAAGAGTAAGGACGGGAAAGAAACGGTTGTGCTGGGGTGCGTGGGCCCTCTTACGGGGAATGCGGCGGCCAGCGGCCTGGTGCAGGCAAATGCGGTTGAGATGGCTGTGAATGAGATCAATGAGGCGGGCGGTATTGACGGCAGGTATATGATCGAACTTGTGAAGGAAGATGATGAAGGCGTTCCCGCAAAGTCTGTTACGGTGACCCAGAAGCTGGTAAACCAAAATAAGATCACGGCGCTGATCGGCGCCCTGAACAGTTCCTGTACAATTGCGGATATGGAGATCACGGCGTCCTCTAAGATTCCGCAGATTACGCCCTGCTCCAGCGCCCAGAGTATCGTGGAACAGGGGAATGAGTTTATTTTCCGTACAACGGCTACGGATACAACTCATATAAAGACATTGTTTAAGTATTTTAAGGAAAAGTTAAATGGACAAAAAGTGGCTGTGCTGTACGAATCTTCTGATTTTGGCACCGGCGCCTTTGGGATCATCCAGGCGCTGGCTCCGGAGTACGGGATCGATGTGGTGGCCAATGAAATGTATAACTCAGGGGAAAAGGATTTTTCCGTACACCTGACCAAGATGAAACAGGCGGAACCTGACGCCATCATACTTTGGGGATATTATACCGAGGCGGCGCTGATCTGTAAGCAGGCCAAGCAGAACGGGATCCAGGCGCCTCTTATCGGTACGGGATTCAACTCTCCCAAGCTGGTGGAATTGGGCGGTGACGCTGTGAACGGGCTTATTTTTACCACTGCTTTTACAGAGGCAAACCAGGATGAGAAGGTCCAGGCCTTTGACAAAAAGTATAAGGAGATCTACCAGCAGAGCTATGACCAGAACGCGCCCCAGGCGTATGATTCCGTTTATCTTCTGGCAGATGCGGTTAAGAGGGCAGGTTCTCTGGACGGGCAGGCCATCAGGGACGCACTTTTGGCAACCAAGGATTTTGAGGGTGCCGCAGGTACCTATAACTTTGCTTCCAACGGTGAGATGATCAAGGATCTGATGGTTGTACAGATCGTGGACGGAAAGCATACCATCGTGCCAATAGATTAGCGGCAACGCGGGGAGAGGAGGAAACTATGGTCTTTCAACAGATTTTAAACGGCCTTACCAATGGAAGCATCTATGCCCTGCTGGCTATCGGTGTAACCATGATATATAAATCACTGGGTATGCTGAACTTTGCACACGGTGATACGATTATGATTTCTGCTTTTATCTGTCTGACTCTGATCACGGCTGGGATCCCCATACCCCTGGCCATTGTGCTGACCATTATTGCCGCAGCCTTCATTGGCTGCTGTTTGGAGCGTTTTATTTACAGGAAACTGGAATTCAGTTCCTTTACCAATCTTCTGATCGCCACCGTGGGTGTGTCCTATATCATGAAGAACCTGGCGATCGTTGTATGGGGCGCGGAACCTCAGGTGTTTCCGGCCCTGTTCAGCACAGAACCCATCAACCTGGGGAAGCTTTTGCTGCTGCCCCAGAACATCGGGATCATATGTGTGGCTGCCTGCCTTGTGGTAGTGCTCCAGCTGTTTTTTTATAAGACCAAGACCGGCAAACAGATGAGGGCCGCTGCCACGGACTCCGAGGGCGCGTCCATGATGGGCATCAATGTGAACAAGTGCCGTCTTGTCACATTCGGCATCAGTGCCGCTTTCGCGGCCATTGCCGGGATCCTTCTTTCCCCGATCTTCTACGTAAGCGTGGATATGGGCACACTGGTGGGGCTGAAGGCATTTTCCGCCGCCATACTGGGCGGGTTCGGCAATATTGTGGGGGCTATGCTGGGCGGCATCATCCTGGGGATCGTGGAAGCCCTGGGAGCCACTTACGCCACTGCTGCTTATAAGGATATCATTTCATTTGTGCTGCTGTTCCTGTTCCTGTATTTTAAGCCAAACGGGATCCTGGGCAAGCGCATAGAGCAGAAGCTGTAGGGAGGGACCGTGATGAAGCAAACAAAGAAATTAACTTTAATTGCAGTGGTTACAGCGGCAATACTGATTCTGCCCTTCCTGCTTCCCAATGCATATATTATCCAGATCGTTAATATGATCGGCATTTATGCCATTGTAGGTTCAGGGGTGAACATCTTAACAGGATATACGGGGCAGCTGTCCCTTGGGCAGGCGGCTTTCTATGGGATCGGGGCATACACCACGGCCCTGCTGAACACAAAGCTTGGGTGTCCGTTTTTTGTGGTGCTTCCCGTGTCCGTGCTGGTGACAGCCGTGTTTGGGGTGGTGCTTGCCATTCCGGCCCTAAAGGTGCGGGGCAGTTATCTGGCACTTCTGACCATTGGTTTTGGCGAGATCGTCAGGATGGTTCTGGTGAACTGGATCGACCTGACCAACGGCCCGGCCGGGGTGGTCGGCATCAAGGCTCCGGATCTGTTCGGATTCAAATTTGATACCTTGTTTAGGTATTATTATCTCATAGCATTTTTTGTGTTTATTGGGATCATGTACCAGAAATGGCTGATGAAATCCAGGACAGGAAGGGCGTTTATGGCAATCCGCGATGACGATAAGGTTGCAGAGCTCACAGGGATCAATATCACCACCTTTAAGATCAGGGCATTTGTGCTTTCAGCAGTCTACTCCGCGGTGGCGGGCGTGCTGTACGCCATGATGATCCACTACGTAAGCCCTGACAGCTTTACCAGCAATGATTCCAATATGTTCTTATGGACCGCTATCATGGGAGGCATGGGAACCACCATCGGACCGGTGATCGGAGCCGTTATCATGAACATTCTTCCCGAGGCCCTGCGCTTCCTGGGGGACTGGCGCATGGTGGTGTACGGGGTCATCCTTTTGACGGTTATCATCCGCTATCCGGGCGGCATTACTCCGTATGCGAAAAAACTCATTGGCTATGTGCAGGCGAAATTTGACGGAAAGGACAGGTGACGATCGTGGCAGTATTGGAATTAAAGGGAGTTACAAAACAATTCGGCGGCCTGACAGCTGTTTCTGAAGTTGACCTGAAGATTGAAAAGAACCAGATCTGTTCCCTGATCGGACCCAACGGAGCGGGAAAGACCACCGTGTTCAATATCATTACCGGCGTGTACCAGGTGACAAAAGGCGATATCCTTTTTGAGGACAGGTCCATCTGCGGCTGCGCCCCGTATAAGATCGTGGAAATGGGCATTGCCAGGACTTACCAGAACATCCGCCTGTTTAAGAAAATGACGGCAGTGGAAAATGTAATGACTGGTTTTCACTGCAGAAGCCGGGCCGGGCTGTTTAATATTGTCTACAACCGCAGGAAAATGCTGGAGGAGGACAGGACGATCCGCAAAAAGAGCGAGGAGCTTTTAGAGTACTTAAAGATCGCTGATCTGAAGGATGAGCCGGCATCCAGCCTTCCCTACGGTCATCAGAGACTGCTGGAGATTGCCAGGGCCATGGCCACACAGCCTAAGATCCTTTTGCTGGATGAACCGGCGGCAGGCATGAATGCCCAGGAAAAGGAGGACCTTATAAGCACGATCCGGGGAATCCGCAAAGACTTTGGCATGTCCGTACTGATCGTGGAGCACGACATGGATCTGATCATGAACATTTCAGACGATATCACGGTGCTGAACTACGGAGCAAGGATCGCCCACGGGGTTCCGGAAGAGATCCGGAACAACGAGGAAGTAATCGAGGCATACCTGGGAAGGAGTGATTCTTAATGGGGCAGAGGGGAACTGTGTTAGATATATCCGGCCTGCATTCCGGCTACGGAATGATCAAGGCGATCAAAGACATAAACATCCACGTGGATAAGGGTGAGCTGGTTTCTCTGCTGGGCGCCAACGGCGCGGGCAAGTCAACCCTGTTAAAATCCGTTATCGGTATGGTACATATTGAAAGGGGTTCCATCAAGTATCAGGGGGAGGAGCTTGTGGGAAAGAAATCCCATGAGATTATTCCCATGGGGATCTCCATTGTACCTGAGGGACGCAAAATATTCGCAGACGCCACGGTGATGGAAAACCTGGCCATCGGCTCCTACACAAGGGCAGCGGACAAAGCACTGGACCAGAGGATCCTGGATCAGGTATTTGAATTCTTCCCCCGCCTTGCTGAGAGGAAGACCCAGATGGGAGGGACCCTGTCCGGAGGCGAACAGCAGATGCTGGCCATTGGAAGGGCCATGATGTCGGACCCTAAGCTCCTTCTCCTGGATGAGCCGTCCATGGGCCTGGCGCCCCTGGTGGTGGAGCAGGTATTTCATATCATAGAAAAACTGAAGCGGACAGGAATCACGATTCTCCTGGTGGAACAGAACGCCAGGATGGCTATTAAGGTCAGCGACCGCTCCTATATGCTGAACACGGGAAAGATCGCCGGGGAACTGGATGCGTCCGATGGAGCCAGCCAGGATGCCCTGCTGGAGGTCTATCTGGGCAAGAGCGGGAAATAGAGGGGGAAACAGGTATCATGAATCTGGAAAATGTAAAATTCAATACAGACACAAAGCTTGTGTTAAACATAGGCGACCCCATGGGCAAGACCAACGCGCCCAGGGCGTACAACAAACTGTTTGGGGAGCTGGACATGAACGCCATCATGCTTCCGGTGGAAGTAAAAAAAGGAGAACTGCCCCAATTTATGGAGGCATGTAAAATGCTGCATATCCGCTACATATCCCCCACCATGCCTCACAAAAAGGATATCATTCCCCTGTTGGATGATGTGGACGAGAGTTCCAGGATCTTCCAGTCTGTCAACGCGGTCCGCATTGATGAGGACGGCACCAGCCATGGCGTGGGCATGGACGGCAAAGGCGCCCTGAACGCAATCTTAAGCAGCGGTGTTCAGCTGGTGGGAAAAGAGGCGCTCATGCTGGGAAGCGGCAGTATCAGCGGAGTGATCGGTCTGGAACTGTCAAAGCACGGCATCAGGAAGCTTACGATTTTAAACAGGACAGTGGAAAAGGCGCAGGAGATTGCAGACATACTGAATACCCATACATCCATGGAGACAAAGGCCCTGGCCTCCACACCGGAGAACCTGGATCAGGCGGCGGGCACGGCCCAGCTCTTTTTGCAGGTAACGCCCCTGGGAATGGCGGGATATGGAAGAACCCATGAGTATCTGGGGTTTGTAGATCATTTACCCAAAGACTGTGTGGTATTTGACGTTATCATCAATCCGGCGGATACACCCGTGATCTCAGCCGCCAAGGCAAGGGGCCTTAAGACAGTGCCCGGACTTAAAATGCTGGCCGGGCAGATGGAAGTAATTTTCCGGTTCATGTTCGGAGTGGAACTGACCCAGGAGGATAAGAATGCCTGCATTCAGGAATTATGCCAATTCCTGGGAGTTACCATTGACTGAAGACGCAGGTTGTTATCTGGACCTGTTTGTGGACATGAGGGATGCCGCGTGAAAGGAAACGCAGCAGTGCCATGCCTATCTGTCCAACACGGCCGAGGCAGCGGTCGGTATCGCGGCCGGGGTGATCGTGGCACCGGTTTTGGCCCACAGGCAGATGCGGCGTAGTTCTTGTTGAAAAAGTACAGGTATTGAAACTGCAATGATGATTGACAGGGGAGAGCAACAGCAAATTAAAAGCAGATACCGGAGTAAAACACCCGCCTTACAGATTTTCCATACGGCGGGTGTTTTTATTTGCTGCCGCCATGGTGGCAGAGGGCGGGCAGGCAGAGGGCAAAGGCTCGTGGCAACACCCAGGGCAACACCCAGCACCCTACATAAAGTCCAAAAACCATAGGAAAATAAGAAAATATGTGATATAATACGCTCCAAACAATAATCCGCATAAAAGGAGGAGATTGGGAATGACTGGAAAGCGTTCAGATTATATAACATGGGATGAGTATTTTATGGGAGTCGCCCTGCTGTCGGGAAGGCGGTCCAAGGACCCCAGCACCCAGGTGGGAGCCTGCATCGTCAGCCAGGACAATAAGATACTGTCCATGGGTTACAACGGATTCCCCAAGGGGTGTTCAGATGATGAGTTTCCGTGGGGAAAGGAGGCAGAGCAGGAAGATCCCTATAATTCCAAATATTTCTACTCCACACACAGTGAATTAAATGCTATCCTTAATTACAGAGGGGGAAGCCTGGAGGGAAGCAAGCTGTACGTGACACTTTTCCCCTGCAACGAGTGTGCCAAGGCCATCATCCAGGCCGGAATCAAGACCATTGTGTTCAGAGAGGACAAGTATGCCGATACCCCTGCCGTCAGGGCGTCCAAGCGGATGCTCAACGCAGCCGGAGTACGCTATTACCAGTATCAGCCAACGGGCAGGAAGATCGAGATTGAGGTATAGCCCTATGAAGATATTGCTGGTGGCTGTCAACGCCAAGTATATTCATTCCAATCTGGGCATATACAGCCTGAAGGCCTATGCCCGGCAGCAGCTGGAGGCCGATCCCCCGCGAACCCAAGATCCGGTCACCATTGAACTGGCCGAGTACACCATCAACCATCAGCTGGACGCATGTCTGCAGGATCTATACAGGAGAAAGCCCGATGTGATCGGGTTTTCCTGTTATATCTGGAACATAGAGAGTATCCGGTCCCTGGCCGCCGACATAAGGAAGCTGCTGCCCCATGTCCCCCTGTGGCTGGGCGGACCGGAAGTCTCCTATGACGCGAGAAAGGTTTTGCAGGACATGCCCTTTATTACCGGGGTCATGAAGGGGGAAGGGGAGGAGACGTTTGCACAGCTGGTCCGGTATTATGTGGATAACGGGACGGAAGATCCCGCAGACTGTGGAAAAGTCCGCGGTCAGGGCCTGTCCCGGCTTACGGGGCTTACCTACCGAGGCCCGGACGGCGTCATAACGGACACGGGCATTCGCCCTGTTATGGATCTCAGCCGTATTCCATTTTCCTATGACTGCATCAAGCTGGAGGAACTGGAACACAGGATCATCTACTATGAGAGCAGCAGGGGATGCCCCTTTTCCTGCAGTTACTGTCTTTCTTCCATAGATAAGCAGATCCGTTTCAGGAACCTGGATCTGGTTAAGGAGGAACTGCTGTTTTTCCTGAATGCCGGG
This sequence comes from Enterocloster citroniae, assembly GCF_040545455.1. Taxonomy (NCBI): domain Bacteria; kingdom Bacillati; phylum Bacillota; class Clostridia; order Lachnospirales; family Lachnospiraceae; genus Enterocloster; species Enterocloster citroniae. The sequence goes on along the minus strand of NZ_JBEPLZ010000007.1, from coordinate 192,550 downwards.
GTGCCTCAGGTGAAATTTGTGGACAGGACCTTTAACTGTAAAAAAAGCCACGCCATGGCCATATGGAGGTGGATACAGGAACATGACAACGGGGTTACCAACTTCCACTTTGAGATCGCGGCCGACCTTTTGGGGGAGGAGGAGATGGAACTGTTAGCCGGTATGCGTCCCGGGCTGGTGCAGCTGGAGATTGGCGTCCAGACCACCAATGTGCAGGCCCTTGAGGCCATCCGCCGAAAGACTGACATAGATGAGATCCGCCGTATCACTTCCAGAATCAACGCGGGCAGAAATGTACACCAGCACCTGGACCTGATCGCAGGCCTGCCCTATGAGGGGATGGAGAGTTTTCAGAAATCCTTTGATGACGTGTATTCCATGGAGCCGGAGCAGCTGCAGCTGGGGTTCTTAAAAGTGTTAAAGGGGTCCTACATGGAGGAGAAAGCGCCGGACTACGGCCTGGTGTATTCATCCACTCCGCCATATGAGGTGCTTTCCACCAGGTGGCTGTCCTATGACCGGATACTGGAGCTTAAGACAGTGGAAGACATGGTGGAGGTCCATTATAACAGCAGACAGTTTACATGTACACTGAAGGCCCTTGAAAAAGAATTCCCCTCCCCTTACCAAATGTTCCTTGCCATGGGGGAATACTACCAAAAACATGGGCTGACAGGTATGAACCACAGCCGCATTGCAAGATATGAGATCCTTTTTGCAATGATAGAGGAATATCTGCACGGTCCGTCCGTGGAAGCTTACCGGGACCGTTTGACGGCGGACCTGTATCTGAGGGAAAATGTCAAAAGCCGTCCTTCCTTTGCCAGGGATCAGGCTCCGTATAAATCAAAGATCAGGGACTTTTTCATCTCTGAGGAAAAGAACCCCCGGTATCTGGCGGGCTACGAGGGCTTTGATTCCAGGCAGATGAGCAAGATGGCTCATGTGGAAGCCATGGGGGACAAAACATTGGTCCTGTTTGATTACAGGAACCGGGATCCCCTGACCTACAATGCCAGGGCATGTGTCCTGGAGTTAAACTGATCATCCTGAGAGGAAACTGTATGAAGGAAACTACAACCAGAAAAAAACGCGAGACAAAAAAAGAGCAGGCCGACCGCATCCTGCGCATCCTGGCGGCCCTGGACCGGGAGTACGGTACAGAGTACAGATGCTATTTGAACCATGAGACCCCATGGCAGCTGTTGATCGCGGTGATCATGAGCGCCCAGTGCACGGATGCCCGGGTCAATATTGTCACAGCGGATCTGTTTAAGAAATATAATACCTTGGAAAAATTTGCCCGGGCCGATTTAAAGGAATTGGAACAGGACATCCATTCCATTGGGTTTTACCATATGAAGGCAAAAAATATCATTGCCTGCTGCAGGGACCTGGTGGAGAAGTTCGGCGGGAAAGTGCCGGAGACCATAGAGGAACTGACCTCCCTGGCAGGGGTGGGACGCAAGACCGCCAATGTGATCCGGGGAAACATTTACAATGAACCCAGCATCGTGGTAGATACCCATGTGAAGCGCATTTCCAGGAAGCTGGGGCTTACAAAGGAAGAGGACCCGGAAAAGATTGAGTATGACCTGATGCGGGTACTGCCGAAGGACCACTGGATCCTCTGGAATATCCACATCATTACCCTGGGAAGGACCATCTGCATTGCAAGACGTCCCAAGTGCGTGGAGTGCTTTTTAAGGGATGAGTGCCCGGGATGTGAGTGCTGACCTTAGCGCTGCATTGCGTAAATTCCTGTGATTTACGCCATGAGGTACTAGAATAGGAGACGGAAGAAGAGAATGATGAATTCATACATAGCCTTGGATCTGGAGACAACGGGACTTGAGGCCAAACAGGAAAAGATAACCGAGATAGCAGCCATCAAGATCATAGACGGAGCCGTTGCCGGGCAGTTTGTGACCCTTGTAAACCCTATGCGCAGGCTGGGGATGCACATTACGCGGCTGACCGGGATTACAGATGAGATGTTAAAGGATGCGCCGCCCATAGAGGATGTGATAGGGGACGCAGTGGAATTCTTTGGCGATCTGCCCCTTTTGGGGCATAATATTATGTTTGATTATAGTTTTTTAAAGCACGCGGCAGTCAACAGCCGTCTGGAATTTGAAAAGGAAGGTTTGGACACCCTGATGCTGTGCCGGGCGTTTATGCCCGGGGATGTGAAGCGGAATCTGTCCTGTGCCTGCTCTTACTATCATATATCCCAGTCCGCTGCCCACCGTGCCCAGGCCGATGCGGAGGCGGCGCACAGGCTTTACCAGGAGCTGTTAAAGCTCCACAGCCAGGACAGACCGGAACTGTTCACCTCAAAACCCTTGATTTACAAGGCAAAAAGGGAGCAGCCGGCCACAAAAAGGCAAAAAGAATACTTGCAGGATTTAGTAAAATGTCATAGAATAGACATAACTGTGCAGATTGATGATATCAGCCGCAGCGAGGCATCGCGGATGATCGACACCATTATCTCCCAGTACGGAAGGATTCCAAGGCAAATCTCTTAAATATAGATAGATAAATGAAGAGATTCGAGGCATATTAATATTAAAGAAGGTGAATGTACATGATGAATATGAGCGATCCTAAGATGAAGAAGATTATTTCAACCATCATTGTTGTAGTGTTAGTTCTGGCAATGATCGTGCCCATGGCACTCAGCGCCCTGATGTACTAAAATCCGTTCTGGGCTTATATATATAACTCAGGATGTGAAGGAAAAGAATTTATGTAACCGGGAAGAGGAGAAATTATGAAAAAAGCAATAGGAAATGCCGGTTTGGCGGCAGTCATTAGTATAGGGCTGCTTGCGGCATTTCCAGTGATCGCCTGGGCCGCGCCCGTGCTTCCTGTGGGAATCAGCATAGGCAGCCAGAGTCTGGCAGGGATGACGGCGGAGGAGGCCAGGTCCGCAGTGGAACAGTATGTAAATGGGCTGGCGGGCCAGAAGGTGATCCTGAACGTGGACGGACAGGACGTTGAGACCACGGCAGGGGAGCTGGGCTTTCACTGGAGCAACACCGATGCAGTAGACCAGGCAGCCAGCCAGTATGCGGGGGGCAGCCTCATCAGACAATATATGGTCCAGAAGGATCTGGCGTCCGCGCCCGTGGATCTGGAACTGGACACGGAAGTGGATTCCGCAAAGGTAAAGGAATTTGTGGATACCCAGTGTCAGGCAGTGACAGCCCAGCCCCAGGATGCGACCATAACCAGGGAGAACGGCCAGTTTGTCATTACGGATTCTGTGGCGGGCAAGGTGGTTGACGCAGCGGCCACGGAAGCGGCCCTGAATGAAGCCCTGGAAGGCGGACTGGAAGAACCTGTAAAAGTGACGGCAGAGGTGGCTGAGCAGCAGCCGGCCATCACCACAGAGGCCCTTGCAACCATTCAGGATGTGCTGGGGACCTATACAACTGATTTCAGCAGCAGCGGTGCAGCACGCTCCACCAACCTTGCGGTAGGCGCGGCCAAGATCAACGGCCATCTGCTTATGCCCGGGGAGGTTTTATCCGGTTATGAATGCCTGCAGCCATTTACAACAGCTAACGGCTATAAGACCGCGGCGGCCTATGAGAACGGCCAGGTCGTGGACAGTATCGGCGGAGGTGTGTGCCAGCTTGCCACTACACTGTATAACGCATCACTGGAGGCCGAGGTGGAGATCGTTCAGAGACAGAACCACTCCATGATAGTGACCTATGTAAAACCATCCAGGGATGCGGCCATTGCAGGCACATACAAGGATATTAAGATTAAGAACAATTACAGCACTCCGATTTACGTGGAGGGTTACACCGAAGGCAGGAAGCTGACTTTTACCATTTACGGAAAAGAGACGCGTCCGGAAAACCGCAAAGTGGAATATGTATCCGAAACCCTTGGAAGCACCAGTCCGGGAGAACCCCAGCTGATCGTGGACAACGCACTGGCGCCGGGGGCAAAGGTGAAGGTCCAGTCCTCCCATACAGGACTCAGGTCCAGGCTATGGAAAGTGGTGACCGTGGACGGCGTGGAGCAGGAGAGGACCCTTCTCAACAAGGATACCTACAATGCATCCAAGGCAATCTACCGTGTAGGTCCCGCTCTTCCGGCCGATGTACCGCCGGATCCCAATGCAGTCGCTCCTGTGGAGACGGCACCGGTTGAGACCGCACCGGTGACCGGCGTGGACGGCGGACCGGGCGTGACGCAGCCGGCGCCTACAGAGGCGGCGCCAGACCCGGCGCCGGCAGATCCGGCTCCGGTACAGGCAGATCCGGCGCCTACAGAGGCGGCACCTGACCCGGCACCGGTTGTGACACCTGTACCGGAGGCAGCGGGATGAGGACCGCAGGCCAGGGACCGGGGGGATTTGAGAAGCGGGAAGGCTTCATGAAACCCGGTCAGGATCTGGTGATGGCGGGATTTACAGGCTTTGCCGGGACCTGCAGGATCGGAGCGCGTAAGAGAGGGGAGCTTGAGGCGCATTTTTCCCCCATGTTCTTAAACTGCCTGGACCAGGCGGAAGAAAGCTGTGTGAGACAATGGATGGAACGTGAGCTGTCGCAGAAGGATTGTGCTGTGACAGCCCACGAATATGCAGGAGAGGGCGGCGTATTAGCTGCCCTTTGGAATTTATCCGGAATTTTTAATGTTGGGATCGATGTGGATCTAAGGGCGCTGCCCATCCGGCAGGTGACCGTGGAAGTGTGTGAACTATATGAGCTGAATCCCTACAGGCTGCTCTGCGGTGACTGTGTCATCATGGCATCGGACCGGGGAGGGCAGCTGGTAAGACGCCTGAAAGCAGCGGGGATCCCCGGCGCGGTGATCGGATGTGTGACCGGGGGCATTGCAAGGCAGATCCGCCATGGAGAGGAGACCGTGGGTTATCTGGAGCGGCCAAAGCCTGACGAACTGTTAAAGATCACAGATAGTTACGCAGTACAGCACTAGCGCTCTGTTTGTTCAGGGCGTTGGTTCTGCATATAAATATAGAAAGCGGAGGATGTTATAACCATGAGAGAGAAGATTCTGGCAGTCATTGAAAAGAACAGCAGGATTGATATTAAGGACCTGGCCGTTTTGTTGGGAGAAAGCGAAGTCGCGGTGGCCAATGAGATCGCGGCAATGGAAAAAGAACACATTATCTGCGGATACCACACCCTGATCAACTGGGACAACACCAGCGATGAAAAAGTAGTGGCCCTGATCGAGGTAAAGGTAACTCCTCAGAGAGGCATGGGATTTGACAAGATCGCAGAGCGAATTTACCAGTACAGTGAGGTGGAGGCTGTTTACCTGATGAGCGGTGCTTATGATTTCACTGTATTCATTGAAGGAAAAACCATGCGCCAGGTGGCCCAGTTTGTATCTGACAGGCTGGCGCCCATGGAGTCCGTGCTCAGTACCGCAACCCATTTTGTTCTGAAAAAATACAAAGACCATGGCACCGTGATCAGTGAGCCGGTGCAGGATGAAAGGATGCTGATTACCCCATGAGAAATCCATTATCAGATAAGATCGTAAAGATACCGCCTTCCGGGATCCGCAAGTTTTTTGATATTGTCAGCGAGATGAAGGACGCCATTTCCCTGGGCGTGGGCGAGCCTGACTTTGACACTCCGTGGCACATCAGGGAGGAGGGCATCTATTCCCTGGAAAAGGGCCGCACCTTTTACACCTCCAATGCCGGATTAAAGCCCCTGAAGGTGGAGATATGTGAATACTTAAAGCGCCGGTGCGGCGTGGTTTATGACCCCGACCATGAGGTGCTGGTGACAGTGGGCGGCAGCGAGGCCATTGACATTGCCATGCGAGCCATGCTTAACGAGGGGGACGAGGTGCTGATCCCTCAGCCCAGCTACGTATCCTACATGCCCTGTGTGACCCTGGCGGACGGTGTGCCGGTGGTGATTGAGCTGGAGGAAAAGGATCAGTTCAGGCTGACTCCTGAAAAGATGCTGGAGAAGATCACGGATAAGACGAAGATCCTGGTGCTTCCTTTCCCCAACAACCCCACCGGAGCTATTATGGACCGGAATGACCTGGAGAAAATTGTGGAGATTGTTCTGGAAAAAGACCTGTTTGTGGTATCGGATGAGATCTACTCAGAGCTTACATACGGCGATGAAAAACATGTGACCATTGCGTCCTTCCCCGGGATGAAGGAGAGGACGGTTCTGATCAACGGTTTTTCCAAGGCATATGCCATGACCGGCTGGCGCCTGGGCTATGCTGCCGCTCCGGCTGTGATTTTGGAGCAAATGCTGAAGATCCACCAGTACGCCATCATGTGCGCCCCAACCACCAGCCAGTACGCTGCTGTCTCCGCCATGAAGAACGGGGATCCGGACGTGGCCATGATGCGGGAGTCCTACAACCAGCGCCGCCGCTTCCTGCTCCATGCATTTGCGGAGATGGGAATCGAGTGCTTTGAACCCCTGGGCGCATTTTATACGTTTCCCAACATTAAACGTTTTGGGATGACATCCGAGGAGTTTGCAACCAGGCTTTTGCAGGAAGAAAAGGTGGCTGTTGTGCCGGGAACCGCATTTGGTGACTGCGGGGAGGGTTTTGTAAGGATTTCCTATGCTTATTCCCTGAATAACCTGAAGGAAGCTCTGGGACGCATCCAGCGCTTTGTAAGCCGCCTGGATGGAAAGGCGTGACACAACCATGATGAACATTGTATTATTAGAGCCTGAGATGCCCTCCAATACAGGAAATATCGGCAGGACCTGCGTTGCCACCAAGACCAGGCTCCATCTCATCGAACCCCTGGGATTTAAGCTGAACGAAAAGGCGCTTAAGAGGGCCGGACTGGATTACTGGGATAAACTGGATGTGACCGTGTACAGTGATTATCAGGATTTCCTGGAACGCAACCCCGATGCCCTGGGGCGCATGTATTTTGCCACCACCAAGGCCCATAAGGTTTACTCCAATGTGGAATATGAACCGGACTGTTATCTTATGTTCGGCAAGGAGAGTGCAGGGATACCCGAGGAGATCCTGGTGGAGAATGAGGAGCATTGTATCCGTATTCCCATGTGGGGGGACATCCGCTCCCTGAACCTGTCCAACTCTGTGTCGGTGGTGCTGTATGAGGCGCTGCGGCAGCATGGATTTGAGAAGATGGCCCTCACAGGGCAGCTGCATCATCTGAACTGGAATCATTAGAATATATAGGGAAGGCTGCGGACACTGCGGTTTATTGCGCAGGGGGGCGGCCTTTTTCTATGGCGGCACGGATCTTATTCCTTGGGGCGGCGTACCTTTACAGATCCTATTATTGGGGCGGTTTGCGCTTTGGGAAACATAAAACATTCTTTGACGGAAGGAACCATGTCTGTTATACTGAAAAAAGTACAAGAGGCATGAGGTGTATAGAATGGCTACAATAAAAGACGTTGCAAAAGAGGCTGGTTTTTCTGTCTGTACCGTGTCCAGGGCCCTGGCCGGCAAGGGATATATTAAAGAGGAGACACGCCAGAGGATCATGGAGGCTGTGCGGACCGTGGACTACAGGCCCAATAATCTGGCGGTCAGCTTAAAGACGGGCCGGACCAACACGCTGGCGCTGATCATACCCGATGTTATGAACATGTATTATCCGCGTCTGGAGAAGTACATAGAAAAATATGCAGCGGATCAGGGCTTTATGGTATATCTGTGCAATTCCAATAACGACATTGAGCGGGAAAAGAAGTTCATAGAAAACCTCAGTCTGAAAAAGGTTGACGGGGTCATTGTTACGCCCTGTACCAATGAGCATCAGCATATCAAAAAGCTTAATGATTTCGGCATCCCCTATGTGTACCTGAACCGCAATTTCCCGGATGATGTTGAGCGGTGCATCCGGGTGGACAACTTTAAGGGAGCCTATGACTGCGTTTCCTACCTCCTGGACAATGGCTATACACGCATTGGCGGTGTGTTCCAGAGTTTTAATAACATGATCTATGAGGAACGTTATGCCGGAATGGTCAAGGCATTAAAGGACCGGGGAATCCAGGCGGACAAGGATATCATACTTTTGGACGTGGACGATCTGGATCATTCCCACAAGCGGATTGAGAAGCTTTTAAAAAGAAAGCACAGGCCGCAGGCCATATTTACATCCAATGATATGCTGGCCTTTGGTGTGTACAGGGCGGCGTATAACTGCGGCATCAGGATACCGGAGGATCTGTCCGTCATGGGTTATGACAATATCATCATGACCGATAAGATCATACCTCCCCTCACCTCCTATTACACGCCTGCGGAAGAGATTTCCAGGGCGGCGGTGGAGTATATATGCGCATGCATCAGCGGGAAAGAGGCGGACAGGTTCCCGATTTATGAAGGGAAACTGGTGCTGAGGGATTCGGTAAGGCCCTGTTGAGATTATGATCTGTTCTATTAATACACAACAAGAAGGGGGATATGAAGTATGTCAAAATGTATGTCACTGGAGGAGGCTGTAAATCTGGTAAAAGACGGGGACAGCTTGTGGCTTTCAGGAGGGGGAGGAGGGATCAACGATCCGGGTTATCTGCTCTCCGGCCTGGAAAAGCGGTTCTTGGACACGGGAAGCCCGGCCGGGCTGACCCTTTATCACAGCGCCGGCATCGGAGACAAGCAGGGGGGAGGAGCGGACCATTTTGCCCATAAAGGCATGGTGAGAAAGGTAGTGGGAAGCCACTGGACCTGGTCTGTGAATATGCAGAAACTGGCCATGGAGAACCAGATAGAGGCATATGTCCTTCCGCAGGGAGTCATGACCCAGCTGGTGAGGGAGATCGCGGCCGGGAGACCGGGCCTGATCACAAAGACGGGTCTTCATACCTTTGTGGATCCCAGAGTGGAGGGCGGCCGCGTGAATGAATGTTCAAAAGAGGAGCTTTCTTTTTTATTTACCAAAGATGTAAACGATTATATATTTTATAAAAGCTTCCATTTGGACGTTGCCCTGTTCCGGGGATCTGCCGCGGATGAGGATGGAAACATCAGTTTTGAGGATGAGGGACTGATGACGGAAGCGCTTTCCCAGGCCCAGGCGGTAAAAAACTGCGGCGGGGTCGTCATATGCCAGGTGAAACGGATGGTGGAACGAGGCGGGATCCGACCGGACTGTGTGGCGGTACCCGGTATACTGGTCGATGCCGTGGTGGTGGACTCCCGGCAAAGAATGTCCATGAAAACAGAATATGATGAAACCCTGTCCGGAAAGAAACGGGGAGGACTTCCTGAAAGCGAGTATATGCCCCAGGACAACCGTAAGGTAATGGCCAAGCGGGCAGCCATGGAGCTAAAAAGAGGTGATATAGTCAATTTGGGATTTGGGGTGCCCGCCGGAGTGGGCAAGGTGCTGGAGGAGAGCGGCTGCCAGTCCTGTATCCACCTGTCCCTGGAACAGGGGATCATAGGCGGTGTTCCCGCCACGGGCACTGATTTTGGCATAGCTTACAACCCCCAGGCGATCATCTGCGAGACAAACCAGTTTGACTGGTATGACGGCGGTGGGCTGGATGTGGCCGTGCTTTCCTTTGCTGAATTTGACCGGCAGGGAAATGTAAATGTAAGCAAGTTCAACCATGTGGTCAACGGAGTGGGCGGATTCATCAACATTTCCCAGAACGCAGGGCGGGTTGTTTTTACAGGAACATTTACGGCCGTGGGGCTGAGAGAGGAATGTAAGGAGGGAAGACTGCAGATCCTTCAGGAGGGAAGGGTGCAAAAGCTTGTGGATACAGTGGAGCAGGTCAGCTTCAGCGGGCCATACGCCAGGCAGACGGGACAGCCGGTCCTTTTTGTGACCGAACGGGCAGTGTTCCGGCTGGCAGATGAAGGGGTGGAACTGACAGAGATCGCCCCGGGGATCGATCTGCAAAAGGACGTTCTGGATGTCATGGGATTTGAACCCATTGTCAGCAGATACCTTAAAGTCATGGATCCACAGCTGTTTCAGGATATCCCTGTAAAATTAAATCTATAAATCACTATCAATGTATCGTTTAATAAAACCGGCTGGGGGCGGCCGGTTATTTATTACGTGAAAAACCTCTTGACATTTGTTGTGTAAACGATTATATTTAGAATTAACAAAACATATAAACGTTTACATATTATGCAACTATAAAAAAATAATAAAGAAAAAATAAACTACGGGAGGGAATCTTATGCTGGAAGGTGTTAAAGTCTTAAGCTTCACACATTATCTCCAGGGACCATCGGCAGCGCAGATACTGGCTGACCTGGGGGCGGAAGTAGTGAAGGTGGAGTCTCCAAAGGGAGCTTACGAGCGTTCCTGGTCAGGATGCAATACATACCCGGGAGGGGTCAGCATGTTTTTTCTGCTGGGCAACCGCAACCAGACATCCATTGCAGTGGACCTTAAAAGTAAGGAAGGGGTTGAGATCATCCACAAGCTGCTACGGGAGTATGATGTGGTGATCGAGAATTTCCGTGCAGGGGTAATGGAAAAGCTGGGACTGGGATACGAGGACCTAAAGAAGATCAACCCGGGCATTATCTATTGTTCCTGTTCCGGCTACGGATCTTCCGGTCCCTATGTGAAGAAGCCGGGGCAGGACCTGCTGATCCAGAGCATGAGCGGCCTTGTATCCCTGACCGGCTCCGATCCCGAGGCCCCGTCACCAGTGGGAACACCAGTGGTGGACCAGCATGGGGCAGTGCTGGCAGCCCTTGGGGTGGTGGCCTCCGTTTATGACAGGGCCAGGACGGGGAAAGGCCATAAGGTGGAGGCAAGCCTTCTGGGATCGGCATTGGATCTGCAGCAGGAAGCCCTGGGATATTATCTCAACGGAGGACAGTTTACAGAGCGCCCCACCACCGGGCTCAGCACCAGGTTCCACCAGTCTCCCTACGGCGTGTACAGGACCGGGGACGGCTGCATCACCCTTTCCCTGGTTCCGGTGGAAAAGCTGAGGGAGCTTTTTACGCCGGGATGTCTGGACGGATATACCTCCAGGGACCAGATGGAGCGCAGATTGGAGTTTGATGCCGTGGTATGCCGGGAGATGAAGAAAAAGACCACCGGGGAGTGGAAGAAGATTTTCGATGAAAACGGCATCTGGTACGCTCCTGTGAATAATTACCAGGAGGTCCTGGAGGACGAACAGGTCAGGTACAATGACAATATCCTGACCATGCACCATCCCGTTGCAGGGGATGTGCGGGTGGTAGGACATGCAAACCGTTACGATGGGGAGAATATCAAGATCCGAAAGCTGCCTCCGAAACTGGGGGAGAGCACAAAAATCCTGATGGAACACCTGGGTTATAATGAGGAGACCATCAGAAGGTACAGGGAACACGGCATCATTACAATGGAGGAGTGACAGGGATGGAATATATAAATGATCTGCTGAAGGTAGAGGTACAGGATTATGTGGCGCTGGTGACGATCAACCATCCGCCTCTCAACATACTTACTCTGGAACTGAGTGCGCAGATGAGGGATACCCTACACCGTCTGGAGGAGGACGATGCGGTCCGGGTGGTGGTGCTTCGCGGGTCCGGGGAAAAGGCATTCTGTGTGGGAGCGGATATCAAGGAGTTTCCACAGGTGTGGGATGATGTGATCGGGAAAAAGCTGATGAACGAAAACCTGGCAATTGACGCCATTGAGCTTTTGGATAAGCCGGTTATTGCGGCCATGGAAGGCAATACCCTGGGCGGAGGATGCGAGATCGCCATGGCCGCGGATATCCGCATCATGAGCCAGGAAGGCAGGATCGGGCTTCCTGAGATCAATCTGGGAGTGTTTCCGGGGAGCGGCGGGCTGTTCCGGCTTGCCAGATATGTGGGGATCGCAAAGGCCTATGAGATGCTTTACACGGGAACTATCCTGGATGCCGGGGAGGCGCTTCAGTGCGGCCTGGTAAACAGGGTCGTGCCCCGGGGGCAGACGGAGGCGGCTGCCATGGAGATGGCAGGGATCATTGCGGACAAACCCTTTGAGGCGATCAAACTTATAAAGAAAGGGGTAAGACAGCTGTGGCAAAAGACCACGGAAGAGAATTTTTACCCTAATCTGGAATTCAGCAGAACGGTTTTTAAGACGCCTGACTGTGCAGAAGGGGTGGATGCATTTATCCATAAGCGCCAGCCCCGGTTCAGCAAATAACCAGGAGAGTGGAAATGAATATAACAATCGACATTTTAGTGATCGGCGCCGGAGGCGCCGGCTGCAGGGCGGCCATAGCGGCCGCGGACTGCGGAACCTCGGTTCTTCTGGCAAGCAAAAAGCCCTTGGGGGAGTCCGGGGCCACCAGTTATCCGGTGGCGGAGATGGCGGGATATAATGCAGGGGATGTCTCCATTCCCATGGATGTGCAGATGCATTACAACGATATCATCGAGGCTGGACAGGGAATGGCGGACGAAGAGCTGGCGGCCATTGTTGCATCCAGGGCTCCGGAAACCATAAGGCAGCTGGAAGAGTGGGGAGTGAAGTTTGAGCATGAGAATGAGGGGTATTATGTGTTCCGCAGCTGTTTTTCACATTACCCCAGGACCCATGTGATCAAAGGCCACGGTGAACCCGTGGTAAGAGCCATGAAGGACCAGATCCATGCGCGGCCCAATATAACGGTGATGGATGATGTCACTATCATGGGTCTGTATGTCAGGGATGGCTGCTGTGTGGGGGCCTGCGGCCTGGCGGGCCGGGAGATGGTATACATTAACTCCAAAGCCGTCATTCTGGCTTCAGGAGGATGCGGTCAGGCGTTTGAGCGCAATATGAATCCAAGCGATGTGACCGGTGGCGGTTATTCCATGGCATACCACGCGGGGGCAGACCTGGTGAACATGGAGTTTATGCAGATTGGAATGGGTTTTTCCTGGCCCGTTGTGAACATTTTCAACGGATACATATGGGAGACAAAACCAAGGCTGTCCGACCGGGAAGGAAAGGATATCTTTGAGGAGGTCCTTCCTCAGAATCTTACGCCGGACCAGGTGATGCATGAGCACAGGAAGCATTTCCCGTTTTCCAGCAGTGACGATTCAAAATACCTGGAGGTGGCTGTCCAAACCGCGGTCAAGAATGGGCGCGGCACACAGCGGGGAGGGATCAGGGCTGACTTTTCCCACATTACGGATGAATACGTGAACAGCCTGAAGGATGACTGCGGGATCCACCACATGTGGCCCATTGCAAGGGATTATTTAAGATCCCGGGGCGTGGATCTGCTGCTGGACCAGGTGGAAGTGGCCTGTTATGCACACGCCATCAACGGCGGGGTGCGGATCAATACAAAGGGCATGTCCTCCATACAGGGACTTTACGCAGCGGGCGAGTGTGCGGGCGGACCCCATGGAGCGGACCGCCTGGGGGGCAATATGATGGTGACCTGCCAGGTGTTTGGGGAGATTGCAGGCACCAGCGCGGCTGAGTATGCGCTGAGGACCCAGCATGCGGAACATGTGGAACATCTCAGAGATCCCCACATGGAGGAGATGAAGGCGCTGCTGCACCGGAAACTTGACTGCATGGGGATGTTAAACCGGCTGAGAAAGGCTGCCCAGGACAATCTTCTGGTGGCCCGGACCGAAGATGGGCTTACCCAGGTGTTAAATGTGGCCGGGGAACTGGAGGGGGAGATGGTGCATGCAGATACCTGCCAGGAGATATACCCGGAAAATATCGATCTTTACCACATGCTCACAACCGTGCGGATCATGGCCCGGTGCGCCCTGGAGAGAAGAGAAAGCCGGGGATCCCATCACCGTGCGGATCATCCCTTTAAGGACGAGAGATTTAACAAACCTGTAACCATACGAAAGAACGGCTAAGTGCCTTTCTGAAATAAATCCAACAAAGGAGAAGGAAATTATGAAGAAACACGTATTAGCATTAGCAATGGCAGCATCCATGGCAGCGCTCACAGCATGCGGCTCCATGCCTGGTATGGGAGTGACACAGGCGCCGGCCACTGAAGCGGCCAAGACAGAGGCGGCTAAGGCGGAGGAAGCACAGTCCGGCGACAGCAAGGCAGAGATACCTGCGCCTGCCGCTGACGACAAGGTTTATACGCTGAAGATCTCCACTTCCCAGACCGACCAGTCCCTGATCACCCAGGCATATATGAAGCTTGCGGACCGGGTAAAGGAAAATTCCAACGGACGCCTGGAAATCGAGGTATTCCCCTCCAGCCAGCTGGGCAATGACGAGGACGTGATCGAGCAGGCCATCCAGGGGGCAGGGATCGCCGTGAACACGGATGCGGCCAGGATGGGTACCTATGTAAAAGACATGGGCATCCTGATGATGGGATATTTTGCGGATAATTATGAGGAATGCCGTAAGATTACGGAGACAGACACGTTTAAGGGCTGGGAGAATGAACTTGCAGACAAACACGGAATCCGGGTGCTGGCATTTGACTTTTATGACGGGCCCAGGCATTTCATGACCAATAAGGAAGTTAAGACGCCTGAGGACTTAAAGGGGCTGCGTGTAAGGACCATTGGTGCAGAGGTGTGTACGGAGTCCATTGAAGCCATGGGAGGAACACCCATTGCCATGGCGTGGGGCGAGGTGTACAACGGCATTCAGTCCAAGGCACTGGACGCCTGTGAGGCGCAAAATACATCCACCTATCCGTCCAGAATTTATGAGGTTTGCAAGTACCAGACCAAGACAGGCCACTTCCAGCTTCTTCAGGCCCTGGTGTGCGGCGAATCCTGGTTTAAGAGCCTGCCTGAAGACCTGCAGAAGATCCTGGTGGACACTGCAAGGGAAGTGGGAGCGGAGAGTGCAGCAGATGTTTTGACAGAAGCGGAGAACTGTGAGAAAAAGATGGTGGAAGCCGGACTGACCATTGTGGAGCCGGACGTGGAGGCATTTAAGACAGCGGTGGAGCCGGCCTATGAGAAATTGGGTTATACGGAACTTCGTGAGCAGCTTTACAAAGAGATAGGAAAGACCAACTAAAGATTGCAGAAAGGTTTGGATGGCAATGAAAAGAATATCGGATATTACCCTCAAAGTCGAAGAGATCCTGGCCGCCGGCCTCCTTTGCCTGATCTCGGTCCTGGTGTTTGGCTCAGCCGTGGCCAGAACCATAGGCGTGCCTATTAACTGGGCCCAGGACATTGCGCTGCTGGCCTTTGCATGGCTGACCTTTCTGGGCGCGGACGTGGTGGCCAAATCCGGACGGCTCATTAATATTGATATGTTGACCAATCAGCTGCCAAAGGTGGTGCAGAAGCTCCTTGGGATCGTATTTGATATGATG
This sequence comes from Enterocloster citroniae, assembly GCF_040545455.1. Classification (NCBI taxonomy): domain Bacteria; kingdom Bacillati; phylum Bacillota; class Clostridia; order Lachnospirales; family Lachnospiraceae; genus Enterocloster; species Enterocloster citroniae. Next base: position 177,290 of record NZ_JBEPLZ010000007.1, on the reverse strand, counting down.
ATGTTGCTGTTCCTGTTTATTTTGATCGTGTATGGATTCCTGCTTGTGTCCCAGAGCTGGAGCCGTATGTTCAATACATTAAAGCTCAGCTATGCATGGTGCACCCTGGCTGTTCCTGTGGGAGCGCTCCTTCTGTTTACCACGGCGGCGGGCATGCTTGTAAGGGATATCAGAAAACCTGCAAAGGATTGGGGGCGGAGGGCATAATGTTAAACGCAATTGGGATATTTATGATTTTTTTGTTTTTAGGCATGCCGGTTGCATTTGCAATTGGAATATCAGGATTTATATTTTTCCTCATGAGGCCGGAGATACCGTGGACCATCCTGGTCCAGAAATCTCTGTCCACCACCCAGTCCTTTACCATGCTGGCGATCCCACTGTTCATATTTGCCGGAAACCTGATGAACAACACGGGCATTACCTCCAGGCTGGTGAAGCTGGCCAATGTTCTGACAGGACACATGTATGGCTCCATCGGCCAGGTATCCGTGGTCCTGTCCACCCTCATGGGCGGCGTGTCGGGATCGGCTGTGGCGGATGCGGCCATGGAGTGCCGTATCCTGGGGCCGGAGATGACAAAGCGCGGGTATGCCCCGGGCTGGTCAGCGGCCATCAACTGCCTGTCCGGACTGATCGTGGCCACCATCCCCCCGTCCATGGGCCTGATCCTCTACGGCACAGTGGGGGAGGTATCCATTGGGCGTCTGTTTATCGCAGGCTTTGTACCGGGCTTTATCATGTGTATTTTTATGATGATAGCCACATCCTGGTCAGCCCGCCATTTCGGCTATAAGCCGGACCATGAAAAGCCCTCCTCCCTCAGGGAGATTGGGAAAGCCTGCATTGAAAGTATCTGGGCACTGCTCTTCCCGGTCATCCTGATTGTCTTAATCAGGGGCGGAGTGATGACGCCATCGGAATCAGGGGCATTTGCCGTATTTTATGCCCTGGTGGTGGGGGTATTTGTGTACAGGGAGCTGACCTGGGAGAAATTTAAGGAATGCCTGATCGACAGCGTAAAAGATATTTCTGTTATTACCATGGTCCTGGCATTTTCCGGGATCTTCAGCTACGGGGTGGTGTATGACCAGCTGCCAAAGGATGTTGCCTCCTTCCTGGTAGGCATGACCAGCAACCCAACCGTCATGCTGTTTCTGATCATTGTCATGCTGATTGTGTGCGGCATGTTTATGGAGACAACGGTCATTACCCTGATCGTCACCCCCATCCTTCTGCCGGTCATCAGACAGTACGGCATTGATCCGGTACAGTTTGGAATCATCATGATGACCACGGTAACCATGGGCTGTTCCACGCCTCCCGTGGGCGTGGCTCTGTATACCTGTTCCTCTATTATGGACTGTCCGGTGGAGGAGACCACAAAGTACTCCTGGCCCTTATTTGTGGCGATTTTTGGAACCCTTTTGATCTGCATTTTCCTGCCTGACCTGATCCTCTTTCTTCCGAATCTGGTATATGGGCCGTCCATGTGACCAATGGGCAAATTCAATGGTTTTATAAGGTGACTGCCATGCTTTGCGTGGCAGTTTTCTTTGCCCTCATCTGTCATAAACATCCAATTCTTTACATACCCTAGAAGTAGCTGAAACGGCAGCTTCCCGTTTCGACTAAATGTGATGGGATAGAGTGTGGAGGGGTTGGAAAATGAACGAGAAGTACGTGGAAGCCTTAGAGCAGTATGAGATGGATGTAATATCAGTGAGAAAGGGCCGCGGTTCATGGATCTGTGAGACCAGGAACGGCTGCAGGCTTTTAAAAGAATACCGTGGAACGGTTAAACGCCTGGAATTCGAGGACGAGGTTCTGGGGATATTGGATACCAGGGGAAGCCTTAGGGCTGACCGGTACATCAGGAATAAAGAGGGAAGCCTTCTGACAATGACAGGAGACGGAACGCGCTACATACTAAAGGATTGGTTTATGGACAGGGAATGCAACATAAAAGACGGCTTTGAAATCCGTCAGGCATTGTCGCGCCTTGCCATGCTGCACGGTCAGCTGAGAACCGTGGAATTTAAGGAGGAGTGGAGCATGGGCTCCATCCTGTCCGAATCCCTGGAGGAAGAACTGGAGCGTCATAACAGGGAAATGCAGCGGACACGCAATTATATCCGCGGCAAACGGAAAAAATCCGAATTTGAGCTCTGCGTTATTGGAAATTACAACATGTTTTATGAGCAGGCCCTGGAGGCGGTGCAGGGGATCAAAAGCTTGTGGACGGAGAATGCAGTGGATTCCGAGTATGATGCCCTGGAGGCAGCGGAGATAAAGAACCCCAGGGGACCAAAGGGGGCGGTGCAGACTGCCGTACCTTCGGACCGCACAGGGGAAAAACCCGCATTCCTGTGCCATGGTGACCTGGACCAGCATCATGTGCTCATGGGGCCAAACTATACGGCTATTATCGAGTATAACCGTATGCACCTGGGGATCCAGGTCTCAGACCTATACCGGTTCATGCGTAAAGTCATGGAGAAGCACGGATGGAATGTGGACCTGGGATTATCCATGCTGGACTCCTATGAGCGGATCCTGCCCATGGACCGTCAGGAATTGACCTGCCTGTATTATCTGTTCCTGTATCCTGAGAAATACTGGAAACAGCTGAACTTTTATTACAATGCCAATAAGGCATGGATACCGGGCCGGAACATTGATAAACTCCACGGTCTGGAGGAACAGCAGCAGCAGAGGAATCACTTCCTGAAACGCCTTCAGGCTGACTGCGGGGTGTGATTAGTGTAAATTAATCAAGGCTTGTACTTCCTTTTTTTTGCCTGATATAGTATAATCTTAAGCATAATATGCAGGCAGATTATGCCTAATACTGCATTCAGGAGGGAGTATATTTATGAAAGATTACATGAAGATATACCAGGAATGGTTATCAAACCCCTATTTTGATGAGGCCACAAAAGAAGAGCTCCGCGCCATTGAGGGCGATGAGAATGAGATTAAAGAGCGTTTCTATATGGATCTGGAGTTCGGTACAGCCGGACTGCGCGGCGTAATCGGTGCAGGCATTAACCGTATGAATATTTATGTGGTAAGGCGTGCAACCCAGGGCCTTGCCAACTATATTATCAAACAGGGCGGCGCAGACAAGGGTGTTGCCATTGCCTATGATTCCCGCCACATGTCACCGGAGTTTGCCATGGAGGCGGCCATGACCCTGGCAGCCAACGGTATTAAGGCATACAAGTTTGAGTCGCTGCGCCCCACGCCGGAGCTGTCCTTTGCAGTCCGGGAGCTGGGCTGTATTGCCGGCATCAACATCACAGCCAGCCACAACCCGCCTGAATACAACGGCTATAAGGTATATTGGGAGGACGGCGCCCAGTTTACACCGCCTCATGACAAGGGCGTTACTGATGAGGTGCTGGCCATTGAGGATCTGTCCACGGTAAAGACCACGGACGAGGCATCCGCAGCGGCAGCGGGCAAGTACCAGGTGATCGGCAAGGAGATTGATGACAAGTATATTGCCCAGGTAAAGGCCCAGGTTGTGAACCAGAAGGCCATTGACGAGATGCAGGACCAGATCACCATTGTGTATACACCTCTCCACGGAACCGGTAATATCCCGGCCAGAAGAGTGATGGAGGAGATCGGCTTTACCCATGTCTATGTGGTGCCTGAGCAGGAACTGCCGGACGGTGATTTCCCAACTGTAAGTTATCCCAACCCGGAAGCCGAGGAAGCATTTGCCCTGGGCCTTAAGCTGGCCAGGGAAAAGGATGCGGACCTGGTTCTGGCAACAGATCCGGATGCCGACCGTCTGGGCGTATATGTAAAGGATGCCCGTTCCGGCAATTATATTCCTCTCACAGGCAACATGTCCGGTTCCCTGCTATGCGAGTATGTGCTCAGCCAGAAGCAGGCGGCAGGTAAGATACCAGCCGATGGCCAGGTGATCAAGTCCATAGTTTCCACCAACCTGATCGATGCGGTTGCAAAGGAATACGGATGCCGGCTCATTGAGGTGCTCACGGGCTTTAAGTGGATTGGACAGCAGGTGCTTAAGAACGAAAAGACAGGCCAGGGAACCTATCTCTTTGGAATGGAAGAGAGCTATGGCTGTCTCATCGGCACCTATGCCAGGGACAAGGACGCGATCTCGGCCACGGCAGCGCTGTGTGAGGCAGCAGCCTACTACAAGCAGAAAGGCATGACCCTGTGGGATGCCATGGTGGCTATGTACGATAAGTACGGCTACTATAAGGATGCGGTCAAGTCCATCGGCCTGTCCGGCATTGAAGGACTGGCCAAAATCCAGTCCATTATGGAGACACTGCGGGCCAATACGCCGGAAGCGGTGGGAAGCTACAAGGTTATCTCAGCAAGGGATTACAAGTTAGACACCGTCAAGGACATGACTACCGGAGAAGTGAAGCCCACCGGACTTCCGTCCTCCAATGTACTGTATTATGACCTGAATGACGGCGCCTGGATCTGCGTAAGGCCTTCAGGAACAGAGCCCAAGATCAAGTTCTACTACGGGATCAAGGGAAGCTCCATGGAGGATGCGGAGGCAAAGGCAGAGGCCCTGGGAGCAGCCGTGATGGCCATGGTGGATCAGATGATGTAAGTGAATATCATGAATATTATAGGGGATGCCCGGCGGCGTAAGCTGTCCGGCATCCCTTTTTGGCGCAGGGCGCCCCGTGCATGAGCGTTTACCAGGTGACGATTTTATCGATCAGCTCTCTCTGTTCATCCGTGGATTTGTTAAGGTAAATGCGCGTGGTTTCAATGCTGTCATGTCCCATCAGATCTGCCAGCAATGAGATGTCATTAAAATTTGCAAGAAAATTTTTGGCAAACCGGTGCCGGAAGGCGTGGGGATACACGGTATCCTCAGGTATGCCGTAGCGGCGGGCCAGCACCTTTAACTGGCTGCTGATGCCTCTTGGGGTGATGGGATCCCCGTGGGAGTTGGTAAAGAGAAAGCCGGATACAACGCCTTTTTCATGGACCCAGTCCAGGGCTTCCTGGCAGAGGGCATCGGGAAAGTAGATCCTGCGCACCTTTCCGCCTTTTGAGCATAGGTCCATATACCCCATCTCCAGGTGTTCCGCCTTGATTTGTATCAATTCACTGACCCTGGCTCCGGTGCAGGCCAGGAACCGGACCACAAAATACCAGTACATGTTGCCATCGGATTTCAGGGAATCTTTGAATCTCATATAATCTTCCTGGGAGATCACGCGGTCCAAAAAAGAAACCTGCTGCGTCTGCACCACAGGGAGACGGAAGGCGTCACGGCTGTCCCTATGGCAGTCCGAGGGAAATCCAGTGTTGTCCGAAGCAGCCCTGCTGCCATCGGAATCCGGCCCTTTGTTGTCCAAAGCCATTCCAATGCAGTCCAGGTACCTGTTGATCCCATAGATCCGGTTGTTGACCGTGGCAGCCGTATAGTGCTGCACCAGATAATCCTTATACAGCATCAGATTGGTCGTATTCAGTTCACCGAACAGGGAGTAGTAGAGCCGGCATGAGGCCAGACAGCTTTTAATGGTATTAGGGGAGGCGTCCCGCCTTTTCAGATAATGGATAAAATTTAATTCTGCTTCTTCAGGCATCTGTCTTGATGCGCACATAAAAATCACAACCTTTTATAACAAGTGACTGATGGCTTACGGATCACCAATTCACCACCTGATTAAAAATCTGCGCCTGTTCGGTGCTGGTTCTTCTCAGGTAAATGCGGGTGGTCTCAATGCTGTCATGCCCCAGTAAATTGGAGAGAAAAGCAATATCACCGCCATTTTCAATAAAGTTCTTTGCAAAGCGGTGGCGGAACGAGTGTGGGTAAACTACCTTGGGGTCCAAATTATACCGGCAGGCATAGGTCTTTAACTGCGCCCGTATGCCCGAGATGGATATACAGCTTCCCAGGTGGCTCAGAAACAGGGGCCCGGTGCGTCTGCCCTCTGCCTTAAGCCAGTCCATGGCGTCCTTTTGCAGGGAAGATGGGATATAGATGCGCCTCATTTTATTTCCCTTTGAATAAAGATCCTTGTATCCCCTGTGCACGTCCGCTACCTGGAACATCACCAGTTCGCTGACCCGGACACCGGTGGCGGTGATGAATCTGACAATAAAGTAAAATGTGTACTGTTCATCTTCCCAAAGCCTGCGCTTTAAGTATTCATAATCAGCCTGGCTGATGACATGGTCCAGATAGCTTTTTTGCTGGACGCGGACGGCACGGATCTTATAATCCCTGATCCCCAGGAATTTCAGGAAACAATTCAATGCCCGGATGCGTATGTTGACGGTCTGCGGTTGGTAATGATCCATGAGGGAGACCTTATAAAGGCTGATGTTGTCCGGTGACAACCGGTCATAACAGGAGTAAAAATGTTTCACCCCATATACATATGCGGTTATGGTATTGGAAGCCATATTTTGCCGCAGCAGATAGTCCTGGAATGCGTCTAAGGCTTTGCTCAGCTCCTGGTTTTCAGCGGCTGCATGGGCGGAGGTTTCTGACGTTTGCATGCTGATACACGACCCTTCTGTAATTTATCGAATATAGTAGCATAAATGTTTAACAAAATAAATGTACAGTTGTTAAAAACCTGTCCAATTTGCCAAATTTCCATAAAAAAATTCCAGGATACTCGCCCCCCTGGCGGGACAGCGCTGGGAAAAATAGACAATATGAGGAAAACTGTCACCCTGCAGGTAAAAATATAAGTGGTATGTGAAGGGGTATAAAAATACCCCCATACCACTTATCATAATATGTTGTAACTGTTCAGGACGGCGTATCTTCTTGACCGGTCATGCCGTCCAAGAAGCATCGGATGTCCATCGGATGTGAAAATGGGTGCAATATGTCATTGATTGACAACGCCCGGTCCCAGGCTCTTGTTATCCTGCTCCGTCTTGGCGGATGGATTGCCGTCCCAGACACCGCTTGCATCCACATAGTAGCCGTCAGGCGTTATGCTGTCTGTTTCCATATAGGCGGCGATGTTAAAATAGTACCATTTCCCATCCGTATCCTGGACCCAGGTGGATGCAGCATAGTATCCGTTCTTTCCAACATACCGCCATCCCTTATCATCCTGGACCCACCCCGGGTGATAGCTGGTTTTTTCACCGCTGGAATTGACATAATATCCGTCCGGCGTAATGGTGTCGGCCAGCATGATGCCATTTTCATCCATATAATACTGCTGGTCGCTGACTTTCAGCCATCCATTGCTTACATAGGTGCCGTCCGGCTTCAGGTAACGGTATTTGCCGTCCTCATCCTGCTGCCATCCGGGGGTGACGGTCCCCACATAGGCCCCGGCATCGGACCCGTCCACATTGATCAGGTATTTCCGCACTTCCGGGGGAAGATCGCCTGGATTAACTCCTCCCGGCAGACTGACCACATCAATGTAGCGTTCCCTGGAGGGCAGGACCTTATTGTTTGTCACCAGTGTGATGCGCAGGGCAGGTTGTGTGCCTTCCGGGAGGGAGGGCTGGTTTTCCGGAATTGCCCAGACTCCGTTTGCATTTACAAGGTCCGGCGCCTGGCCCCAGGGCCTCCCCGCCGTATAATCAAAGGTATACGCGTAATCATAACCCCTGTTCAGGATCACATCACTTTCCTGAATGGTATTCCCGCCCACCAGGATCGCAAAATAATAACCGTTTCCGCAGTCAATGGGTCTCCACTCAAAAAGATAGGCGCCGCAGTTTTCCATGGCCGTGGCGGCGGCATCAGTCTGGTCTGCATATACAGATGCAGCAGATGACATGGCCAGGATCAATGCCATACCCAGCCCTAACAAATTTTTCTTTAACATATGGACCTCCTGTCATTTCTGTTCTCCGCAAAAGGAAGAGTATTTATCAGCTGACGCCAAAAAGGCGTTATGACCAACATATTGCTATATCAGCCATAACGCCTCCCCCTTAAATCATGTCAGTGCGGTTTAAGGCAATATCAGGAATTAGTCCTCAACATAAACGCCTTCGATGGTTCCGCCCTTCTTAACTACATAGTAGTAGTCGTTTCCATCCTTGTTCTTGCTGTTGCTGTCAATTACCTTACCGGAAGTATTAACCAGGATGTACTCAACACCCTCCTCAGCCGCATCGGTACTGAGTACATAAGCTTCCTTCAGATCCTTGGCTTTCTTGGAAACATGACCGATATCAACAGACTCGTTTTCAGTCTTGTCGCCGATTGCGTCTACCAGTCCTGCATCATCAATAAAGTCAGCAGCGTCATCCAGCTTCTTGTAAGTTACAGTTTTCTTGTTAGTGGTGGAATCTGTAGTGGTTGTCTTTTTAACAACAATGTACTTGTCATCGGAGTCTGCTCTCAAAAGCATACCGGACTGGTACAGCTTATCGTCCTTCTCGCCTGTTACGCCAGCGCCCTTGTTTCCGCCGGACTTCTCAAAGTAGAAGTTGTGGTTCTCGCCGTCAACAGAAACAGTGGTCTTGCCGGTTCTCATGGAGCCGTCATCGCCGCCGCCGAAGTAGTAGCACTTGAAGCCGTTGGTCTCATAGTAATCAGCTGCATTGTCAAGGAAATTATCCTCATCGTCAAATGGATAGTAATCATCATCATCCGCTTTTACGATCAGGTTCTGGTTATCCTTATCCTCATAGATGAACTTCAGGCCGTTGATCATACGTCCATCATTCCTGAATGCATACTTCTTGCCCTTGATGGTCTTAAACTCTCCGGCATACAGGTTGCCGCTGCCGTCTGCATAGTACCATGCCTCTTCATCATCATCATATTTGTCATCGTTGAGATATTCAGCGGATACTACCTTGAACCATCCCTTGCTTACACGGGCACCGTCATCCACACTGCTGAAGTATTTCCATGCCTGTGTATAATGGGAGTCTTTTCCGCTGCCGGTAAGGATGCCGTCTCCATTGCCGTCCGTACCGCCAATTGCGTAAGACTGTGTTCCTACGCCGCCTGCGCCGCTGGTGCCTTTTTGTACCACGGAACCGGAAGCAGTAGTGCCTGCACTGTAATTGCTTTCTTTCTTAAGGTCATCCTCATCCAGAGACCACTCTGCAACCATTGCGCCATACTCGTCAAATGCGTACTTTCTGCCGTTGATGGTCTTGTCTTTTGTGCGGTCTCCGTTTTCTGCATATACTTTCTTACCGTTGGATTTGAAGTAGAACCAGCGGCTCTGATCCTCGTCATCATTAAATGCAGCAGCAGTATATTTGTAATCGTCCTCGGTTGCTTCATCATAGGTGATATCCAGCTGGATCCAGCCAACTGTCATTGCACCGTCATCCTCGCCGCCGAAGTAATAAACGCCTTCCTTGAAGCCGTCCCCGTCTGAGTCGTCAACGCGCTCTGCGCTGTCATCATCAACCCATCCAAAGAGCATCTTGCCATCTTCGTCAAACGCATATTTCTTACCGTTGATGGTCTTTAAGGAAACCTTGTCATTGTCGCCATTGGTTAAGGCCTTGCCGTTTGCCTGGAAGTAGTACCAGTAATGCTCCGGCTCGTCATCCTCACCTGCGTCCTCGTTCTCAATGGCAACCCACTGGTTTGCAGCCATCACACCGTTGATGTCCACATAGTAGTAGTTATCGCCATCCTCAATCAGGGTATCAATGGCCATCTCGCCATCGCTGTCCAGGTAATACCAGTTGTTCCCGGATTTCTTCCACTGATCGGTTGCGCGCTCGCCGTCTCTGTTGTAGTATACCCAAGTACCATCTTCCTCAGCCCATCCTGTAGCTGCAAAAGAAGTCATGGATGCACCAATAGCGAGCAGTGCTGCTGTTGATAATACAGCAACTAATTTTGTCTGCTTTCTCATAATTAATGCACTCTCCTTTTTCTTTTTGAAATACTTTTTGAAATTCCTTTATTGCATTACGAGTTGATTATACTTCGGATAAGGAAAAGTATAGATAGTCACGCCCCCTCCATTCCTAAATGTGCCGAAGACAAAAAAAGGGCAGAACCGCCAAACAGTTCTGCCCATTGCATCATATTGCTTTTTATTGTTCCTCTCTCTTTCTGTCCGCGATCTCCCTCAGCTCCTTTAAGGCCTCCCCAAACCTGGAGGAGGATGCGGAAGGATTGCCCTTTAAAAGGCTCCGCCTGTAAAATCCCATGGGGCTGGATATGCGGTGCCTCTTTTCCGTGAGCACGCTGAGCCGCCCGGACAGAGCAGCCAGCTTTTCCCTGCGTTCCCTGACCGCTGCCCTAAGTTCACCGGTGAGATCCCTGTGTCCGGCCGGTACTTCGACAGATCCATGCTTGGCCCCGGTCTCCCCGGCCGCGGTTTTCCCGGCTCCGGCCCCGGTCTCCCCTGCCACGATTTCTCCGGATCCAATTTCCCCGGCCCTGGTCCCGTCACGCTGGCTCAAAGTGGCGCTCACCCTGGCAGCTGCATCCTCGGTGAACTCAGACAGCTTCCTTGCGGTCCCGGACACCTTGTCCGCGGTCCCGCCAACCAGTCCGCCCACCTTCTCAGCCGTATCCTCCACAAATTCGCCCATGCGTTCCATGGTGTTTTCCATCATGTCACCCAGGCGCTCTGCCGCATCTTCCTTCAGGGACGCTGCACGCAGGGCTGCTTCTGATCTGACCATTACAAACTTCTGGGAAGCCTCTTCCTTTACTTCCTCCACCTTCTGGGCCGTCTCAGCCTTCAGCAGCGCCATCTGCACCTGGATATCATCCAGCTCCGCCCGCATATTGGTCATGGCATCCAGCACCTTGGCCAGGTCCAGGGCAGCCTTGACCGACTCGGCTGCATCGGCTGCAAACAGCAGGGATACCACAACAACACAGACAATATTCACCATCAAAGGCAGACCCAGCACATACCGCTCAATGGGACGGTGGATCACCTCGGTGAGGAAAATGGTGAGAAAACCCCAGGCAATGGAGGAACTGAGGCAGATATATCCCTTAAGGTTCAGACGCTGGTTGCTGTAATCCCAGTATTTCATCTTAAACAGCTTTTCCATTCCCCAGCCAGTAACATATTCCAGGATCGTGGCAGCCACCACGCCGGAGAGGTACACAAGGAACAGGTTGTCCTTCACCGGCAGGGAGACCCACAGCATCATAACAGCCCCGGTCCCGTACAGGGGGAGCATGGGAAGCCGCAGGAACCCGCGGTTCACAAAATGTTTCTTTTTCAGCGACACATAGGAGGATTCAAAGATCCACCCGAAAAAACAATATATAAAGAAAAAAGTAAGCCACTGATACCACGCGTATTCGTACATATAAGGTCATCCTTTGCTCTGTTTTATGCTTTAATCATACTGGGTTTCTGTGAAAAATGCAATCTGCATGTGGCCATTCGCCAATCTACCAGGTAACAATTTTGTCGATCAGCACTCTCTGCTCATCGGAGGAACGGGTCAGGTAAATGCGGGTGGTCTCAATGCTTTCATGTCCCATAAGGTCTGCCAGCAATGAGATATCGTTGAACTTTGTGAGAAAATTTTTGGCAAACCTGTGTCTGAAGGAATGGGGATACACCGTGTCCGGACGGATCCGGTAATGTTTTGCCAGCACCTTAAGCTGGCTGCTGATCCCACGGGGAGTGATCTGGCGGCCCCGCCGGTTGGTAAAGATAAAGCCGGTCTGCACACCGCGCAGGGCCAGCCAGGCCAGCATTTCCCCGCAAAGCTTTTCCGGAAAATATATACGGCGGACCTTCCCCCCTTTGGAGTACAGGTCCATACATCCGATCTGTACATGCTCGGCTTTGATCTGTATCAGCTCGCTGACCCTGGCTCCCGTGGCCCCCAGAAAGCGCACTACAAAATACCAGAACATATTGTTGTCCCGTTTCAGACAGCGCTTTAAGCGCTCATAATCACGTTTGGAGATCACATTGTTGAGAAATGGCTTCTGCTGGTGCCTTACTGACGGAAGTTTATAAGGAGTCAGAAGGGAAAGGGTCTCAGGCAGGACAAAAAATGGATTCTCCTCATGAGCGGGCCCCATATTCTCCTCGGTAAATGCTGCCTGGAGTGCGATCACGTACTGGTTGATGCCGTATATGCGTGTGTTGACCGTACAAGGTTTATAGTGCTCCATCAGCCAGGCCTTATACTCCTGAAGATGCTCCACCGTGATATCGCAGAACAGGGAGTGATAATGCCGGACCGATGTGAGATAAGAGTCAATGGTATTTTCAGCGGAACCGCGCTTTTGGAGAAAGTCGCGGAAATACTCTAAGTTTGCCTGGAACATGTCCGGATTATGCACATTTTTATCTGTAATGGAATTCATATCATATCACCCCCAATCTTACCAGTCCACAACCTTGTTGACGATCCGGTACTGTTCACTGCTGCTGCGCCGGAGATAGATCCTGGTGGTCTCAATGCTCTCGTGGCCCAAAAGATCGGAGAGCAGGGAAATGTCCCCGCATTTCTCTATGAAATTTTTTGCAAACCGGTGCCGAAAGCTGTGGGGATACATGACCTCCGGGTCCAGGCCGTAGCGTATGGCGAAAACCTTGAATTGGGATCTGATGCCGGAGGGAGAGATGGGAGAGCCGAAACGGTTGAGAAACAGAGGGCCAACCGTGCGGCAGGCAGCCGAAAACCATTGCTGGAATTCGCCTTTCAGAATAGTGGGAATATAGATACGCCGCATTTTATTTCCTTTAGAGTAAATATCCTTGTGCCCTCTGTGGATGTCTTCTATCTGGAATGTGATCAGTTCACTGACCCTGACCCCGGTGGCAGTGATGAGCCGCACAATGAAATAATAGGTGTACTCCTCGTTTTCCATCAGCTTCCGCTTCAGGTATTCATAATCACCTTGGCTGATGATCTTGTCCAGGTAGGTTTTCTGCTGTATCTTGATCATGGAAACAGGGGTGATGGATGTCTGCCGGTATTCCATAAAACAGTTCAGGGCCCGGATCCGCAGGTTGACGGTCTGGGGCTTATAATGTTCCAGGAGATACACCTTGTAGAGCTGCAGGTTTCTGGGGGTGAGCTGCGGATAGAGATGGTAGAACTGTTCCACTGCATAGCGGTAAACACAGATCGTGTTAGGGGACTTGTTCCTTGTGACCAGGTACTTTTGAAACTGGTCCAGGGTATGGTTTGGCTGTAATTTAGGTGTTGCTGTCATTGCTGATACCTCCTCTTATGTGGTTAAATTTTCCAGTTTTAATAGTAATTTATATCTTCGGAAAATGTAAGAGGTGGGGGCACAGGGAGAACAAAAAAGAACGTCTCCCTGTGTCCTCCACAGTGAACGTCCCTTTTTGTTGGTTCGCATGGTCAGCGGCCATGCGAGGGAATGGTAGGTATATAAAAAAAGAAAATGTTATAGGGGGACCGGATAATTTTACTTACCCGGTATGAGTATGAAAAAGCTTTTTGTGCTTTACAGGTCTTATTATCTCAGGTAAATGTGAGAAAAGTATGGACGTTTCATGAAAAAACAATAAAAATTATTAGGAAACAATAAAAACAGTCCGATGCAGGCAGCGCCGGCATATAAAAAACCGCTTTGAAAAAGCCAAAGCGGGTATAATTAATAGGGGGGCCGGACGAATTGCTTCGTCCGGTATGAGTATGAAAAAGCTTTGTGATTTCAAGTAATCACTTGAAACAAAGGCCTCGTCCACCTCTCGGTGAACTTGTTATTATCATAAGCAATAATTGTGACAGAAATATGTCTATAGCATAAAAAAAACCTAAAGAAAATAAAAAAGAAAAAAACCCTTTGAAAACTTTACAATATTGTATATAATAGAAGCAATGCTATAAATAGAACAGCACAAAAACCCCATTTTAGGAGTAATAGAAGCAGCCGTTCCGGCCATACAGGTTCCATAAGCCTGCATGGGTGCGGATAGCGAGGAGGAATTATCTATATGTTTTCGATGATGTCCAATGATATTGGAATTGACTTAGGAACAGCCAGCATCCTTGTTTATATCAAGGGTAAAGGCGTTGTATTAAAAGAACCGTCCGTAGTGGCTATTGATCGTGATACCAACAAGATCATGGCCATCGGCGAGGAAGCGCGTCTTATGATCGGACGAACCCCCGGCAATATTGTTGCGGTCCGCCCCCTGCGCCAGGGCGTTATTTCAGATTACACCATAACAGAGAAGATGTTAAAGTATTTCATCAGCAAGGCAGTGGGTAAGAAGACCCTGCGCAAGCCCAGGATCAGTGTATGTATCCCCAGCGGCGCCACCGAGGTGGAGAAAAAGGCTGTGGAGGACGCCACCTACCAGGCAGGCGCACGTGAAGTGGCCATTATCGAGGAGCCGGTGGCAGCAGCCATTGGCGCAGGTATTGATATTGGCAAGGCCTGCGGTAATATGATCGTTGACATCGGAGGCGGAACTGCTGATATTGCCGTCATTTCCCTGGGAGGTCCGGTGGTAAGTACATCCATCAAGATCGCAGGTGATGACTTTGACGAGGCCCTGGTGCGCTACATGAGGAAAAAGCACAATCTGCTCATTGGCGAACGTACAGCCGAGGAGATCAAGATCAATATTGGAGCGGCATACCGCAGACCGGAAGTTCTTACCATGGAGGTAAGGGGACGTAATCTGGTGACCGGCCTTCCAAAGACCATTGTAGTCACCTCGGACGAGACCCTGGAGGCATTGCGCGAGCCGGCCCTTCAGATCGTGGATGCGGTGCACAACGTGCTGGAGCGCACCCCTCCGGAATTGGCAGCAGATATTTTTGACAGAGGCATTGTCATGACAGGCGGCGGCTCCCTGCTCAGCGGGCTGGATGCCCTGATCGAGGAGAAGACAGGCATTACCACCATGATCGCGGAAGACCCGCTGACAGCAGTGGCGATCGGAACCGGCAAGTTCATTGAGTTTGCCCACGGTATGAACATGGCCATGGAAGCATCCATGGGCGGAAGCAGCAGAGAAGATTACTAAATTACAGAACCCGGACCCATTCCAGAGCGTGTCTGAACACCTTTTCCCGCCATCTGCAGGTCCCACGTTGCGGTATATTTGACCCAATGGATTTGACGCAGTCCGCTGCGCCTGCCCATTGGGACAAGCTTTCCCCAAGGTGCGGCACACAGCTGGCACAAGGCAATGATCAGGCGCAGGCTGGGAGTCCCGGGTTCTTTCGGTTGGAAATATGGCGACAATCACGGGATTTATAGAGCGGATCAAGTTCCGCAACGAAGACAACGGTTACACGGTTTTAAGCGTGACGGACCAGAGTGACGGCGGGGAAGTCATCATGGTGGGCAATCTGGCATATGTGTCGGAAGGCGACATGATCCAGGCCAGCGGCCGCATGACGGAACACGCCGTGTACGGCGAACAGCTGCAGATTGAGAAATATGAAATGAAGACGCCCCAGGACGAGCTGTCCATGGAGCGTTATCTGGGCTCCGGTGCCATTAAAGGCATCGGGGCCGCTTTGGCTGCAAGGATCGTGCGCCATTTTAAAGCAGACACATTCCGTGTGATGGAGGAAGAACCGGAGCGGTTGTCCGAGGTAAAAGGGATCAGTGAGAAGATGGCCATGGCCATCGCAGAACAGGTGGAGGACAAAAAGGACATGCGCCAGGCCATGATGTTCCTTCAAAATTACGGCATTACCATGAATCTGGCTGCCAAGATATATCAGCAGTACGGCCCCGCCCTTTACGGCATCATCAAGGAGAACCCCTACCGGCTGGCGGATGATATCCCGGGGGTTGGGTTTAAGATGGCGGACGAGATAGCGGAACGGGTGGGCATTTTCACGGATTCCGATTACCGCATCAAGGCCGGTATCCTGTACACGCTTCTCCAGGCCACGGCCAATGGCCATACATACCTGCCCCAGGAGGAGCTGTTTGGCCTGGCATCCGATATCCTGAAGGTGGAGCCCTCAGCTATGGGAAAACATCTCATGGATATGCAGATCGACCGCAAAGTGGTGGTCAAAAACACGGCCCAGGGACCGGTCATTTATTCTTCACAGTACTATTATCTGGAACTGAATACCGCCAGGATGCTTCACGACCTGAACATCCACGGGGATACCCCGGAGGATGAGATCAAGGCCAACCTGAAAAAGGTCCAGGCCCTTCAGCAGGAATCCATCAGCCTGGATTCTCTTCAGGAAAAGGCAGTCCATGAGGCCGTGAACAGCGGTCTGCTGGTCATCACAGGCGGTCCGGGAACAGGTAAGACCACCACTATCAACACCATCATCCGCTATTTTGAACTGGAGGGCATGGAAATACTTCTGGCAGCGCCCACAGGCCGCGCGGCCAAGCGTATGACGGAGGCCACCGGGTATGAAGCCAGGACCATCCACCGCATGCTGGAGCTGGTGCCATCAGGCGTGCCGGGAGGGAACGGGGATTCAGGAAAGACCACAATGGCCGGCATGCATTTTGACCGCAATGAAGAAAATCCCCTGGACGCAGATGTGATCATCATTGATGAAATGTCCATGGTGGACATCAGCCTGATGCATTCCCTGCTCAGAGCCGTCAATGTGGGCACACGCCTGATCCTTGTAGGCGATGTGGACCAGCTGCCCAGCGTGGGGCCGGGCAATGTGCTCAGGGACATCATAGATTCCGGCTGCTTTAATGTGGTAAAGCTGACTAACATTTTCCGCCAGGCAGCCCAGAGTGACATTGTGGTCAATGCCCATAAAATTAATTCCGGAGAGCGCGTGGACCTGGGTAAACGCAGCAATGATTTCCTGTTTATCAAGCGGGATAACCCGGATTCGGTTATAGGGGCCGCCATTACCCTGATCCGGCAGAAGCTGCCGGGCTATGTCCATGCCCAGCCCTTTGACATCCAGGTCATGACGCCCATGAGAAAAGGAGCCCTGGGGGTGGAGCGCCTGAACCAGATCCTTCAAAACCACCTGAATCCCCCTGACAAGAACAAGAAGGAAAAGGAAGCAGGCGGCATCATTTACCGGGCAGGCGACAAGGTGATGCAGATCAAGAACAACTACCAGATGGAGTGGGAAATCCGCAACAAATATGGGATCCCCACGGACAAAGGCGCCGGCATTTTTAACGGGGATGTGGGTATTATCCGGGAGATCAATGAATTCGCCGAACTTCTCACCGTGGAATTTGACGAAGGGAAGATGATAGAGTACAGCTTCAAACAGCTGGAGGAGCTGGAGCTGGCCTATGCGATCACCATTCACAAGTCCCAGGGAAGCGAGTATCCGGCTGTGATCATCCCCATGTACAACGGTCCCAGGATGCTCATGACCCGCAACCTGATCTACACTGCCGTAACCCGGGCACGCTCCTGCGTCTGCCTGGTGGGCCAGCCCGATGCCTTCTATACCATGGCGGCCAATTGCGTGGAACAGAAACGGTACTCAGGGCTGAAGGCGCGGGTACAGGAAATCTATGACCAGGACGAGGAGGGGGACCTGGGAGCGCAGCAGCGTTGAGGAAAATCTCATGGTCTTAACCAGGGCCCCCGGGAGTGCCTGGAAGAATCTCATAGCCACAACCGGATTCATCCTGCCCCTTTCTTCCGGATCGGTCCTGCCGTATTGTAAATATCCCCCATTCATATCCCCCATTCATATCCCCCATTCATATCCCCTATTCATATCCCCTATTCATAACCCACATTTATAACCCACATTCATAACCCACATTTACCCCCCCATCTCCCCCGTCCCCCCATCCCCCCGTCCCCCCCATCTCTCCCATCATCCGCTCCCCAGGATCCAAATATACCCCAGATACTAAGTGAACAATAATCTTAAGAAATGGCAGGATAAAATTAATAATGAATCTGGTGAAAATCTGTTATAATAACATTCTAAACATCCTGTTTCCGCGGCGCTGTCCGGTCTGCGCCCGGATCGTGATGCCCAAGGGCTTCCTCATATGCCCTGATTGCATGAAAAAGCTGTCATGGGTCCGCCGTCCCACCTGCAAAAAATGCGGAAAAGAGGTTATTGGGGACACGATTGAATACTGCTATGACTGTACCAGGCATAAACGGAGTTTTGAGTACGGACTGTCCGTGATCAACTATGATGAAACTGCAAGCCGGTCCATGGCCGGGATCAAATACAATAACAAGCGGGAATACCTGGATTTTTATGCGGAAGCCATGTTCCGCAGCCTGGGCCCCCGGATAATGCGCATGAAAGCAGATGTATTGCTGCCGGTTCCGGTCCACCCCTCACGGATGAAGACCAGAGGTTTTAACCAGGCCCAGGAACTGGCCGTCAGGCTTTCTGAGAAACTGGGAATACCTGTAAACTCAACAATTCTCAGGCGCAGCAAAAAGACTGCGCCCCAGAAATCCCTGGACCCTTCCGGACGTTTGAAAAATCTGGAGCAGGCATTTATGGCAGACCATCTGCCGCCTTACATACATTCCGTGATTCTGGTGGATGACATATATACCACGGGCAGCACCATTGAGGCGTGTACAAGGATTCTCAAAAAGGCCGGGATTGAAAGGGTATATTTTATAACGATTTTTATCGGCAACGGCCAATAAAAGAAAATATATAAACCATGCTAAGACAATGATACGAGGAAGATGTCCATGAAACGATTTGCAAATTTCAGAAAACAGATAAAAATGATTGCTGCAGCGGTTTTGACAGCGTGGACACTGTGCAGCTTTGGCATTATCTTTTCAGGGGGCGCCGAGCTGCCGGGGGCAGTCACGGAAACTATAAACAGTCAGGAGGAGCTGGTCCAGTGGTACGAAAAACAGACAGGAACCGGCAATACAGTGGGAATCCTGGCAAAGGGATTGGTCATCAATAAGGAAATACGTTTAAGTTCTTCTGCCTCAGCCGGACACGGGCTGATCCAGATCCGGATACCGGAAGGACCTGTAAGGATCCTGGGGCAGGGAACGCTTATGATCGATGATCCCGGGGTTAACATTATGGGACCACACCACCTTTTTACAGTGGAGGAAAATGGAAAGCTTATACTCGCCCAGGCAGCAATAGGGGTGGAGGATAAAACAAAGCCATCCATCCTGTGCAGAACCAGGGAGCAGGTTATCATTAGCGATAAAGTGGAGGGCGCCAGGGAGCTTATAATAGAAGCCTCAGATACGCCCGGACCGGATCCGCTGCCTCCGGATGAGAGCCAGCCGCATCCCCTCCCGGATCCGCCGGAACAGGAAATGGATCCTGAACTGACAGAAGTCTACTTACTGAACATTGCCAGTGATAAAAGCGGTTCGGCCAGACTGAGCTTTGCAAATATCCCTGCCAATATTACGGGCTTGTACATATCCCGCAGCCCGGATGGAAAGACATGGACAAAGGAAAAAAACAAGCGCACTCTCCCGTCTTCCCAGAATGGCCAGGGCACGGTGGAATATGAAAATTTCCTGAAAGAACCGGACAATACCCTTGACACCAGCATTGTGAATGACGGATACATGATCTACAATTTCCAGTCAGCCGATCACTCCTTTTATATCAAAGTCAGGTTTGAATGGCCGGACGGGTCATGGGAATCCCGGAAAATAAAGGTGGCGGTCCCGGAATATACAGGACAGGGGCTGACCTTTGTTTACGGCGGAGGAAGTTCGGGAGGATACTACGGATCCTATGGAAGTTCAGGGGGAAGTTCCGGCAGAAGTTCCTATGGAAACTACTCCTACAATACACAGGACAGCGAAGGCACTCAGGAAGAGTCCGATGCATCGGAAGGCCCCATCAGCCGCGGAGGCGGAGGACTCAGCTGGAAAGACTTTTTCCCGGATTTCAGCAGATCCGTGCCTGAATCAGTGAAAGGACCGGAAAATGCGTCACCATCCACAGCAAAACAGATTCCGGATCCGGCACAGGGATCAGATCCAACAGGCACTGAGGAAGAAGCCTTAGGAAATACAGAGAACGGCCCGGCCGAAGTGCCGGATGAGGAACCGCTTTACCAGGCCGGCGCAGGGGAACTGTCCGAAACACCGGATAATGGTATGCATAAAAAGACATGGACCGGAGTTGCCGCAGCAGTCATTATCATAGCCTGTGCAGGCATTGGGCTGATTTTTTACCGAAGAAAAAAGAAATAAGCAATGACGAAACAATGATGAAAAAGACCTAAAAAACCTTGACGTCCTGGCATTTCTATGGTATAGTAGACGGGCGAATGGAAGAGCTTAGGTCTTTTTTTTATGCTCAAAATTAAGTATCTAAGCAGCAAAATGTGAACTACGATAATATAAGTGGAGGTGGAAGTCGTGCGCACAAAGATTACACTGGCATGTACAGAATGCAAACAACGCAACTATAACATGACGAAGGACAAGAAAACTCATCCGGACCGTATGGAAACAAAGAAGTACTGCAGATTCTGCAAGAGACATACCATGCATAAGGAAACCAAGTAATCCTGTTCAGTAAAGGACGTGATAATATGGAAGAGAATACAGTATCTACTGTAGAAACCACAGAAAAAACGGCCAAGGCTGACAAGGCAGAGAAGAAATCAGCTAAGAAAGAGAAAAAGCCCAGCTTTTTCAAAGGGCTGAAAAAAGAGTATAAGAAGATCGTCTTTGCTGACAAGGAAACAGTAGCAAAACAGACAGTAGCAGTGCTTATCATGTCTATTTTTATCGGTGTGGTGATCGCTGTCCTGGACTTCGTTATGAAGTTTGGTTTGAGCTTTATTCTTTAATTCAAAGGCGAGGGTGATTGTATGTCAGAAGCACATTGGTATGTAGTCCATACCTACTCAGGTTACGAGAACAAAGTCAAGGTCGATATTGAGAAGACAATTGAAAACAGAAACCTTCAGGACCAGATCTTAGAGGTATCCGTGCCCATGCTTCCCGTAGTGGAGCTGAAGAACGGCGTGGAGAAAAAAGCTGACAAGAAGATGTTCCCGGGATATGTGCTCATCAACATGGTCATGAACGATGACACATGGTACGTGGTGCGCAACACCCGAGGTGTTACGGGCTTTGTGGGTCCGGGCTCCAAACCGGTTCCTCTGACAGAAGAAGAGATGGCCAGCCTGGGCTTCCAGAGAGAAGAAGATGTCTTAGTCGATTTTGAAGTAGGGGATATGGTAGTAGTTATCTCCGGTGCATGGAAGGATACTGTCGGCGCCATTAAGGCAATCAACGACAGCAAGAAAACCATCACAATGCATGTAGAAATGTTCGGCCGCGAGACACCGGTTGAACTGGGATTCGCTGAAGTCAAGAGGATGTAAGCGGATAAAAGCAACACACGGAATCAGCTTTTGCAGGGCAAGGGCTGGTGGGAGGGACATTCCCGACAATACCACATAATTTTAGGAGGTGCCTAAGATGGCAAAGAAAGTAACAGGATATATCAAATTACAGATTCCAGCTGGCAAAGCAACACCAGCACCACCAGTTGGACCGGCACTTGGTCAGCACGGTGTTAACATCGTTCAGTTTACCAAGGAATTTAACGCTAGAACAGCAGACCAGGGCGATATGATCATCCCTGTAGTTATTACCGTATATGCGGACAGAAGTTTCAGCTTTATCACCAAGACTCCGCCTGCAGCTGTACTGATCAAGAAGGCCTGCAACATAAAGACCGCTTCCGCAGTTCCCAACAAGAACAAAGTAGCTGTCCTTAAGAAGGCTGACCTTCAGAAGATTGCAGAGACTAAGATGCCAGACTTAAACGCTGCCAGCTTAGAAGCTGCTATGAGCATGATCGCAGGTACTGCAAGAAGTATGGGCGTTACCATCGAGGAATAAGAATTGGTGCATGGATCCGAAGACCCCTGAGCAAGGTTTTTGGATTAAAGTAAAGTCCACGATAGAAAAGAATCGTGGAACGATGCTGAAGCATTTTCCCGTTATATGAACGTGGGAGGGAGATTCCCCGTCAATACCACTAGGAGGTTATAAGAATGAAATCAGGTAAAAGATATGCAGAGGCTATGAAAAATGTAGACCGTACTGCACTTTATGACGTAGCAGACGCAATCGCATTAGTTAAAAAGAATGCATCTGCAAAATTTGACGAGACTGTAGAAGTCCATATCAGAACAGGATGTGACGGACGTCATGCTGACCAGCAGATCCGTGGCGCTGTTGTACTGCCTCACGGAACAGGCAAGACCGTACGTATTTTAGTATTTGCAAAGGGACCAAAGGCTGACGAGGCTCAGGCTGCAGGTGCTGATTACGTAGGTGCTGAGGAACTGATCCCAAGGATCCAGAACGATGGCTGGCTGGATTTTGACGTAGTAGTAGCTACTCCTGACATGATGGGCGTTGTAGGCCGTCTTGGCCGTGTGCTGGGCCCCAAGGGCTTAATGCCCAACCCAAAGGCCGGTACCGTTACCATGGACGTAACCAAGGCTATCAACGATATCAAAGCTGGTAAGATTGAGTACAGACTTGACAAAACAAACATTATTCACGTGCCAGTAGGAAAAGCTTCTTTCACAGAGGAGCAGTTAGCGGACAACTTCCAGACGCTTATTGATGTAATCGTGAAAGCGAAACCAAGCACAGTTAAGGGTGCATACCTTAAGAGCGTTGCCCTGGCCTCTACCATGGGCCCTGGCGTTAAGCTGAATGTAGCTAAGCTGGTTAACTAATCGGTTGCAACCATATAGGTGCTGCCATGGATCTGATGCAGCCGCCGGCATAGCCGCGGCGGTCTCAGCCATGGCAGCATATTTTTATAAAATGAGGCTTGACATCAATCATACATTATGATATACTGCTACAGTATTGAATGCCCTGAGACAGCAGGTACCGTAAGGTGTAAGGCGTAACCGCCTGCCGAGGAACATACAAAACTCTGATTTTTTATGATGAGATTTTGCGAACCTCTCTGTCCATATGGCAGAGAGGTTTTTATGTTTAAATGATTCCATGCTATGACGGTTTTCAATGCAGAATAAAATAAGGAGGTAAACCATTCATGGCAAAAGTTGAATTAAAACAGCCAGTTGTAGACGAAATCAAGGGAGTGCTTGAAGGTGCTGTAGGCGCAGTGATCGTAGATTACCGCGGTCTGACTGTAGAGCAGGATACCCAGCTGCGTAAGAAGTTAAGGGAAGCTGGAGTAACCTACAAAGTATTTAAGAACACCCTGATCAAGCGTGCAGCAGAGGGAACCGAATTTGCAGCCCTTGAACCACAGCTGGAAGGACCGACAGCATTAGCAGTTTCCAAGGAAGATGCAACTGCTCCGGCAAGGATCTTAGCTGAATTCGCTAAGACAGCACCAAAGCTGGAACTGAAGGCATCCATCATTGAAGGAACCTACTATGATCAGGCCGGAACCCAGGTTATCGCTACTATCCCATCCAGGGAAGTACTTCTGGGCAAGCTGCTTGGCAGCATCCAGTCTCCTATCACCAACCTGGCTCGCGTTCTCAATCAGATCGCAGAGAAGAACGGTGGAGCAGCAGAAGCATAAGTTGCTTTTTTCTCATCTGTTCAGACAGTACAGGAGATCATCCGCTGTTTGGAATTAGAAGAAGAAACAGGTATCCGGCAGCATAAGGCTCCGGATTTAAGAAAAGAAACACAGAATATTTAATATTAAACAGGAGGAACATAAAATGGCAAAGTTAACAACCGCTGAGTTTATCGAAGCTATCAAGGAATTATCCGTATTAGAACTGAATGATTTAGTAAAAGCATGTGAGGAAGAGTTTGGCGTATCTGCAGCAGCAGGCGTTGTAGTTGCAGCAGCAGGTGCTGGCGCAGCAGCAGCTGAGGAGAAGACCGAATTTGACGTAGAACTGACTGAGGTTGGTCCTAACAAGGTTAAGGTTATCAAGGTTGTACGTGAAGTTACCGGCTTAGGCCTGAAGGAAGCTAAGGACGTAGTTGACGGTGCTCCTAAGGCTATCAAGCAGGGCGTTTCCAAGGAAGAGGCTGAGGACGTTAAGACCAAGTTAGAGGCTGAAGGCGCTAAGGTTACCCTGAAGTAATTTAACTTTATAATCATATGAAAACAGGTATCGGAGATGGATGGACAGCAGTTCAGCATTTCTCCGGTACCTGTTTTGTTTTTATAAAGTCTTTGCTACCAGGTAACAACCCTGTCGATCAGCAGTCTTTGTTCATCAGAGGAACGCTTAAGATAGATTCGGGTCGTCTCAATGCTCTCATGCCCCATCAGATCCGCCAAAAGGGCGATATCATTAAATCGGTTCAAAAAATTTTTGGCAAACCGGTGTCGAAAGGAATGGGGGTAGACGGTGTTCTCGGGGACTCCGTAACGCCTGGCAAGGGCTTTCAGCTGAAGGCTGATCCCCCGGGGTGAGATGGGCTGCCCGGACCGGTTGGTAAACAGGAAGCCGCTGCTGACACCATTGGATTCCAGCCATTGAAGCCCCTCGGTGCACAAGGATTCAGGAAAATAGATGCGCCTGATCTTGCCGCCCTTTGAGCATAGGTCCATGTAGCCCATCCGCACGTGTTCAACCTTGATCTGGAGCAGTTCGCTGATTCTGGCTCCGGAAGAACATAGAAAACGCACCACAAAATACCAGAACATGTTATGGTCCTGTTTCAGGCCCTTTTTCAGACGCTCATAATCCGTCTGGGATATAACATTATCCAGAAACATTTTCTGCTGCTGCTTTACAGAAGGGAGACGGTATGTTTCCAAAGGAACCTCTAAACCCTCGCCGCACTGCCGGATATACTGGTTAATACCATAAATCCGCGCGTTCACAGTAGCTGCCTTATAATGCTGGATCAGGTATTGCTTATAAGAAAGCAGATTATTCATGGTCAGCTCATCATATAAAGAAAAGTAAAGTCTTACGGAAGCCGTATACACCGTCACAGTGTTGGGGGATACACCGCTTTCCTTCAAAAATCCCTGGAACAGCAGAAGGCGGTTGTCTTTTTCAGGGATTGTCCTGTTTGTAACAGATATATCACACATAGGAATTTCCTTTCTACCAATTCACTACCTTATTTATAATTGCATACTGTTCCGTGCTGCTGCGCCGCAGATATATTCTGGTGGTTTCAATACTCTCATGCCCTAAAATGTCCGAGAGAAGGGCAATATCCCCGCATTTCTCAATAAAGTTTTTGGCGAACCGATGGCGGAAGGAATGGGGATACATTACATCCGGGTTCAAGGCATAACGGGCAGAGAACATTTTAAGCTGGGAACGGATCCCGCAGGGAGACAGCGGATCGCGGTAGCGGTTTAGAAACAGCGCGCCCTTATGGCGGTTTTCCGAAGCAGTCCAATCCATCAGGGCTTGTTTCAGGACAGTGGGAATATAGATCCGGCGCATTTTATTTCCCTTGGAATAAATATCCTTTTGTCCTGTATAAACGTCCTCTACCTGAAACATTACAACCTCACTTACACGGACTCCCGTGGCGGTGATCAGCCGGACCAGGTAATAGTATGTGAATTCCTCATCCTCATAAAGACGCCGTATAAGATATTCATAGTCGGCTTCACTGATGATCTTGTCAAGGAATGTTTTCTGCTGGATCCGTACCATGGTCAATGGAGGAATGGAAGAGTCTTTTTGTTCAAGGAAGGAATTTAATGCGCGGATCCGCAGGTTTACGGTCTGGGGTTTATACTGATCCATAAGCTGGATCTTGTATTTTTGCAGATTGGCTGATGTCAGCCGATGGTACATTTGGTAAAATTGTTTTACTGAATATAGATAAACCTGGATCGTGTTTGGGGCCAGATTTCGTGAGGTTAAATATTGTTCAAATTGCTTTATATCTGATGGCAGCATATTCAATTCCTCCTTCCAAATTGACTTTAGGTGGAAGTATAGCAGTGAAATTTAATGCAAGTCAAGGACTTTAGACAAATGTTAGGGTCTTGTTACGGTTTTGAGATAAAAATAATGGCATACGTTTATATTTCACAAAATGTTCACAGTTTTAAGGACAAAAAAACCCGGGCCATGTAATGGTCCATGACCCGGGAATGCGGGAGCGGAAACTAAAGGCCGGGGCCTAAAACAGCAGTATTCAGAGATGATTCCTGGCCATCCCAGACACCATTAGCATCCACATAATATCCGTCAGGCGTTTGTGTTTCGGTTTCCATATAGGCGCCTATATTAAAATAATACCACTGACCGTCTGTATCCTGTATCCATCTGGCTGCTGCATAAGAGCCATTTTTCATAAGGTATCTCCAGCCGTTTTCTGTTTGTGTCCAACCGGGGATATAATTTTTTCGCTCCCCTCTGTCATTAACATAATATCCATCAGGGGTGACGGTGTCAGCCAGCATAAAGCCTTCTGGGTCCATGAAATACTGCTGATCGTCCACAACAAGCCAGCCGTTGGATATATATGTTCCATCAGTTTGTCTGTAACGCCATTGTCCATCCTCCTGGTACCAGCCGGAGGTAAGGGTTCCATCATAGGCTCCGGCATCTGTTCCGTCCACATTGATTAGATATTTTCTTACTTCAGCAGGCAGATCGGATACATTCACACCGGAGGGGAGGCTGACAATATCCACATACCGTTCCTTGGTAGAAGAATTTCCGTTGTTGGTAACAAGGACCATGCGGGTCACAGCCTGACTTCCTTCGGGAATAAGGGAGCTGTTTTCTGGGATCCCCCAAAGGCCGTCTACATTGACAAGGGACGGGACCTCGCCCCAGGGACGGGGGAGGGTGGGGGAAAATGTATAAGCATAGTCATATCCTCTGTTAAGTATGACATCCTGCTCGGAAATGGTATTTCCTCCTGCCAGGATGGCAAAATACCGGCCGTTTCCGCAATCCACAGGCCGCCAGGTAAAAAGATATGCCCCGCAGTTTTCCATAACGGTCGTATTGGTTTCCGTTTCCGCATAGGTTATAAAGCTGTTGGTTAGAGCCGCGGATGACAAAAGGACCGCAAAGGTAAATGCTGAAATTGATGCTGAAATTGGTTTACGTATCATGATAAGGGACCTCCCGTAAATTTTGTGGGCAGACTGGCCGGAAAAAAACGTCATGACCAACTTGGTGTATAGTAGCAGCCATGACGTTTGTTCCGTTATTTAATTTGCTGTGAGTACATATCCTTTGCGGAAACTAGTCTTCCAGATAAATTGCCATGATCTGTCCGCGGTTATTTGTTACATAGTAGTAATCGCTGCCATCCTTGCTTCTGCTGCGTCCGTCAATAACTTTGCCTGAAGTATTGATCAGGATATAATCTGATCCCAGACCGGATGCGGTAGTGTAGCCGCCGTTTCCGTCCTCAGCAGTTCCAAAAATATACAACTCCCTTAGATCATCAGCGTCTTTATTCAGATTGCTGATACCGAACATGTCGCCCATATCAGCGCTTCCAAGGGTGCTAACAGGTACATTTACATAGTTGGAAGAATCCACAGCTGCCAATAATCCATCTACATCATCCAGCTTTGTAAAGCTGTCGCGTTCCTTATCTGCATCCTTGCCGGCAGCTACGGTAACCGTATCTCTTACAATAACCTGATATTTTTCATCAGAGCCAGCTTTGAGTAAAAGTCCGGACTGGTAATACCTGTCATCCTGTTCACCGGAGATACCGGCACCCCTTCTGCTTCCGGAGCGTTCAAAGTAGAACGTGGTGTTATCGCCGTCAAATGAGAGAGTTGTTCTGCCGGTTTTCAGTGAACCATCGCTGCTGTCGCCGAAATAGTAGCATTTATAACCCATTCCCTCAAGCACTGAGGCATTTTCCATAAAGTCATCCTCATTGTCAAATGGATAATTATCATTGTCATCCGCAAGAACTTCAATATAATCACTGTCCTCAAGGATGAACTTCAGTCCGTTGACCATGCGGCCGTCATTTCTGAAAGCGTATCTTCTGCCATTGATGGTCTTGAATTCACCGGCATAGATATTGCCGCTTCCATCTGCATAGTACCAGTTGTCTTCATCATCATCATAGCGATCCCGGTCAAGCATTTCGGCAGCAACAACTCTGAACCATCCTCTGCTCACCCTGGACCCGTCTTCCACACTGTTAAAGTATCTCCAAGCCTGGGAATACTGGGCGCGGCTTGAGGTTGCCAGTGAATTTCCGTCAGAAGTAGTGGCTTTTTCCGTATCCATGGACCACTCAGCGGTCATTGCACCATACTGGTCAAAGGCATAACGCCTTCCGTTAATGGTTCTTTCCTTCTGGGAATCGCCGTCATCAGCCTTGATTTTTTTACCGTTAGAGAGGAAATAGAACCATCTGGTCTGATCCTCATCTTCGGAAAATACTGGGGAGATCCACTCATAGTCACCGCTGGTAGCTTCATCATAAGTGATATCCAGCTGGAGCCATCCGGTTGTCATGGCACCGTCATCTTCGCCGCCGAAATAGTAATCACCTTCAAGGAAGGCATCTCCGTCCGAATTGTCAACACGTTCTGCACTGTCGGCATTTACCCATCCATAGAGCATACGGCCCTCGTCATCAAATGCATAACGTCTGCCGTTTATTGTTTTTAAGGAAACCCGGTCGCTGCTACCGTTTGTCATGGCCCGGCCATTTGCCTGGAAATAGTACCAGTAGTGGTCCGGTTCATCATCATCTCCGGCATCCTCATTATCAACAGCAACCCACTGATTAGTTACCATTGCTCCGCTTGCATCCACATAGTAATAGTGGTCACCATCCTCGATCAGCTGGTCAATGGCCATGTCACCTGAATCATCCAGGTAATACCAATTGTTGCCGGATCTTGCCCACTGATCGGTAACCCTGTTCTCGCTTCTGTCATAGTATACCCAAGTGCCGTCTTCCTCAGCCCAGCCTACGGCTGCGAAAGAAGTCATGGATGCACCGATGGCGAGCAGCGCTGCTGTTGACAACACAGCAACTAATTTTGTCTGCTTTCTCATAATTAATGCACTCTCCTTTTTCTTTTTGAAAAAACTTTTTGAAATTCCTTTTTGCATTACGAGTTGATTATACTTCTAGTAAGGAAAATTATAATGACCAAGAATGTAAACGCTTACAATTTCTGCATCAAACCCCTTGCATAATTTTGAATAATGTTGTATAGTATTCTCAGAAATAAAGCAACAGTGCTGCATACCATATAATGTAAGCACTTACAAAAAACAACAATTCTATAATCCTATGGAGGTAGCAGATCATGAGCAATAATGTAAAAGAGACAGTGATCCAGTTTGGTGAAGGCGGATTCTTACGTGGATTTGTGGATTACTTCTTCCACAAACTTCAGGAGAAGGGTTTATATGACGGTAAAATTGTAGTAGTCCAGCCAATTGAAAGAGGAATGTGCCAGATGCTGGCGGACCAGAACTGTGAATACAATCTGTTCCTGCGCGGCATTGACAATGGTGAGGTGGTTAATGAGCATACCCATGTGACCTCCATATCCAGAGCCCTGAATCCATACACCCAGTATGAGGAATATATCGCACTTGCTGAAAGTCCTGACATAAGGGTACTTGTATCCAACACCACAGAGGCTGGAATTGAATATATTGGAACAGAGAAGCTCACGGACATGCCCCCAAAATCATATCCTGCAAAACTGTGTCAGTTCCTATATAAAAGATACAAGGCAGGATTAAAGGGATTGATCCTTCTTCCCTGCGAACTGATCGATGACAATGGTGATAATCTGAAGAAATGCGTTCTCCAGTACGCGGATCTCTGGGAACTGGAAGACGGATTTAAGGATTGGATTGAAAATGAAAATGATTTCTGCAGCACTCTGGTGGACCGTATTGTAACCGGTTATCCCAGGGATGAGGTGGAGGAACTGACCAAGCAGATCGGCTACGAGGATAAATTGATCGATACAGCCGAGATCTTCCACCTGTGGGTGATCGGCGGTCATCATGAGGATGAACTTCCATTCCGGAAAGCCGGCTATAATGTTGTTTGGACAGATGATGTACATCCTTATAAGAAGAGAAAAGTACGCATCCTGAACGGCGGCCACACTTCCATGGTCCTGGGTGCATACCTTTACGGCCTTGAGACAGTAGGCGAATGCATGAAGGATGAGAAAGTGTCTTCCTTCCTTAAGAAATGTATTTTTGAAGAGATCATCCCCACAATTGGAGATACAGAAGATAACCGCAAGTTTGGCGCGGCTGTCTTAGAACGCTTCTCAAATCCATTTATCAAGCATCTTCTGTTAAGCATTGCCCTGAACTCCGTAAGCAAATTCCAGGTACGCGTTCTTCCCACCATCCTGGAGTACAAGGAAAAGTTCGGCAAATACCCGGCGGCCCTGACATTCTCCATGGCAGCCCTTATATCCTTCTACCGCACCGATAAGGCAAATGACGGCGAGGAGATCCTGCAGTTTATGAAGACAGCCTCTGTGGAGGATATTATGAAGCGTCAGGATTACTGGCATGAAGACCTGAGCGAAATGATCCCCATGGTTCAGGAGTACTATGATCTGATCCAGAGCAAGGGAATGTCAGAGGCTTACAGCACGATTCTTGCGAAATAATTGCGATAAATAAAACTGGTTAAAAGTGGTACCTGATATCAAAAATCGGGTATCACTTTTTTATATCCCCAAATTGTACAAATATAAGTACAATTTCTGCAAAACCTTTGTTTTCCGTAATAATTACGTAAGAAAATGCACAGGTAAATGTTATGGTATTTTCCCCAGATTTATACTATACTAAATGCGTGTGATGGAGTTGGTATCCTTCATCTGGTAAATTGTCTAATTTGCGCATTTTTAGTAGAAATTGCAAAAAATGCAAAAAAACTATTGATAATTTTCCTTATCCGAAGTATAATCAACTCGTAATGCAATAAAGGAATTTCAAAAAGTATTTCAAAAAGAAAAAGGAGAGTGCATTAATTATGAGAAAGCAGACAAAATTAGTTGCTGTATTATCAACAGCAGCACTGCTCGCTATTGGTGCATCCATGACATCTTTTGCGGCTCAGGGTTGGGCTGAGGAAGATGGTACTTGGGTATACTATGATAGGAATGGCGACAGAGTAACCGATAAGTGGGCAAAGTCCGGTAATAACTGGTATTACCTGGATAGCGATGGCGAGATGGCTATCGACACCCTGATCGAGGATGGCGACAACTACTACTATGTAGATGTGAATGGCGTTATGGCTTCCAATCAGTGGGTGGCTATTGAGAACGAGGATGCCGGTGAGGATGATGAGCCTGATAACTACTGGTATTACTTCCAGGCTAATGGTAAAGCTTTAAAGAACAGTGGAGACAGTGTTTCTTTAAAGACTGTTAATGGCAAGAAGTATGCATTTGATGATGAAGGCAAGATGCTTTATGGTTGGGTAGCAAAAGACAACGCAGAGCGTCTTGATGATACTGACGGCGAAGGTTTTGTTGATGGTGATTATTACTTCGGCGGTGAAGATGATGGTGCTATGACTGTTGGCTGGCTGCAGATTGATATTACCTATACAGACGTTGATAATGATACTTACAATGCAATCGCACCTGTATTTACAGATGATGAAGATCAGACTCGTTGGTTCTATTTCCAGTCTAACGGCAAGAAGGTTAAGTCTGATGATCCTGATAAGGTAAAAGAGAAGACTATTAATGGCAAGAAGTATGGCTTTGATCAGTACGGCGCAATGGTAGCTGAGTGGTCTGCTGATATTTATGAAGCTTCCAAGAGCGGTGTTGATATTATCGGAAGCAGGAGTGATTCTACTAACAAGAAGTCTGTAACAGCTAAGTACGCTCAGCAGTGGAGATACTTCAACAATGTTGAAGATGGTGCAAAAGTAAGCAGAGGCTGGTTCAAGGTTGTATCTGCCGAGTACCTCAATGATGAGAAGTTCGATGATGATGAGGATGCTTGGTACTATGCTGATGGCAGCGGCGATCTGTATGCCGGAGAATTTAAAACCATTAAAGGCAAGAAGTATGCATTTAGAAACGATGGCCGTATGATTAACGGGCTGAAGTTTATTTACGATAGTGGCAGCGGACTTAGCGTTAAAGCTGATGATAATGATGAAGCTAACTTTGGTCCATTTGACACAGAAGATGACTTCCTTGCAAATGCACCTAAATATGAATCACAGCAGTATAAGTGCTACTACTTTGGCGGTGGTGATGATGGTGCTATGAGAACCAATAAGGCTACTATTGGAATTGATGGAGATAACTACAGTTTCTACTTCGAAAAATCTGGTAGCAACAAGGGCGCTGGTAAGACTGGCGTGAAAGATGATAAGTTCTATCAGTCTGGTATGTTGCTGAAGGCTGGCTCTGACGAGAGGTATCAGGTTGTACAGACTGTAACTGGTGGATATACAAAGCTTGCTGACGTAGATGCATTCTTAGGTGAAGTTGGTACAACAGTGAAGAAGAAGGGCAATGTAACTGCGGCTGATGTGGCAATTGCTGACGCTGTAAAGAACACTTCATTCAGCAAAAAGGCCGATGATTTAACCGAACTGTATGTAATTGACTATACTAATTTAAATGAGTCTGATTTTGCACTGGTTAATACTTCAGGTAAGGTTATTGACAGCAAGAGCAAGAGCAAAGACGGCAGCGATTATGTATATGTTACCGACAACAAGGGTGTTATCAGAATCATCTATGTTGAAGACTAATTATATGTAAGCGGTAATTATGTTTAACTAAAATTTAAGGGGGAAGCGTTGTGACTGATGAGATATATAATTAGTCGCAGCGCTTCTTTTTGCTATAAATGCTATACAAATATTAAAATGATTATAGGAGGTACGATTGATGATAAAAAAGCATTTTGCTGTGTTTGGGCTTATCCTAGCTTTGTCTATAGAATCCTCATTTACAGCTTTTGCAGATACAGCCAATAGTATAACTATGGAAAACAGTGGCGCCTTTCTTTTTCAGTGGCGCCCAGTAGACTGCGGTGACGGTATGTCTTTTGCTATTCTAGTAGGTGGAAATACTATCAGTGAAAGTGATGTTATCTTAAACCGTGGATACGACTATGCCTATACATTTGAACCAATGACTTATTCAAGGCCCTGGGGTACAGTGCCGGATTTAGTGAATGTAAATGGTGTATGGGCAATTCCTGAGAATTGGTCATCTCTACCAGAAGGAACACAGCCAACTTTGCAGATTGTTCTCAAAACAAACTATAAAAATCTTGACACCGATAAACGGTATATAAATGTTGTCCATCTCCCGAATGGTGTTGACGCTTCCGATTTACCCACAGAAGTACGCAAATATTTAATTAATGTAGACGGCTCTGATGCTGGTGCTTATGATGGAACAGTAACTAGTGGGTGGGAAAAAAATGATAATGGTCAATGGACTTATAGAAGGCATGATGGAACATTTGTAACCAATAGCTGGCTCACTGTAGATGAAAAAACATATTATTTGGATGGTAACGGAGTCATGCTTACTGATACATATGCTCCGGATGGAACCTATCTAAATCCAAGTGGTGAACGTGTAAGCTATAAACCAGGATGGGTTTCTGATGATAAAGGTTGGAGATATATCCAGAAAAATGGGTATCATGCTGCCTCAACCTGGTTACAGGATGCAGATGGAAAATGGTACTATTTTAATATTGGTGCATATATGGCGGTTGACACCGCAACGCCAGACGGTTATTATGTAAATGCCGATGGTGTATGGGATGGCCAACCAAGCACAATTTCTAATAATGTAAATCTTGGACCAGGAATGTCATCTTCAGGCGGATGGGAACAAATCGATAACAATTGGAAATATCTTCAGGAAGATGGTACTTATGTGACCAATGCTTGGAAACAGGTTGACGGAAAATGGTACTATTTTGATGAAAATTCTATAATGGTTACGAACCAGGAAACTCCAGATGGTTATTACGTTAATGCTGATGGGGTTTGGGTTCAGTCATAACTAAAACAAATGCGTAGTAGATAAGTAAAAAGACGAATTCCTAAAGCTTTGCCTTGGAATTCGTCTTTTTATTAAAGGAACAACAAATAAGTCCCGGATGTGTAACATGTTACTGTTCCCAAACACCATCTGCATTGACATAATAACCGTCAGGTGTGGTCTGATCTGTAGCCATTAAGGAATTTTCATCAAAATAATACCAATTCCCATCAACCTGTTTCCAAGCATTGGTTACATATGTACCATCTTCCTGCTTAAACTTCCAATCAGTACCTACCGATTCCCATCCGTCAGCAGACGACATTCCAGGTCCAAGGTTTACTTCATTGACGATCGTACTAGCCTGACCATCCCATACTCCATTGGCGTCTACACGGTATCCGTCTGGTGTAGTGGTGTCAACTGCCATGTAAGCACCGATATTAAAATAGTAATACTTGCCATCTGAATCCTGTAACCAGGTAGATGCCGCATAATAGCCGTTCTTCTGTATATATCTCCAGCCATTATCATCAGAAACCCATCCTGGCTTATAGCTTACCTTTACTCCGCTTGGATTCACATAGGTGCCGTCCGGCGCATATGTATCCGCTAACATAATTCCATTTTCATCCATATAGTATGTTTTTTCATCTACAGTAAGCCAGCTGTTAGTAACAAATGAACCATCACTTTTTCTATAGGTCCATTGCCCATTCTCATTTTTTACCCATCCGCTGGTTTCAGTTCCTTCATATGCACCAGCATCAGAACCATCTACATTGATCAAGTATTTACGAACTTCTGCAGGAAGTGTTGACGAATCTACGTTACCTGGCAAATGAACTACATGAATGTAACGCTTATCTGTATCCAGGTTCTTATAATTTGTTTTCAATACGATCTGCATAGTAGGCTGGCTCCCTTCCGGTAATGAAGACCAGTTTTCTGGAATCCCCCATACGCCATCCACATTAACTAAATCCGGCGCCGTACCCCAAGGCCTTGAATAGGTCATTGGTTCAAAGGTGTAAGCATAATCATAACCACGGTTTAAGATAACATCGCTTTCATTAACTGTATTACCACCTACAAGTATAGCAAAGGATACACCATCACCACAGTCAACTGGACGCCACTCAAACAGGTATGCGCCACTGGTTTCCATGGTTATACTGTTTGCAGTATTCGCAAATGATTGTACTGCTGCTCCCGCAGAAAGGGCTGCAACAAGCCCGAATATTATAAGGTGTTTCTTTATCATATAGTTCCTCCCGCTAAATTAAAAGGAAGCGCTGCGACTAATAATATAAAATCATCAGTCACAACGCTTCCCCCTTAAATTTTAATTGCTAAAGTCAAAGTACTAATATAGAATTAGTCCTCAACATAGATAACTCTGATTACGCCGCTGTTATCAGTTACGTAAACATAATCGTTACCATCTTTGCTCTTGCCCTTCTTATCAACAACCTTACCGGATGTATTGATAAGTTTCAGATCATTCTCTGGCAGAACATAAAGTTCTTTCAGATCATCAGCCTTCTTATTGAAGGAGGAAGCAGCATCCTTAGCAGCAGCTACATTTTCATCGGTTACAGTGTCAGATGTTGGTGTAACAACTTCCATTACTTCCTTAGCATCAGCCAGCTTCTTCCATGTCTCTACTTCATCATCAGCACTTACTTTCTGAATAGCCTGATACTTGTCATCAGATCCGGCCTTCAGAAGCATACCAGCAAGATAGTACTTATCATCCTTCTCACCGTTTACACCAGAGCCCTTCTTAGAACCTGATTTCTCGAAGTAGAAGTTGAAGTTATCTCCATCAATTGAGATAGTGGTCTTGTTGGTCTTCATAGCGCCGTCTTCACCATCACCAAAGTAATAGCAAAGGTAATCATTTGCATTGTAGTACTGAGCGCTCTCGATGAAATCGTCCTCAGTATCGAATGGATAATCATCATCATCGTCAGCTTTTACAGACATACCATCTTCTTTGACAAACTTCAGGCCACTTACCATACGGCCATCATTTCTGAACGCATACTTCTTGCCCTTGATGGTCTTGAACTCGCCTGCGTACAGGTTGCCGCTTCCATCTGCATAGTACCATGCATCCTCATCATCATTGTACTTGTCTTCGTTCAGGTACTCAGCTGCTACTACCTTGAACCAGCCCTTGCTTACGCGGGCGCCATCTTCTACGCTGTTGAAGTATCTCCATGCCTTGGAATACTGAGCAGAATTACCTGTCTTCTCAACAGCTGCTGTACTGTTGGTTCCTAAGTTAGAAGTTGCCTTTGCAATATCCAGAGACCACTCAGCTACCATTGCACCATACTGGTCAAATGCATACTTCTTACCATTGATGGTCTTCTCTTTGGTATCGTCAGAACTATCAGACTGAACCTTCTTACCATTGGACTTGAAGTAGAACCAACGGCTCTGATCCTCATCATCATTAAATACTGGAGCAATCTCATAATCACTGGTTGCTTCATCATATGTGATATCCATCTGCAGCCAGCCAACGGTCATGGCACCGTCATCTTCGCCGCCGAAGTAGTAAACGCCATCCTTGAAAGCATCGCCGTCTGTATTGTCGATACGCTCTGCACTGTCAGAGGATACCCAGCCATACAGCATCTTGCCTTCATCGTCAAACGCATATTTCTTACCGTTAACGGTCTTTAATGCAATGTTGTCTCCGCTGTTCTTTAAAGCCTTACCATTAGCCTGGAAGTAATACCAGTAATGCTCTGGCTCATCATCCTCACCAGCGTCCTCGTTGTCAATAGCTACCCACTGATTGGAAGCCATAACGCCATTGATATCTACATAGTAGTAGTTGTCGCCATCCTCGATCAGGGTGTCGATAGCCATCTCGCCATCGCTATCCAGGTAATACCAGTTATTACCGGACTTTGCCCACTTATCGGTTACTCTGTCGCCATTCCTATCATAGTATACCCAAGTACCATCTTCCTCAGCCCAACCCTGAGCCGCAAAAGATGTCATGGATGCACCAATAGCGAGCAGTGCTGCTGTTGATAATACAGCAACTAATTTTGTCTGCTTTCTCATAATTAATGCACTCTCCTTTTTCTTTTTGAAATACTTTTTGAAATTCCTTTATTGCATTACGAGTTGATTATACTTCGGATAAGGAAAATTATAGAAAGACATATACAAACCATACAAACTTATATAATTGATGCGAAAAGTGTCTATTTAATAAGAAGTATTTATCTTGAAAATATCCTTATAAAGTGATATGCTAATCATACAATTACTAATCAATCAATTAGTAATTGTATGATTAGTATAATGGAGGTATTCTATGTTTGTAGGACGTGAGCGCGAGCTGAAAAAATTAGAATCACTTTATAACAGCAATCAATTTGAGTTTGTTGTTTTTTATGGAAGAAGGAGAGTTGGCAAGACAACTCTGATCAATGAATTTATTAAGAATAAGCAGGCTGTGTACTACATGGCAATTGAGGGTACCCGTAAGGAGAACTTATCGGGTTTATCCAAGGTTCTATTGTCAACAGGGCCAGAGGCTGCCTGTTCTGAATTTACGGATTATAATAATATGTTAAATCATATAGATGGTTTATGTAAAAAACAGGAACGCATCATTATTGCTATTGATGAATTCCCATACCTTGCAGCATCCTATCCTGCAATATCCTCTATGCTTCAAAGCCATATTGATCAGTGTTGGAAAAACAGTAAACTTTTTCTTATCCTATGCGGTTCTTCAATGAGTTTTATGGAGGAGCAGGTATTAGGCTATAAAAGCCCTCTGTATGGCCGCAGAACGGCTCAGTTTAAAATACATCCATTCACCTTCTTTGAGGCGCGCAGCTTGCTTCTAGGCTTCTCAGACGAAGATCAGGCAGTTCTATATGGTGTTACCGGAGGAATACCTGAATATCTCTCTAGGATCAAATGTAACGAAAGCCTGGATAGAAATATTATTGATTTGATTTTTGACGAAAGTGGACGCTTATTTGAAGAACCCATAAATCTTTTAAAGCAGGAATTAAAAGAGCCAGCTTCCTATCATTCTATTATTTCTGCAATAGCAAGTGGTGCCAGCAGATTGAATGATATTTCAACAAAGGTGGGTTTGGAAACCAGTGGGTGCAGCAATCAAATATCCTCATTGATCTCTTTAGGCATTGTACGAAAAGAGATTCCTATAACAGAGCACTCCACCAGCAGAAAAACATTATATCAGCTTGAGGATAGTATGTTTCTGTTTTGGTATCGTTTTGTACGTCCTAATTTAAGCAGTATTACCCGGGGAGTCGGCGAAACCATTTACAATACATTGGTAAAGCCCCAGATCAATAATTTCATGGGGAAAATATTTGAGAATATCTGCCAACAATATTTATTTCATCATAGAGTGTATGGAACCTTGCCCTTTGCTATTGGAAATGTTGGACGATGGTGGGGAAATAACCCAAAGAAAAAATGTCAGGAAGAAATAGATATCATGGCGGTTCAGGACTCGTCCGCCTTATTCGGCGAATGTAAGTGGAGAAACGCACCTATTGATATGGATGTAGTTCATGTTTTGATTGAGAGGGGAGAATTGTTTCAATTTTCAGAAAAATACTATATGCTCTTTTCTAAAAGTGGTTTTACACAATCTGTTATAGATTATGCAAAAGATAAGAGTAATAAAATGGGATTAATATCTTATGATCAGATATGTGAATTAGAGTAAAAAGACGAATCCCAAAGAATATGCATTCCACGGATTCGTCCTTTAATTTACAATGATTTATTATTGTATCCAAACACCATCAGCATTAACATAGTAACCGTCAGGCGTGGTCTGATCGGTAACCATTAATGAACTTTCATTAAAATAATACCATTTTCCATCAACCTGTTTCCATGCATTGGTCACATATGTACCATCTTCCTGCTTAAATTTCCAATCAGTACCCACTGATTCCCATCCCGCAGCAGATGACATTCCAGGTCCAAGGTTTACTTCATTGACGATTGTACTTGCCTGACCATCCCATACTCCATTAGCATCTACGCGGTAGCCGTCTGGCGTGGTGGTGTCAACTGCCATGTAAGCACCGATATTAAAATAATAATACTTACCATCAGAATCCTGCAACCAGGTAGCGGATGCATAATAACCATTTTTCTGAATATATCTCCAGCCTTTATCGTCAGAAACCCAGCCCGGTTTATAACTCACCTTTACTCCGCTTGGATTTATATATGTGCCATCCGGAGCGTATGTATCTGCCAACATAATTCCATTTTGATCCATATAGTATGTTTTTTCATCTACCGTAAGCCAGCTGTCGGTAACAAAGGAACCATCACTTTTTCTGTAGGTCCATTGTCCATTCGCATTTTTTACCCATCCGCTGGTCTCAGTTCCTTCATATGCGCCAGCATCAGAACCATCTACATTGATCAAATATTTGCGCACATCCGCAGGAAGGGTGGATGAATCTACGTTACCTGGCAGATGAACCACATGAATATAACGCTTATCCGTATCCAGGTTCTTGTAATTTGTCTTCAATACAATCTGCATGGTAGGCTGACTTCCTTCCGGAAGGATAGACCAGTTTTCGGGAATTCCCCAGACACCATCTATATTTACTAAGTCTGGCACTGTCCCCCATGGCCGAGAATATGTCGATGGTTCAAATGTGTAGGCATAATCATAACCGCGGTTTAAGATAACATCGCTTTCATTAACCGTATTGCCACCTACAAGTATTGCAAAGGATACCCCGTCACCACAGTCCACCGGACGCCACTCAAATAAGTATGCACCGCTGCTTTCCATAGTTATACTACTTGCTGTATCAGCAAATGATTGGGCTGCTGTTCCCAATGACAGGGTCATAGCAAGTCCAAGTATTGCAAGATGTCTTTTCAACATATAGTTCCTCCTAAATTAAAAGGAAGCGCTGCGACTAATAATATAAAATCATCAGTCACAACGCTTCCCCCTTAAATTTTAATTGTTAAAGTCAAAGTACTAAATAGAATTAGTCCTCAACATAGATAACTCTGATTACGCCGCTGTTATCAGTTACGTAAACATAATCGTTACCATCTTTGCTCTTGCCCTTCTTATCAACAACCTTACCAGATGTGTTGATGAGTTTCAGAGTATTTGTAGGCAGAACATAAAGTTCTTTCAGATCTGAAGCTTTCTTATTGAAGGAAGAAGCAGCAGCCTTAGCAGCAGCAACATTAGCCTCAGTTACTGTATCAGATGTTGGTGTAACTACAGAGAGCACTGCCTGAGCATCATCTAACTTTTTCCATGTCTCTGCTTTACCTGCTACGGTTACATCCTGGATAGCCTGATATTTATCATCAGATCCAGCCTTCAACAGCATACCAGCAAGGTAATACTTGTCATCCTTCTCACCGTTCACGCCAGAGCCCTTCTTAGAGCCTGATTTCTCGAAGTAGAAGTTAAAGTTATCTCCATCAATTGCAATGCTGGTCTTGTTGGTCTTCATAGCACCATCATTGCCATCACCGAAGTAGTAGCAAAGGTAATCATTCTGGTTGAACCACTGAGCACTGGTGATGAAATCATCTTCAGTATCAAATGGATGACTGTTATCATCATCAGCAACTACTGTCATATCGCTTTCCTTGATGAATTTCAGGCCATTAACCATACGGCCATCATTTCTGAATGCATATTTCTTGCCCTTGATGGTCTTGAACTCACCTGCGTACAGGTTGCCGCTTCCATCTGCATAGTACCATGCATCTTCATCATCATTGTACTTGCCTTCGTTCAGGTACTCAGCTGCTACTACCTTGAACCAGCCCTTGCTTACACGAGCGCCGTCTTCTACACTGTTGAAGTATCTCCATGCTCTGGAATACTGAGCAGAATTACCTGTCTTCTCAACAGCAGCTGTACTATTTGTTCCTAAGTTAGAAGTTGCCTTTGCAATATCCAGAGACCACTCAGCTACCATTGCACCATACTGGTCAAATGCATACTTCTTACCATTGATGGTCTTCTCTTTGGTATCGTCAGAACTATCAGACTGAACCTTCTTACCATTGGACTTGAAGTAGAACCAACGGCTCTGATCCTCATCATCATTAAATACTGGAGCAATCTCATAATCATTGGTTGCTTCATCATATGTGATATCCATCTGCAGCCAGCCAACGGTCATAGCACCGTCATCTTCGCCGCCGAAGTAGTAAACGCCATCCTTGAAAGCATCGCCGTCTGTATTGTCGATACGCTCTGCATTATCAGCAGCTACCCAGCCATACAGCATCTTGCCTTCATCATCAAACGCATATTTCTTACCGTTAACGGTCTTTAATGCAATGTTGTCTCCGCTGTTCTTTAAAGCCTTACCATTAGCCTGGAAGTAATACCAGTAATGCTCTGGCTCATCATCCTCACCAGCGTCCTCATTGTCAATAGCTACCCACTGATTGGAAGCCATAACGCCATTGATATCTACATAGTAGTAGTTGTCGCCATCCTCGATCAGGGTGTCGATAGCCATCTCGCCATCGCTATCCAGGTAATACCAGTTATTACCGGACTTTGCCCACTTATCGGTTACTCTGTCGCCATTCCTATCATAGTATACCCAAGTACCATCTTCCTCAGCCCAACCCTGAGCCGCAAAAGATGTCATGGATGCACCAATAGCGAGCAGTGCTGCTGTTGATAATACAGCAACTAATTTTGTCTGCTTTCTCATAATTAATGCACTCTCCTTTTTCTTTTTGAAATACTTTTTGAAATTCCTTTATTGCATTACGAGTTGATTATACTTCGGATAAGGAAAATTATCGGGAGGTGCAAAATAAAGGGATCAAAAATGGGGGATGGGGGAGAAATTGGGAAGTAACGAAGATCCAATACGAAAACAATAATATATCATACGATTTTAATAGAAAAATAAATAAAAGCAACTC
The DNA here is from genome assembly GCF_040545455.1 of Enterocloster citroniae. Taxonomy (NCBI): domain Bacteria; kingdom Bacillati; phylum Bacillota; class Clostridia; order Lachnospirales; family Lachnospiraceae; genus Enterocloster; species Enterocloster citroniae. Next base: position 135,533 of record NZ_JBEPLZ010000007.1, on the reverse strand, counting down.
TTTTTTTAAAAGTCATAAAGTTGCGTTCTTGGGGGTAAAATGATATACTGATATATGTTCTAAAATCAGGTATTTGCTAAGTATACCTGTGGATACAGGGAAAATCCGAGAGAACTGGCTTCTGGCAGGAAGCGTCCATAATGGGTTTAGCAATTTAACGATTGTATAGTTCTCAAAATAAGAAGGAGACCAAGAACTATGAATGATTCAAATATAAAGAGTGATGCCAACGGCAAGGGGGGCCCCGGATCTGAATGGAAACGGATGAATGCAGTGGTCACTGGCCTTTTTACCTTACTTATTATAGCTGGCGTGCCAGTGATATTTCGGGATTACTATTTTGATATATTATCCTTTAAGTATCACTTTTATTGTGCTGTAGTGATCCTGATGGCTGTAGTGATGCTTATTGTGGCGATTGTATATGACTCCAAAGAGAAAGACCAGCCTGACGGAAGGGGTATGGGGGAGGTGATGAAAGGTTTCAGTATCAAGTCGCTTTCGGCACCTGATTGGGCTATGATATGCTTTTTTCTTGCAGCAGCCATCTCTACCTTTCAATCAGAGTATTTTTATGAATCTTTCTGGGGAAATGAAGGAAGATATTGCGGTTTGTTTTTGATCATCCTTTATACGGTCAGCTTTTTTTTGATCACTAAGTGTTTGAGGTTTAAACAGTGGTATTTAGATGTTTTTCTTGTAGCAGGCATGGTCGTATGTATAGTTGGAATACTTCATTATTTCCAGTATGATCCATTGGGATTTAAGGTGGATTTAATTGATAAGGATTATAAGACCTTCACATCCACGATCGGTAATATTAATACTTATACGTCCTTTATTGCATTACTGATGGGAATGTCTTCCGTTCTCTTTGCAATTGAGGCTAACCTTTATAAAAAGATATGGTATTTTGTATGTTTTACCGTATCATTATTTTCACTAATTACAGGGATTAGCGATAATGCATATCTGGCCCTTGCGGCTTTATACGGATTTTTGCCGCTATATCTTTTTTCAAATTTAAAAGGATTTAAACATTATATATTGATGCTGGCTGTTCTTTTTTCAGAGTTTCAGCTGATTGACTTTCTTACCCAGAAAATTCCGGATCATGTCATGGAGATCAGCGGGCTGTTTAATGTGGTGTCTGGTTATGGAAAATTGGCCTATATTGTAATTGCACTTTGGCTTATGGTTGCAGCTCTTTATGTATTAGATATCAGGATGAAAAATCAGAATACGGGTAGGGGAGAAAGCAACATAGGAAGATATATTTGGCTGGCAATTATCGTTATTGTTGTATTGCTGATGGCGTTTGTTCTTTATGATGTCAATGTCAGAGGAAATGCGGATAAATACGGCTCACTATCAGGCTACTTACTTTTTAATGATGATTGGGGAACCCACAGGGGGTATATATGGCGGATTGGAATGGAAAGTTACCAGCGTTTCCCACTGAGCCACAAAATATTTGGATATGGTCCGGATACATTTGGAATAATAACAAAATATAATTATTATGAAGATATGGTGAGCCGGTATGGAGAGAAATTTGAGAGTGTCCATAATGAGTATCTGCAATATTTGATCACAATTGGAATTGCAGGTCTGATAAGCTATATTGGTTTGCTGTCTGCTTCCATATGGAAAATGCTTCAAGGTGCTAAAAAGGAACCTGCTGTAATTGCGATCGTTTCCGCGCTTATTTGTTATGGTGCCCAGGCATTTGTCAATATCAGCGTACCGATGGTAGCTCCGGTAATGCTGACTCTTATGATGATCGGGCTGTCGGCAGTACGGGACACAAGATCCCATCTTCCAGAAGATACCGTTGCCGGAGGATTAAGCAGGTGTTATACTGGATAAGGTGCTTAAAATATTTTTTGAGGAAAGATACAAGTGAAAAAATACGAACAGTATAAACGGTTAATAAAATTCCTTTTTTCGTTTAATGCAATTCTTTTTGTTGTGATTGTATATTGGTTTGTGTGGAATGGATATTATAACAAGATTATTGAGAGACCCTTTTGGCGTAGAGGAAACTGGCTGATCGTTCTTTTGTATGCTTCATTGCTGGTATTCTTTTACAAAACTTATGGCGGCTTTAAGATAGCATATTTGAAAAAGGGTAATTTGATCTGGTCGCAGATCTTGTCAATTATTTTTGTTAATATCATTACATACATCCAAATATCGCTGCTTGACCAGGAGCTGCAGTCTGTTTATCCAATGTTATTTATGAGCCTTATTGAATTTTGTATCGTTGCACTATGGGCTAATATATTTCAATGGATATATAGGAAAATGTTTCCGCCTAAGAAATTGTTGCTGGTATATGGGGATCGGCCGGCATTTCACCTGCGCGATAAGATTAGTTCCAGGGAGGATAAGTATTATCTTGAAGATGCGGTCCATATAAGTATGGGCGAAGAAGAGATAATGAAGCTGGCGGTTAATTATGATGCGATCATCATAGGTGACGTACCGTCCCATGAAAGAAATCTTCTTATGAAATTATGCTTTAAGGAATCGATTCGCACCTACAGTGTACCTAAGATATCGGATATATTAATTCGTACGTCATCGGAACTGGATATTTTTGATTCGCCTTTATTGCTATCCAGAAATGAGGGGCTTCAGATTGAACAGCGTTTTGTAAAACGTATCCTGGATATTGTGTTCTCGGTTTTAGGGCTGATCTTATCTTCTCCGTTTTTTGCGGTGATTGCATTGATGATAAAATGCACGGACAGAGGAGCGGTGTTTTATCGCCAGGACCGTCTTACCCAGAATGGAAAAGTCTTCAGTATCTGCAAATTTAGGACCATGATACAAGACGCGGAAAAGGATACAGGCGCAAGACTGGCGTCAGATCATGATGACAGGATTCTGCCGGTAGGGAAATTTCTAAGACGAACCAGGCTGGATGAATTGCCGCAGCTGTGGAACATTTTAAAGGGAGAGATGTCCGTTGTTGGCCCCAGACCTGAGCGGCCTGAGCTGGCAGAGGAAATAGAAAAGGAAATTCCTGAATTTCATGACAGGTTGAAAGTAAAAGCTGGGTTAACCGGCTATGCACAGATCTATGGTAAATATAACACGACTTCTTATGATAAACTGAAGCTGGATCTATCATATATCAGAAAATATTCAGTCTTTTTAGATCTGAAATTGATATTGATGACGCCTAAAATCATGTTTATGAAAGAGAGTACGGAAGGTGTAAAAGAAGATGGACACAATAGCGGTGTTAATTCCATGTTATAATGAAAGCAAAACCATTGAGAAGGTTGTAAATGATTGGAAACGCCAGCTTCCGGAGGCCACAATCTATGTTTATGATAACAACTCCTCTGATCAAACAGCCGAGCTTGCACGCCGGGCGGGTGCGATCGTCCGACAGGAATTCAAGCAGGGAAAAGGGAATGTGATCCGGCGGATGTTTCGTGAGATTGACGCGAAGTGCTATTTGATGGTAGATGGAGATGACACCTATCCCGCTGAGTATGGGAAAGAGATGGCGGATAAGGTGTTGAAAAACAATTCGGATATGGTGGTGGGAGATAGGCTCTCATCTACTTATTTCGAGGAAAACAAGAGACCGTTTCATAATCTTGGCAACTCCCTTGTGAGGAGCACAATCAATCATTTGTTTAAAACAAATGTGCGCGATATTATGACAGGATATCGCGCTTTAAGTTATCTGTTTGTAAAGACATTTCCTGTTTTGTCTAAAGGGTTTGAGATTGAAACGGAGATGACAATCCATGCCATTGATAAAAACATGATGGTGGATCATGTGGTCATAGAATATCGTGACCGTGTGGAGGGAAGCGAATCAAAGCTCGATACATATTCGGACGGATTTAAGGTGCTGAAGTCGATTTTTAGACTTTATAAGAATTACCGTCCAATGGAGTTCTTCGGAGGTCTGTCCGTGTGCCTGTTTGTGATAGCGGCGCTTATGTTTTTCCCTATATTGTTGAAGTTTTTTAGGACAGGGCTTGTGCCAAATTTCCCCACGTTGATCGTCAGTGGATTCGTAGCATTAACAGCAATTATTTCATGGTTTTCAGGAATGATCCTTACCTCCATAGTGGAAAAAGATCGACAGCAATTTGAGTATCATCTGAATCTAATGGAAGTGATTCGGAAACAATATAATGATTAATATTGGTAGGGAGACCTTGATGAAACGTTTGAATACACCCATAAAAATGTTCCTGGTTCTAGTCTTTAGTATGGTAGTTGGAGTTATTTTACTTTACCTTGTGTTTCTGATCCCAACTGATCCGATTTACAAACATGTAAAGGATTCGATCCATGTGTTTGAAATTGAAAATACATATCCTATAATGGATGGTAAAAGAGCAAAGATATTGGACAACTGGACGGATGCATTGATGCTTGGAAATGCAGCATTTGATAATACGGATGCAGATACATTACATAAGGCGTTAAATGTCTATAGACCGGCCTATAACGATGATAATCCTACGTATTCTCTTATCGATTATATCAACGGGGCTGAGGTCGAGCGTATTTCCATTTACCCACGTTATTGGCATGGATATCAGGTGATTTTAAAACCGCTTTTATTCATGACGGATTATTTGGGATTCCGCAGTATCAATCAAATTGTTTTACTTACATTGAGTGCACTCATATTGGCTGCTATGTATAAATTTGGGCAGCGCAAGATCATGATTCCGTTTTTGCTTACATTATTATTCTTAAGGCCCAAGGCTATTGCGTTTTCACTTCAGTATTCCGCTGTTTTTTACATAACGCTTACGGCAACGCTGGTCAGCTTGGTCTGGAATCAAAGATTACGGAAGGGACAGGGATATTTGTTTTTCTTTCTTATCCTAGGAATCATTACAAGTTATCTGGATTTATTAACCTACCCTGTCATAACACTTGGAATCCCTCTTACAATGTGGCTTATCATGCAGGAGGATTCCTTCACTAAAAAAAAGGTTATAAAAATAGTGCAGTATTCAATTACATGGGCTCTGGGATATTTTGGAATGTGGGCAGAAAAGTGGTTGGCAGCATCTGTTCTGCTTCAACGGAATATATTCAAGGATGCGATCAGTCAGGCTCAGTTTCGCGTATCAGGCCAAATATCAGGGGAAGCCTTCACCAGATTGGAGGTGGTTGGAAGAAATCTGTACTATGGATTTTCTGAGATCCTTATACCAAGCGGTATTATATTACTTGCAATATGTTTGTTTATATTGTGGAAATATAAAATGGATTTCAAGACCATGTGTGTGCACATGATTCCTTATATGCTGATTTGTTTGATACCATTTACATGGTATATGGTATTGAGAAACCATTCATATATACACATAAGTTTCACCTACCGAGCTTTGTCCGTGGCTGTGTTCTCGTTTTTGTGTATGGGGGCGGCTGCTGGGGATGAGGGGAGGAGAACAGATTATAAGAGTAGGCTTCATAGAATAAAGTGACGGTTAATAATTAATAACATTGTGGAAAAGAAAAACAAATCTTATAGTATACCAACGGAGGAGACTTCCTCTCTCGATATCGGGAGAGGAGGTCTCTATTTTGATTACCTTATCTGCCATCACGTGGCACCGATTCCGGAATATGATTGAGGATTTGAACGAAACGTCCTATCCCAAAGTGTTGCCTTCACTAAATGTCACATAAATCAATAACATACATAATTCAATGAACTTTTTGATTAATCAATATATAACAAAGATAAAAAGCAGTCGATATCATTGATAATATCGTCTGCTTATTATATAGATAAATTTCAGTATAGTATTACATGGTTACCGATATTTGAAAAACGAGGTAAACTGCATGCAATTGGAAATTCTTTTATCCTGCATGAATCAGGCTGATACATCTCTTATAAACAAAAGCGGTATTGTTGGAAATGTTTTAATGATTAATCAGTGTGTTAAAAATGATTTCAGTACAGCAAGAGATCAGCCGAAAGAGAGTGTATATAATACAAACCCATATGTAAGAGTTATCACAACACATGAAAGAGGCCTTTCTCGCAGCCGTAATATGGCGATTTTACATTCCCTGGGTGAAATTTGTCTTCTATGCGATGATGATGAACGGTTTAAGCCAGATTATCAAGAGACTATTCTCAGCGCTTTTCAGAAGCTTCCACAGGCAGATATTATTATTTTTAACGTGTGCGGGAAAAGGACACGGCTTTCTCCAAAAATTCAGAGACTTGGATTTTTCGGTTGTTTAAAGATTGCCTCTTATCAAATTGCATTTCGAAGAAAAGCAATATTAGAGCATAATATTAAGTTTGATATTTATATGGGCGCAGGAAGCGGCAATGGTTGTGGCGAAGAAAATAAGTTTCTTCTCGATAGTTTAAAAGCTGGTTTAAAACTTTTTTACGTGCCACATACCATTGCAACCGTAATGCCTCAAAAATCTACATGGTTTTCTGGTTATGATAAATTCTTTTTTTATCAGCGAGGGGCTGCTACGAGATACATGTTAGGTACAGGTATAGCCCTGCTTTATGGAGTATACTATCTGGCTGCCAAAAGACATTTATATTGCTCAGATATCAGTAGTCTGCAAGCAGGTATAGCTCTTTTTAAAGGTATTTGGGAAAATCCCATTGTGCATCAGATAAAAAGAGCAGTAGGAGAAAAATAATGGAAAAAATTATATCGTTTATAATCCCTTCTTATAATGTAGAAAAGTATCTTGTTACTTGCCTGGATTCCTTTCTTGTTCCTAATCTCTTAAAACAATTTGAGGTGATTGTTGTGGATGACGGATCTACAGATAAAACATCAGCGATTGCTAATTCTTATGTAGAACGTTTTTCAGACACATATCGTTTGCTTAAAAAAAATAATGGTGGGCATGGCTCTGCCATCAATGCTGGCAGTAGAGTTGCTAAAGGAAAATATTTTAAAGTTATTGATGCTGATGACTGGATCGTAACCGAAAATTTAGAAGATCTGATACGACAACTCTTACTATGTGATGCTGATGTGGTGCTCACCCCATTCCATATGGTAGACAAATCTACCGGTAAACGAGAAATACGCTGCATGTACATTGACAATTACGAAAATGCTCTTACCCTGGATCAAATAATGGCAAATTGGAAAGCCTTCGACCGCTGTATGACTTTCCATGGCATTACTTACAAAAGATCTTTTTATAATGAGTACCGCCATGAGCTGCCGGAAAAGATATTCTATGAAGATCAGGAATACGCCTCAATACCCTGTTGTCATGCTCAGAGCATCCAGGCTTTAAATATATTTGTTTATCAGTATCTGATAGGAAATAACGAGCAAAGTGTAGCAGCCCATAACCAGTTAAAACGAATTGATCATATAAAAGGAGTGGCACTTAATACAGCAAAATATTATTCTGTTCATCCGGAATTGGGTTCTGGCGGAAAAAATTATCTTTCCATGAAGATCCAAGGAATTCTTTTAAGTTATTATACGACTACATGTATTGTTAATCCAGATAAAAGGGAGGGGAGACTCGCATGCAAAAAAACAAACAAAGAAATAAAAATGTTAAGTCCCGAGTTATTTCAGCAAGTCTCAAAAAAGTTTAAAGTATATCAACTATTCAGCTTTTTAAACATAAACAAAAGGCAATATGAAAGCCTACTTCAATTGCGATTTTACAATCGTCTTAGGAAAAATCATGACCGCATTAATGAATGACTACTGATAATAAGGAGACTGAAAGAATGAAAAACGTCATAAACCTATTTCATCGGCGTTTAATTAACTCATGGCAGTATCGGGATTTACTCAAACAACTGGTAACACGTGATATTAAATTAAAATACAGGCGAAGCTTTCTTGGCTACGTGTGGAGTGTATTAAATCCATTGTTAATAATGATCGTTATGGCTATTGTATTTTCTACTATGTTTAAACGTGATATAGAAAATTTCCCCGTCTATCTGTTTACCGGCCAAATTATGTTTAATTTTATGAATACATCCACACATCAGGCTATTTTTTCTATTACCGGAAACAGTGCACTATTAAAAAAAACGTACGTCCCCAAGTATATATTTACTGTCTCCAAAATCACAAGCGGTTTAGTTGACTTTTTCTTTTCTTTAGGTGCATTGATACTTGTAATGATAGCTACAAAGGCTAGGTTTACTCCTTATTTGCTCCTTATTCCTTTCGTGGCATTACAATTGTACGTATTTTGTATTGGTCTTGGTATGTTTTTAGCTCAAGCTAATGTTTTTTTCCGTGACATTCAGTATATTTATAACGCAGTAACCACTGCATGGATGTACTTAACACCAATCTTCTATCCGATAGACCTTTTGCCTGCTAATGTTATGTGGATGGTTAAACATCTAAATCCTATGTATTTTTACGTAGGACAATTTCGCGACATTGTATACTATGGTAGGATGCCTGGTCACATAATTGTATTTGCAGGTTGCTTTACTGCCATTGCTATGTTAATTATTGGTGTTAGATCTTTCCTTAAAACACAAAATAACTTTATTTTATATATATAGCAGGAGGCAGTATGGGAAATAAACCAGTAATAATAGATATTGACCATGTAACCATACGTTTTAATCTGGCAAACCAAAAAGTAGACAATCTAAAAGAATATTTTATTAAGCTTGTCAAAAAGGAATTAATGTTTCAGGAGTTTCTAGCGGTAAAAGATGTTAGCTTTCAGATTCATGCAGGTGAATCCTGGGGAATCATTGGTGTTAATGGATCCGGTAAATCCACCTTATTAAAAGCCATCAGCGGAATTCTAAAACCCTACCACGGCAGCATTACAGTTAAGGGTAATGTAGCACCACTCATTGAATTAGGCGCCGGCTTTGATGCTAATATGACTGCAAGAGAAAATATATTCTTAAATGGCTGCGTACTTGGCCATACAGAAAAATATATGAAGGAACATTTTGATGAAATCGTAGATTTTGCAGAACTTTGGGATTTTTTGGACTCACCTATCAAAAATTACTCTTCAGGAATGAGGGCTCGGCTTGGGTTTGCAATTGCCACTATGGTAAAGCCTAATATACTTATTGTTGATGAAATTCTGGCTGTAGGCGATTATAAATTCCGCCGAAAATGTGAACAGCGTATGAGTGCTATGCTTGAAGGAGGCACAACATTACTTTATGTCTCACACTCTATTGATGAAGTAAGGAGACTCTGTGACCATGTAATATGGTTAGAAAAAGGAGCTGTTCGTCAAATTGGCGAAACACAAAAAGTCTGTGATGAGTATATTAAATGCATGTCAATTAAGTAGGTGCAAAATGATATATATATCAATAATAGTACCTGTATATCAGGCTGAATGTTATATAGAACGTTGTTTGCTAAGTTTGTTAAATCAATGTTTTACTAATTATGAGATCATATGTATTGATGACGGATCAACAGACAAATCTGCTCAGATAATTAAAGATTTTATATTGAGATATCCAATCATTCGATACTACTATCAACCAAATAAAGGTGTTAGTGCAGCTAGAAATCTTGGATTGAGCAAAGCAAGCGGAGTATATGTACTATTTGTTGATTCTGATGATATACTCAAAAAAAATGCAATAAAAGCACTTTACAATAAAGCCAAAAAAGTCAATGCGGAAATCTTAATATTCGGAGGACAAGCCGATAAACTTCTTTTGACACCTGATTGGGTAAAAGATGCATTTTTTACAAAGAACGAACTATATAATAGTAATTCAATAACAGCACTTTTTAGTGCAAGTGGTGCACGACCATCTGTATGTAATAAATTGTTCTATAAAAAAACATTAGATGGCTTATCATTTCCAGAACATATATCTATAGGTGAAGACATAGCCTTTTTGTTTATGGCTTTTCCAAAAGCAGAGAATATTGTATGCTGGTCAAAGAATATTTATAGATACCAAGTTTCAAACGCAGCATCTGCTATGAACACCATAGAAGATAAGAGAAAAGATTTTTTTGATAATCATTTAAAAACAGTGGAATATATAATCGATGGATGGAAAAGATTAAATATCTTGGACAAAAATAAAATTTTATTCATACAATGGATGATACACTTTTTGGATTATGTTTATATTTCTCTGAATGAGCAAGAAAAACTCCTTTTTAAGGAACGATTAATTAAGGTTTTTTTACAATTAGATATCACATATGAGGAAACAATTCAACATCTAACCTATGTTCCGGAAAAAGGGGCTATTACAATATGTAAATTATTTAATTCAATGCTACATCAAGTAAAAAGATATGGTTTTAAATTTGGTATCAAAAGTATTATAATTAAACTTTTCGAACATATAGGAGTATAAAATGGAATTGCAAAAGCATTATAAATTTAAATTCACTATTATTACAGCAGTATATAACATATCCCCTTTTCTATCAGAGGCTATAGATAGTTTAATAAACCAAGACATTGGATTTGAAGAAAATGTTCAGCTAATATTGGTTGATGATGGATCCACTGATGGATCTTCTGATTTATGTGATATATACAAAAAACAATATCCAGATAATATTATAGTCATCCATAAGACCAACGGCGGAGTATCATCTGCACGAAATGAAGGCCTGAAATACGCTGAAGGAAAATATGTTAATTTCATGGATGGCGATGACAAATTATCAGAACAAACTTTATCCACGGTTGATAAATATTTTAAACTTTGGCCAGAAGTATGTATAATAACTATTCCATTAGTGTTTTTTGATGGGCAAACCGGAAGCCATATTCTTAATAACAAATTCAACCAATCATCACGTATTATTAATGTCATAAAGGAATATCAATATCCACTATTAGCTATTAATGCAACGTTTATAACATATGAAATAGCTCAGAAGGTACATTTTGATGAGCGCCTTACTACTGCAGAAGACGCAAAAGTCGTTATGCAAATTTTACTGCATACATTTAACTATGGGGTCGTATCAGATGTAACATATTGGTACCGAAAACGGACAACTGGAGAGAATTCAGCAATACAAAATGCTGTACATTCTAAACCTTGGTATATTAACCATATGCAATATTTTGCGCGTTGGTGTATTGATGAATGCCTCTCTTCTAAGGGATATATCCCTCGCTTTGTTCAATATATCTTAATGTATGATTTACAGTGGCGGTATAGAATTCCATCACTGCCTCATAACCTATTATCAGAGGAAGAACTTCAGGCGTATGTAAATAATATAATATATTTGATAAAACATTTTGATGATGACATTATCATGGCACAAAAAAACATATATTTAGAACATAAATTATTTATCTTAAAGCAAAAGTATGATAATGCACCAGATGAATATGTAATTAATAATGATATAGTCTATGCATATGGAAGCATGGAAATATATCGCAGATCACAGGTCAATGTTAAAATTGATTTTATAGAAATACATGAAAACCGTTTGACCCTAGAAGCTTCATCTATATTTTGCGGACTTAATTCTAACCCAAAGGTTCAATGGTACTTAAGGATTAACGATGATTTAATTCCTTGCACGAATATAGAGCGGAATGGAAACATTAAATCTCTGGATGAACGTATCGCTGTATCACTGGGTTTTACAGCATCTTTTTATTTGGAAAAAGGTAAATCATATAGCATCACTATTATCTGTAAAATTGGTGATGCATATGTTGAGCAACAAAAAATAAGCTTTGGTAAATTTTCACCTTTACAAGGTGAGATGTGGAATTCTTACTACATAGGAGATAACCATATATTAACCTATTCATATCATACCTTATTACTAAAACCCTATCACCTTTATTCACATATTTATCGTGAATTATCTTATTTAAAAGGACTTATAAAACGGAATTCTACTGCTTCATGGAAAGCTATATTTATTCGATGTGCATATATATTAAGGAATATTTTTCCTCATAAAAAAATTTGGCTGATTTCCGACAGAATAAACAAGGCAGATGATAACGGTGAAATATTTTTCAAATACATGCAAGAGCATCCAGCTAACCATATTAAATGCTACTTTGCTATATCAAAAAGCAGTAATGATTTTAAAAGGATTTCCAACTACGGAAAGGTTATACCTTTTGGTGGCTGGCGTTATAAATGGTTACATATATGTGGTGCAACAATTATTTCTTCGCAAGGGGAAGACTATGTATTCCACCCATTGCAAAATAGCTCTATATATTATTCAGATATAATTCAAAAGGGGCGTTTTATATTTCTGCAGCACGGCGTAATCCAAAATGACTTATCTGAATGGCTTAATAAATACAATAAAAATATTTCCTTATTTATAACGACTACGTATCCAGAGTATAAGTATATATTAAACAGTAACTTCTATTATTCAGATATGATTGTTAAGCTTACCGGATTGCCGCGACACGATTACTTGTACCATAACGAACAAAAAATCATTACAATCATGCCAACCTGGCGTCGGTACTTAGTATCAGAGATATCCTCCTCTCAAGTAGCGAGAACACCCTTAAATGGGTTTACAAAAAGTACCTATTATAATATGTATACACAACTATTAAATCATCCTAAATTAATTTCAGCAGCAAAAGATTATGGATATTCCATACAGCTTATGATTCATCCAAATATGTCCTGTACACTTCCGCTTTTTTCATTCGACCCATTTATTAATGTGCTTTCAATTGATGAATCGTATAGAAAAATATTTGCTGAAAGCAATTTATTAGTGACTGATTATTCCTCAGTATCATTTGACTTTGCTTATCTACGGAAACCGGTTTTATATTATCAGGTAGATAAGAAAGAAATTTTTTCTGGTATACATACCTTTAAGAAAGGGTACTTTGATTATGAAAAGCATGGTTTTGGAGAAGTCGAATATACTGTCGATACAATGGTCGAACGGATAATTGAATATATGGAAAGAAACTGCTCTTTAAAAGATATTTATCTTGAAAGAATTAATGAAACATTTCCGTTTGATGATAAATGTAATTGCAAACGGGTATTTGAGTCAATTAACTCGTTAATCTAATATAACTTTTGAAATAAGTCTTATCTGTTTCATAGGAGGTATTCAATTAATAAGTTTAGGCGTATTAGGCGAATATATTGGAAAGATTTATCTTGAAACAAAAGTTCGCCCACGATACATAATTAGCGAGAGGACTTATACAAAACCAGTTATGTCTAATCATCAGGAGCTATAATCGTTTCATCTTTACATCTACACCTTACCGATTCAAAACTATTTTATACTGTTAGGAAATAATCACTTTCATATCCCTTTTATGTTTCTGAATCAGTTACGCATTATACTTCATTATAACAGAGACCTCCTCTCCCGATATTGAGGGAGGAGGTCTCCTCCATTGGTTTACCATAAAATTTGTGATTCAGAAAGTTGGCTATGTTAACAGTTATGTGCAAAGAATTGGATATGCGCACGAAATTCCGGACTGAGATGCAACTAGACTAAGACTCTCCCGTTTCCTCCAATAGTTTATATTTGCAAGTGACTAATCCGGGTTGGATAGACGAGACATTAGATCCTTTCGGATTCCTTAGGGAGTCTAGGAGTTTATCATTCTCTATTGGTTCTTATTAGCTTTTATAGTTCATCTTAGCTGCATACAAATCCACCGTTTTTTTGACCTTTTGTTCTATTGTGCCATTCACACGCCATCCTAATTTTCTTAATTTTTGAGCATCTAAGCGGGCAGTAGTGGCTTTGGAAAATCCTTTTTTTTCCACATCGTCCGGGAGTTCAAAAACGACTTTAGTTCCTGCTATTTTGGCTAAAAGCGCGGTTAAATCTTTTAATTTGATATCGAACAATTCATCAGCGATGTTGTAAGCTTCTCCTGTTTTTCCGTAGAGAAGTATATACAAAAGCGCGGATACAACATCTGCCACATAGCAGTAAGAGAAATATTGCGTGCCTTCACTTTTTAAAACAATATCTTCTTGCCTGGCGGCATTCTTTATAAACTGTGCAAGGGCTTTGCTGTCTGTATCAAGCATAGTAGGGCCGAAAACACGGCATATTCGTGGGATTACAATGTCAAGTCCATATTTTTTAATATATGCCTGGCATAATGCTTCTCCGGTCCGTTTCCCTTCAGGATAGCCAGCACGCATAGTATTACAGTCAATATATCCGCAATAGCTTTCATCAAACTTTTCTTTATCGCCACGGTTTTCTCCATAAATTTCTACTGAGGAAAGATATATAACCCTTTTTGCATGAGATTTTAAAGCTATTTGCATTATGTTGTTAGTTCCTAAGACATTGGTCATGATAGTCCCAACCGGATCTTCCGCATACGCTCTTGGATGAGTGTTACTGGCACAGTGAAATATATAATCAATTTGTACATTAATGTCCATGGGTTCATTAATATCTTGCTGAATAAAATGAAAGGTTTGATCCATATAATAGGAAATAAAACGTTCTTTTGCCCGTTTATCAGATCGCCCTAACGCATATATTTGAATATTTGAGTGAAACTGCAGATTTCGCTCCATTAGTACATCCACTAAAAGCGTTCCGATCATACCTGTGGCGCCTGTTATAAGAATGGACTTATTATGAAGCATTTCCCAAGAAATATCTAAATTAGACAATATTTTGATGTCATCTTCGTAGAGTAGGTGATTTAAATACATAGTTCTTCTCCTGATCTTAATACTTATTTTTAATCTCCAACAATGCTTTAAAGAGTTCCAGATCTTCTGGTGTTGTTATTTTTATATTCTTATCAGACCCTGCTGCAAAATAAAGTGTTTCCCCCAAATCTGTCATCATTGTATTAGTATATGAAGCACCCAATATGCCTATCTGTTTTTCGAACGCCTCATGATATGCCCAAAGAAGTTTTCCGTATTTATAGGCCTGAGGTGTTGAAACACGCCGTAAAGTATCGCGGGGAATATAGTTTCTTGTGGTAAATTCATCAGCTTTAATAAAAATTTGTTCATTGTAGGGAAGAGATGTAACTGCATTTCCATATAATTCGCATTTGACTATTACATCTGATAGGATGGTCTCATCTACTAATGGACGAATTCCATCATGAATTATAACAATATCATCAGAGCTACAGATGTCTTCCAAATAGTATACGCCGTTACGAATTGATTCCTGGCCTGTATTTCCACCACTGATTACCCAGTGCATTTTAGTTATTCTACTTTGTTTTGCATAGCTTTTTAGTATATCATGCCATCCATCTATACATACAACTAAAATATTATCTACTTGGGGATGCTTTTGAAAAGCTTCCAAGGTATATATAATTAAAGGCTTATCGTTTACATTAATAAACTGTTTTGGTATTTCCTGACGCATCCGTTGTCCGGTGCCGCCAGCAAGAATTAGTGCTGTATTCATAATTTTTCTCCAATTCGCATTACAACATCCTGATGATTGATACAATAATCCTGATACGGAACCTCCGGGTCAAATGTAATATCTCCATGTACCCGTCCATTTGCAGCAGTAACATCTCCAGGTATTTTCATATAATCACCATACTGCCGTCCCAAGACATCTTTATAAAATAAAGGGGCCCGCAATTGAATGTTTTCAAACGGCAAATAGAAATATCCCTCATACCATCCCCTGGGCCACTGCACATTTTTACGCCATTTGAGAGTAATGTCTCCCACCATTTTTGTTTTCTTACCGGAATAACGGGCTAGAACCTTTAAATTAAAATGAGTAAAAAATTTTTTAAATGGATATATTTTAAAAAAACAATGTATCAGTTTATAGATCACCTTGCCTTTTATAGTTAATTCATTGTATGTTCTGTCATATTCATAAGCCAGAATTTTCTTTTTTGTCTCGATTTCTTTGCGGTGTAGATATCGGAAAATAAAGTTATCCGCTATTCCATCTAAAACAAAAATATCAATAAATATCCCTTTATTTATATTTTTTTCTCCATCTATCTGAATAAAACCGGTTGTTTCGCTATTTCTTAATTGTGCATGTGTGCGGAAAAAACCATCTTCCGTAAGTGTGTTTTGAAAAAAATACGGATATTGAAACTCCTGAGACGCGATTTTAAATAATTTATTGTAATCCTCGCGCGGCATAATAACATCTGCATCATCATCCCATGGTATAAAACCTTTATGCCGTACAGCCCCTAGCAAGGTACCCCCATCCATAAAATAATTAAGATTGTTTTTTTCGCATACATCAGAAAATTTTTTGAGCAGATCCAATTCTATTGACCATATTTTTTTCATTTCTTCTGAAACATAATAACCGCAGCGCTCTTCGGAATAATAAAATTCATCAGACAAATTAATTGACAATGTTTTATTCATGACCTCTCCTCCTGCCGAGAACCTTTCTGCATTTACCGAAAAATGCTTTCCATCCATGTACTTCTATAACCTCTAATGCTCGATTAATATTTCTGGCAGTAAAAAGTTTATTACCAAAAATAAGATTATGGTATTCATCGGGAGATTTTAAAAGTGCGCAAAGCAATTTGCGCTGATTTACTGAACATAATCCAGTGTCTAGAAGATGCATTTGTTCCGCCTCAACAAACTGATCATGAAAAAATTGTCTGAACTCTTTTCTGAATTTAGGTGCGATCCGCATATAAGTTTGGTGATAGGCACGGAATAGTCTGGCATAATATACGGGCAATAATGTCTGTTCAAATTCGGGATGTTTGGCTAAAAAGGCTCGAATAAATGCATATTCCTCGGCCATTGTATAAACCTTGTCTGGATTATTAATGGATGAGCCGGGGTTATCAATTCTATAGCAGTAAAACGGTCTAGGTATGTACACCAAGCGTTCTGTCTGAGAAAATACTTGGAAGTAAAATCCATTATCCTGGTATGATGCGCCGGGTGTTTCATTATAGCGTATGTTTTTATCTCTAAGGAAACTCATTTTATAAATTCCTGTCCAGTTATGCATAACAAATGTATAGACTTCAGGTTCTTTATTGGGGCAAATCAAACGGTAATAATAACTGTAATCTTTACTCATTTGTTTCGCAGTAAGATTAACCTTTCCATATTTTGTTATATAGTCAAAATAATCGGATCTAACAATATCTGCATCAAACTTCTTTGCATTTTTGTAAAGCATTTCACAGGTATCCGGCATAAAAAAATCATCAGATTCCAATATGGAGAAATACTCGCCACGAGCCAAATCAAGCCCAGTGTTCATAGCTACACCGTATCCTCCATTTTCCTTATGAATGACACGGACTCGGGAATCCTGTCTTACGTATGCATCTAAAATCTCTCCGCTTTTATCAGTGGACCCATCGTCAATACAAATTATTTCTATATCCTCAAGCGTTTGTTGAATAGCACTGTCCATGCATTGTTCCAAAAAGTTTTCCACGTTATATACGGGAATAACTATAGACACCTTTGGACTGCTCATAAGATTATATCCTCCCTCTTTACTACAATATATTTATTTGTTATGGTTTCCGTAGGCTTTACAAACATCATCCACATTGCCCGCCATTTTTGTTCGTCCATGATCCAGCCATAATGCATGGTCACAAAGCCGGCTAACATCTTCTATGTTATGGGATACAAAAAGAAGCGTAGTGCCATCATTCAACATTGTGTTCATCCTATCCATGCACTTTTTTCTGAACAAAAAATCTCCTACCGCTAGTATTTCATCCACAATTAGTACGTCAGAGGATACCATTGTTGCAACGGAAAATCCCAGACGGGCTTTCATCCCAGAAGAAAAGTTTTTAATCGGCGTGTCTAAAAAATTCCACAACTCCGCAAAATCTACTATTTCGTCAAAATGCTCGTCCATATACTTTTTGCTATGTCCCAGTACCGTTCCGTTCAGATAGATATTTTCCCGAGCAGTCATATTTCCATCGAATCCTGCTCCCAGTTCAATCAATGGGGCGATTTCTCCCAGTACGGTCACCGAACCCTTATAAGGTTTTAATATTCCACTGACTGCTTTAAGAAGAGTGGATTTGCCTGAACCATTAACACCAATTAATGCCCAGGATTCACCTCGCTTTATCTTGAGCGAAACATCCTGAAGTGCCAGAAACTCTTTGAATTTAAGTTCTTTTTTAATGAGCTTAATCGCATATTCCTTTAAATTATCAACCTTTTCACTTGCCATGTTAAAACGTATGGTAAGATTATCCACATCTACAATATATGGCTCCATCTTAAAAAGCCGCCTTTCTTAAATGAACAGGATAAAATCATCCTGTTTTCGTTTAAATGCCCATAGACCGATTACCAACATAATAAATGCCATGATCCATCCGCCCCACAGAATCCTAGGCCCTGGTATCTGGCCATAATAAACTAAATCTCTAAACTGAGCCACATAATAATAGAGAGGATTTAACCCCTTTATTAAGATTTGCAGATTATGCGGCAAAGACTCAATTGGGTAAAAAATGGGAGTCAGATACATCCAGGCCGTTGTGATGGCATTATATATGTACTGAATATCTCTAAAAAAAACATTAAGCGCTGCGAGAAGGAAGCCTAGCCCCAGGCAAAAAATATAAATCTGGACAACTACGGTTGGAAACAAAACAGAGGTCCAGGTTAGCTTCGCCCCTGTTGCAATAATAACGATTAACAATGCACCAAAAGAAAGGACAAAATCAACCATGCAACTGGTAACTTGGGAAAAGGTAAAAATGTATTTGGGCACATATGTCTTCTTCAAGAGAGCACCATTATTGACAACTGAAGTCATGGCCTGCCGTGTAGAAGTAGATAGAAAGTCAAATAACATTTTGCCGGTAAATAGATACACAGGGAAGTTCTCAATATTGCGGCTGAACATAGCAGAAAATACAATAGTCATAACTATCATGACAAACAATGGATTCAAAATGCTCCATAAGTATCCTAAAAAACTTCTTCTATATTTCAGCTTGATGTCGCGGCTTACCAACTGTATAATCAAATCCTTATATTTCCAAAACATAGATATCCTATATTTCCATGGGTTCATGTATTTATACCCTTTCTTCTATTTTATTCATTCCTTTTCTAAACGGTTTGTTTTTCTAAGCTTACTGTATAACCCAGAATATAGCATTTTCCGATACAGTGTAGGAGTCAGATGCAGCCATGACAGTAAACGGTATATCTGCGATTTACGTAATACTCTCTGGTATACAGCTGGATCAAAAGACTGAATCATTGCATTAAACTGGTCCATGTCTTTTCTTCCTTTTTTCTTATTTCTTTGTACAATACAAACTGTTTCGTAATAACTTGGAATACCACTTTCAATTTTCAAATCCAGATACTTCATTCCTTCAGAGGTCAAATTGGAATGTTCTCTGCGATAAATTAATAAATCTCTGGTAACTTTCTCTGCATGGGATAGACGTGCTAATTTGTTTTTGTCCGATACACTTTGCTCACTATTGCCTACGAGATACTGATATACATATATATTTATTGGATAAATCGAATCCGCATAACAGAATGGAATTGAAGAAAATTCATGATCCTCATAAAATATTTTTTCTGGCAATTGATAATTATGATATCTATAAAACTCTGTTCTATAAGAAATACCATGAAACATACAACAACGATCAAACTTTTTCCAGTCTGCTACTATATCTTCCAGGCTATAAACTTTTTTATAATTATCGCAGTACATATTCCAGCTTTCTCTGGATCCATCTTTCATATCTATACGGTGATAGGGTGTCAATACTACATCACAAGTACAATCTTTTAAAATATTAACAAATTCAGGAAGATTCTCTGAAATCACCCAGTCATCTGCATCAACTACTTTAAAATATGTTCCTGATATATAGGAAATAGCGCTATTAATAGCAGAGCCATGCCCCCCATTGCTTTTATTTACCAAAATTACATTTTGGGGATACTGTCTTACATATTGCGTTGCAATTTCCTCTGTTTTATCCGTAGAGCCGTCATTGACAACAATAATTTCAATGTCCTGGAGTATATCCTGTACCAGCATTGAATTTAATGCCTTATGAAGGCACCATTCAACATTGAAAGAAGGAATAATGAACGATAGAATCTTCATATTGGGGGCTCCTTTTTTGTGACTTGATTGGCAAGTTGATTTTTATATCTGAAATTCACTGCACCTTGGAGCATAAGATATAATACATGCTGTATCGGTACGTCATTAAACTTTTTATGATGTCTTAAACAGTATTGAAGACATAATGGAAAAAACCATTTTTTTGATATACATGCAAATAAAGCACCTTTATCCCTAAAATATTTATTACTATAACCATGAAACCAAGAAGATTCTCTATAGTTCATACAGCCAATCAATTGATGGGAAGCATACAGCTTAAGCCCATGTCTTAAACAATCTGATAAGAATATACTATCCTCTCCGCTGCCATAAAGAGCTCCCCCTCCAAACATTAGATGAAAATATATGTTTTCTTTTCGGATCTTCTCTAAGCGCACTGCAATTCGGACTGCCCCATAGCGTAAACAGTTAAATAGACGAAGTCTATGTGATCGATTATTTATGTATTCAGTTCGATTCTGATCATTGCTAGAAACATTGAAAATAATGACATCCGCCTTAGGATTTTTTTTAAACTCATTCAGTATAAGATCTTTATAGCCATCCACATAGACAACATCGTCATCAGAGAACAGTACAATATCACTATCTGCCCGCATCAATGCATTGTTGCGGCTTAATCCGATACCTCTTTCATCAAAAGAATACCAATGTATCTGGTAGCCATTATATTCATTATGGTCAACGGCTATTTTGTTACACTGGTTGATAATAATTGCATCACTATTTAATTTCATTCTATGGGACAGAGTATAATCTGTCTGGTTCATAGTAGATACTAGGACTTGTAATCTCATTTTTAATTCAAAATATTAATTTGGTTGTGGGTAGTTTTAATTGCTGCGAGGGCAACACTTTGGGATAAAATGTTGCATTCAGTATTTATAATAAAACAGTCGCAATATAGTCGTTTTATTGATAATATATTCATGTATTACACTTCGTAAAAACAAAGATATCAATGGAGGTATGGACCAGTGGGGAAGACACAGCCGATAAAAAAAGCAGATGATGTACAGCGATTTAAAGAATATTACTTAGAAAAAAAGCAAATAAGAAATTACACAATGGTAACGTTGGCTCTAAATACTTCTTTACGTATTAGCGACTTGTTACATCTAAAATGGATCGATGTTTATAACTTTAAGGCAAATAAATATAGAGAACATATTGATCTTGTGGAACAGAAAACCGGCAAAAAAAATTCGATTGCATTAAATAGCGAGGCTACAAAGGCATTGGAACTTTTAAGAAGAACACTTGATACTTTTTATCAAGAGGCATATATTTTTAAAAGCCGTATTGGAGATAATCAGCCAATAGGACGGATATGTGCTTTTAGGATCATAAAAAAAGCTGTGAATGATTTAAATTTAGAAGGGGTTATCAGCTGCCACTCACTACGCAAAACATTTGGCTATCATGCTTGGAAAAAGGGGGTTCCCCCTGCACTTATAATGTCTATATACAATCATTCATCCATTGAAATCACCAAACGATATCTGTCAATTGATCAGGATGATAAAGATGAGGTCTTTCTGGGAATGAATCTTTAAGCTTCCATTTTAAGAAATATTTGAGAAAAATGGGACGAAATTATTAATAAATGGGGGGGAAAAGGTCTTGAATTATGGGGAAAGACATGCTATTCTTATAAGCGAACACAAGGGCAACATTTTATCCCAAATTGCTAACTATTACGACTTCAGCAGGTTTGTGCAGGGAGGATCAATATAAATGACATTAGAAGTGCTTCTTTCTTGTATGAATCAGTCGGATTTTTCAATCGTGAAAAATAGTGGGCTGATCAGT
The DNA here is from genome assembly GCF_040545455.1 of Enterocloster citroniae. Lineage (NCBI taxonomy): Bacteria > Bacillati > Bacillota > Clostridia > Lachnospirales > Lachnospiraceae > Enterocloster > Enterocloster citroniae. Next base: position 113,628 of record NZ_JBEPLZ010000007.1, on the reverse strand, counting down.
GATGTTTTAATTATTAATCAATGTATGCAGGAATGTGAACAACAATTATATATTGATAACCAAAGGATTCGTATGGTTTCGACTAAAGAGAGGGGATTGTCAAAAAGCAGAAATTTGGCAATCCGTTTATCTGATAGAGACATTTGTTTACTTTGTGATGATGATGAAGTATTTGTTTCTGACTATGAAGAAATCATACTAAGGAATTTTGAACAGTTGCCAGAGGCTGACATTATTGCATTTGATATTCAAAACAAGGAAACTCGCTTAAAAAGAAAAATTCACAAGATTGGAAAGTTAGGCAGCCTAAGGTTATGTTCTGTTCAACTGGCATTTCGGCGTAAAGCGATTCTTTCTCACGGTGTTGGGTTTGATCCGATTATGGGCGCGGGTACTGGTAATGGTGCTTGTGAGGAAAATAAATTCTTATTTGATTGTATTCGAAGTGGGCTAAGATTATATTATGTACCTGAAACAATAGCTAGTTTAAACACAGGGGGCTCTACATGGTTTGATAACTATGATGAGCTCTTTTTCAGACAGAGAGGTTCCTCAACACGGTATATGATGGGGCTGATTCCTTCAATTGCATATGGAATGTACTATTTATTTGCGAAATATCAGCTTTACAGCGATACGATTTCAATGACCGATGCTGGTCGGGCATTATTTGGTGGCATTTATAATAATACACTGAAAAAGGTTAGGTATTAGTATGGAGAAGATTATCACATTTATTATACCCGCCTATAATGTTGAAAAGTATTTATCTAAATGTCTAAATTCTTTTCTTGATTTAAGTATATTAGATAAACTGGAGGTGATTATTGTAAATGATGGATCTACAGATAAAACAGAGGAAATTGCAAAGTCATATGTTGGCAGGTATCCGGATTCTTATAAATTAATCAATAAATCCAATGGAGGGCATGGCTCAGCTATTAATATTGGAAGCCAAATTGCATGTGGGAAATATTTTAAGGTAATAGATGCGGATGATTGGGTGATAACAGAAAATCTAAGAAGATTTATAAGTAGGTTAGAGGAATTAGATGTAGATATAGTAGTGACACCATTTCATATGATTGATATGAAAACAGGAAGAAGCCAGGAACAGTCCTTTAGATCATCCGACTGTATTGTTAATTTAAATACTATAATATCAGATTGGTCTAATTATGAAGGATGTATGGTATTTCATGGGATAACATATCAGACGGTGTTTTACCAAAAATATGAACATTTATTGCCACATCACATTTTTTATGAGGATCAGGAATTTTCATCAATCCCATGTTGTCATGCGGAAAATATTGCATTGATAAACATTTTTATTTATCAGTATATGATTGGTAATGTTGAGCAGAGTATAGCTGCGGAAAGTCAAGCGAAGCGAATTGACCATGTTGAACAGGTAATTGATAATATGCTTCATTATTATAATAATGGAGTGGGGATGTCTCAAATAGCTCAGGAGTACCTTGGTTTAAAAATTGAAAATATAATCTTGGTTTATTATATGGTAGCTTGTATCTATGAACAGGATAAAATTAAGGGAATGCATGAAAGTCTTGCACTTAATCAAAAAATACAAAAAAATAATTCTGAGATGATCACTCGATTGAATCGAAAATATAGATTTTACTTATTGATGAATCGGATGCATATATCACCGGGAATGTACCAATGGATCATGCGACCGAATTGCTATGGTCGTTTTAAATATATTTTAAATAAGTGTATTAGGCGGGTATGAGACTGTGACGGATAAAGAAAAGAATCACAATTTTGATATTCCACTGATAACCGTAATTACATTATCTTATAATAGTGAGTTTTTGTTTGAAAGTATTAAGTCTGTATTGAATCAGACTTATCCAAAAATAGAATATGTGATAGTGGATGATGGTTCAAAGTATTTTGAGGTTGATGAGGTTTCTGCTTTTATAAATCAACATAAACAGAAGAATTTACTGGATTATAAGGTGATTGTTAATCCGAAAAATATGGGAACTGTGAAAGCTTCTAATATTGCCATTGTTCATTCGACTGGTGAGTTTTTATTTAATTTGGCTGCAGATGATGTTTTTTACGATATTCGAGTGTTGGAAGGATGGGTTAGGGAATTTATTAAACGTGAATCCTTAGTGATGACAGCGCAAAGTGCAGTTTACGATTCGACACTTACCTATTTTCAAAAGGTGCTTCCTGAAAAAAAAGAAGTTTTAGTACTAAAATCAGAGAATGCTAATCAGATTTTTGAGCAATTGTGTTATGCGAATTTTATCTATGGATGTTGTACGGCAAGGAGCAGAAAGGTATTTGACAGTTTTGGTTTGTATGATGAAAAATATAAACTTATTGAAGATTATCCGTTTGCACTAAATATTAGCAGACACGGAGTATCTATAGACTATTGGAACATGCCAGTCATTCGGTATAGACAAGGGGGGATTAGTTCTCCTGGGAATTTTAATAAAGTATACGAGGATGATTCGGATCTTATTTTCAAAAATGAGATTTTACCCTATACCAAACATAAGTTTAAAGTTACCGCTAACTATAAAATATGGAAAATGAACCGCAAAGAGAATATTCGTTTTTATAAGTACTATAGTTATTGGAAAAATACTAATAAAGTATGGATGTTGCCCTTTTTGGGTTTTCGTTATCCAATACCGACTTTACGTGCTTTAAAAAGATATTTTGTATCAAGAAAAGATGATTGTGTAAAGAATCCGTAATATAAAGGAGACCATCATGAAGATTATGCAAAACCGAATGGATAGGGGTTATATTAAATATAAAGAAGAATTCGATACTAAAGCTATCCAGATATTAGAATCGGGATGGTATATCTTGGGCAAGGAAGTGGAGAACTTTGAAAAGGAATTTGCTGAATTTGTAACAGCGAAGTATTGCGTAGGTGTTGCAAGCGGTTTGGATGCTTTATATTTGGCATTCCGTGGATTGGGCATTGGAGAAGGTGATGAGGTAATTGTTCAAGCTAATACTTATATAGCTTCTGTTATGGGAATTACAATGAACAGAGCCACACCAGTTTTTGTAGAGCCAAGTGAATTCTATAATATTAATGCAGCAGAGATTGAAAAAAATATAACATCAAGAACAAAGGCTATATTGATCGTTCATTTATACGGACAGGCTACTGATATGGGAGATGTGGTTTCTCTGTGTAAAAAGTACAACCTTAAGTTGGTTGAGGATTGTGCGCAGTCACATGGAGCTACATATAGGGGGCAAATGACGGGGACTTTTGGGGATGTTGGTTGTTTTAGCTTTTATCCATCGAAAAATCTGGGAGCATTTGGAGATGCCGGTGCAATCGTTACCAATGATGTAAGCCTTGCTGAACAGTTTAAAGTCTATAGAAACTATGGCTCAGAAAAAAGGTACTATAACAAAGTAATTGGAGTAAACTCAAGACTTGATGAAATGCAAGCTGGACTTCTTAGAGTGCGTCTTACACATCTTCAAGAGTTAAATCAAGAAAGAATCGGATTGGCGAAGATTTATAATGATAGAATTACCAATCCGGCAGTTATAAAACCTAGAATTTGTAAAGATTGCTCATCGGTATTTCATCAATATGTAATCCGCACAAAGAACAGAGATTCTTTACAAGAATATTTGAAATCACATGATATAGGAACAATTATACATTATCCAATTCCGCCCCATTTATCAGAAGCCTATTCTTATTTGGGGTTACCACGAGGATCATTTCCTATTACTGAGAAGTTGGCGGAAACAGTATTGTCATTGCCAATATATAACGGCATGACACCAGAGGAACAAATGTATGTAATTAACAGTATAAATAATTATCGAGGAGAGCAGGCATGATTGATGATCAATACAAAATATATGAGTTTAAAGAGTTAGGCGATGAACGGGGAAATTTAGTTGTTATTGAAGGTGGAGAAAATATTCCGTTTGATATTAAACGTGTTTTTTACATATACGGATCGGATGAAACAGTTATTCGTGGACAACATGCAAACAAGTTTTCAGAATTTGTTTTAATTAATGTAAATGGTACGAGTAAAGTGCGTCTGGATAATGGGTCTGAAGAAAGAGTGATACATTTGGATAGGCCTAGAATGGGATTATATATACCAGCAATGTTGTGGAAAGATATGTATGATTTTAGTTCGGATTCAGTTCTACTTGTGTTAGCTAGTACACACTATGATGGTGAAGAGTATATTAAGGATTATAAAGTGTTTCAAAATATGGTTTTAGCTTGATAGGATGAATTAAAATGGAAGGTAATTATAATAAGCATTTATATAATGTGGACTTTTTAAGATTCGTATTTGCCCTTTTTATTGTATATTATCATATTACACCAATTATGAGTAAATTCTTTGGTAAAGTATTATGGCTAGATTACCTTTCAACTAGAAACTCTAATGTTGGACAGGTTATTGTGATTTCGTTTTTTGTGATCAGCGGTTTCCTTTTCTTTTTAACTGAAGAATATAGAAGATTTTCATTATCCACCTATATAAAACGAAAGGTTATACGAATTTGGCCCGTACTTGCATTCTCGTTAATAGTAAATTTTCATTCTACAGCTGATATTCTGAATCTGTTTTTTATTAGTTCTGGTACAGGTCTTATATCGGTTGGATCTTCTAATCCTGCCTCCTGGTTTGTATGTGTATTGTTTTGGCTGGAACTTTTGATGTTTGATTTTTTGGCCAGATCCAATTTCAACTCTAAATATAATATAGCAGACAGTTTAATTACTGATTATAAAGTAAGCGGAGAAATATGGGGGATGCTTGTAACACTAACAGGGTTCATTCTGTTGGGCCAAAGAACTGGTAGCACTCTGTATTCCGCAAAGGCCTTTGAACAACTCCCCTTTTTGACAAATGGCGTATTGATGGGGATTACCGGGTTTGTCTACGGAGGGCTAATTGCTCGATTTTGGATCCGAGGGTATTCAATAAGAAAAACTATTAATAAAAGAAATAAAATCCTCATAACCATCTTAGAGATTGTTATATTGAGTTACTTTGTTAACATACTTATCAATTGTACTCAAAAATATGAAAAAATTTATTATATACTGATATTTTCAATTATTATAATGGATTTTATATATCAATGGGGTTATATAGCCCAGCTTTTGAACCATAAGATATTTGGTCACCTGGGGAAATGGTCGTATTCTATTTACATGATGCAGTTTCCATGTTTTGCATATTTGAAAAAAGTTTGTGGATAAAGAACTCTGCGGGAGATAGCAAAACTATTTTATTAATTAGTGTATCGATATGTGTAGGGGTAGGGATTGCTACCTATTATCTTATTGAGAGACCTCTATCAAAGTGGTTAAAGAAAAAAATGCTAGTTTCATAAGAAAGTTGGGAAGAAAAATGATACGTATAATGATTTTAGGTGGAGGTACAGCCGCGGCTTGGGCGATAAGTAAAGCTGTTAAAGATATCGGAAAAAATCGTGTTCTATTGTATGTTTGTGATATCAATCCACCCCATTTGGTTCATACATCTACATTAGCAGATCGTTATTTTGTCATTCCCTCTATTAAAAGTGTTGGGTATTATGAGTACATGATGGCTCTTTTTGAAAAAGAGAAAATTGACATTCTAGTGCCATTAATAGATTGGGATTTATCTCTGTTTGCCTACGATAACGCCGACCTATTACGATTAGGGATATATGCTGCCTCTCCGTATAAACAAACATTTAATATGTTATCCAATAAGAGGAATATGACTCAGACTTTAGAGGGAATGGAAATAGAAGTACCACATATAATTTCTAGTGAATTTTTAAAACCAGAATGCACCTATTATGTAAAACCAGAAATTGGTTTTGGATCAAGGAATTCGCGGGCTGTGTTAGGGCGTGATTTATTAGAGATGAACTTAAACGGTATGATTGTGCAGGAATTATGTTTGCCAGAAGAAATAACTGTTGATGTATTTTGTGACGGAAAAGTCGTTAAAAGCATATGCCGGGAACGAATTGAGGTGAAAGCCGGTGTCTGTACAAAAGCCCGAATTTTTGAAGATCAAGATTTATCTAAAGTGATCAGTAAATTGGCCTCAAAATTTAGCCTTCCTCATATGAATTGCGTTCAATTTATGCGGTCACAGCAAGGAAAGTGGCTACTCACTGATTTTAATCTTAGGTTAGGTGGCGGCAGCGCGCTATCAGCAGCAGTAGGATTTAAAATGGCAGAGTCAGCAGTGGCCTTATGGTTGGAAATGCCGGAATTAGTAAGTATTGATATTCCAGCTCAGGAGCGTTTTGTAGTTCGGTGCTTTGAGGAGATAGTGACAAAATGAAGATAGTCTTTGATTTTGATGGAACTTTATTAGACAGTAGTAAACGCCATATTCAGGTGTTGCAGGATTGCTTGAATCAAAAGGGTTATAACCGATATTCATTAAAGGGCTATTTAGAATATAAAGCAGATGGATATTCAACAGCGGCGTTTCTAAAAGAAAAACTGGGTTTCTCAAATTGGCAAAGTGAAGAAGTTTCAAGAATGTGGATATCGCATATTGAAGATTTGGACTATCTGCGTACGGATCAATTGTATTATGATGCGATACCAACATTATACGCTTGTTTAGAACATGCGGATATACTTTATTTATGTTCGGCGCGCCAAAAAGAGCAGCATTTAATGTATCAAATAAATCAGCTCGAATTATCAAATGTCTTTTGTGAAGTATTCTGTGCATCACCAGCTACGGCGGTTGATGAAAAAGAATATTTTATCAATCGCGTGCAGCCGGATTTGGTAGTGGGTGATAGCGAAGTGGATTTCAGTGCCGCCAAAAGATCTGGGGTGAGGAGCTATATTTTAAATAGAGGGTTCCGCAGTAAAGCATATTGGGACAAACATAAGGTTAAAACCTATCATTCGCTTGATGGTCTGAGATACTGAGAAGGGGTGGAATAATGGTGAACATAGATTATGGACTGAAAATACAGGAATGTGCAGAAGAAATAAAAAAACAAGGTTATCAAGCTTTATGCTTTTGGCTTCCAGCCTACAATGTAGGAGGTGGAACATTTTTATTATACCAATTGGCTGAGTTCATTTCTACGAATACCACTTTAAAGACATATTATGTTGACTATGAAAATGGGTATCCCCATTCTCTGGCTTCAAAAGAAAGCAATGTCATTTTTTTGAATTTTAAGGATGGAGATAATGAACTTCCGATAAAAGAACCTGTGATCTTAATTACAAATACAACAAGAGCATCACAGATAACGAATATGCATCCAGAAAGTAAATTGGTGTTTTGGCATTATGAAACTTTTCGAAATGCTTGGGAAAGTGTATTTTTCTTTAATGAAACCCCCTCTTTATTTAAGCTAATGCGGGATGGTCATGCTATATTTTATCATGACTGGTCTGGTAAAATGTCTATGAATATGCAATGTAAATCTGTTCAATTTGACAATAAGGATTATATGCAAGTTTTTTTGGAGCCTCTTAAAAATGTTAGATGTCCAGAATTAGTTGATTCTGGGGCTATCAATGCGGGATGGGTAGGACGTCTGGGACATGACAAAATTAATGCATTATATAATATGATTGAACGTTTTGCAGATGTAAAAACACCAAATAAAAAGCGCCTTTTCATTGTTGGAGATGGCCCAAATCGAAATGATGTAGAAAATTTTTGTATGAAGTTTGCAGGAGATATTGAATTTACTTTTACAGGTACTATTCCACATGAGGATTTACCTCAATACTTGCAAGATAATGTTGATGTGCTTTTTGCAGTAGGAACTTCGGTTATTGAGGGAGCACGTTTAAAACTTCCATCTGTGATTTTAATGGTTTCACCAATACATTATGAGATGAATAGTTTTATCTGGCTGTATGATACAAAGGAGTATGGTGTATCAATACTTCCTGAACATAAGGATGTTTTTGATGTGAAGTATACAACAATGGAAAGTATATGTGCAGAGATTTATGAGCAAGGAAAGAAACAAGAACTAGGAATGCGGTGCTATGATTATTATATAGAGAATCACAGTTGTTATGAAGAAATAATATCAAAATTTTTGGGCTTTTGCATAAAGAGCACATTGAAGTTCTGGCAACTTAAAAAATGCATTAAGTTTGTCCCATACAATATAATCAAAGCTTCTCAGCTTTGTGTTAAAGGTCATGCCTTATTATCTAAAGTGGAATATAGAAATATGATAAAATATAAAATATTTTCTAAAACATACTTTGAGTCACGAAAAGAAAAGAATGTAACATTTTATTATTTGGCAGGCCGTATAAAACTTCCATTTTACAGAAAGTCTGTTAGCGGCTTTAAATTTCCGGTAGCATTATTTAAAGGGTAGGATGAAATTATGGCAGTTAAAGAAAAAATAAGGGCAATATATGGCCAAAGGTTTAAGCGTTTTAAGCTGTTTGGTATTCCGGTAATTGAACTACGAAGAACGGATAACACACATTATAATTTATATATATTTCGTATTTTACCAGTATTTCGCATTATCAAAGACAAGCAGTTGTTTTCCATACATATCTTGGTGTTTGTTTGGTTTTCTAAGGTAGCATTAAAGATTAAAAAGAAAGTGGAAAAGAGAATCATTGCACATAAATATGAAAAAAATCTGGGCGCTATCCAAGAGAAGGCTAAGCAGGGAATAAAAATAAGGGCATGTTTGTTTGTTTCTCGTATTACATGCTGGCAATATGCAAATTTATATTCTTTAATGGAAAGCAGTGGTATTTTTGATCCAGTTGTTGTCGTTAAACCGTTTATGCTTCAAGGAGAAGAGACCATGAAGCGTTATATGGAACAGACTTATAATATTTTAAAGGAGCAAGGGTTTAGAGTCATTAAAGGATATGATAAAGAGACAGATACTTTTCTTGATGTACGAAAGGAGCTTGAGCCGGATATTGTAGTTTATTCTAAATTTTGGAAACCTATGTTCCATAAATATACTTATATAAACCGGTTTTTAGATATTCCTACATTTTTGTTTGATTATGGGTTTAATGTTGCACATCATCCAATGAATGAATCCCTAAACTTTGAAATGCAAAATATGGTTACAAAATATTTTCTGCATACTCCAATTCATTTACAAATGGCAAAGCGTTTAATGGATAATCGTGGAAGTAATGTAGTGGTTAGCGGTTCTCCCAAATTTGATGCATTTCTCTCTTCCGACTATGTGCCAAAAGATGTTTGGAAGGAACAAAATAAAAGAAAAAAACGTATTATATGGGCTCCGCATCATTCGGATGGTTTTGCTGCTATTTATTATCAGTACAATGCGTTTTATGAAATTTGTGATTTGATGATTGATATTGCAGTAAAGTATGCAGATCAAATACAATGGGCGTTTCGGCCGCATCCTATGATTAAGGCAAAGTTAGAAAAGAGATGGGGAAAGAATGAAACAGATGAATACTATGATAAATGGAGCAATATGGGGAATACACAATATGAGGATGGCGAATTTATAGATTTGTTTATGACATCAGACGCGATGATTCTAGACAGTATTTCTTTTATTGCAGAATATACCATAACAAATAAACCGGCTTTATTTACAATAGGTAAAAATACCCGTGTTATGCTGAATGAATATGGGGAAAAGAACTTTGAAGTTTTATATAAAACTCGTAGGGATTTTATTAAGGAAGATATTCAGCGTTTTATTGAGGAGGTTGTGTTAGAGGGAAACGATGTAAAAAAAGTAGCCCGTGAAACTTTTATTAATGAGTATTTAATACCGCCGAATGGGAAGACAGGGACAGAGAACATATATGATGGGATCTGTGAAACACTCAATATTCCAATTAGTGAAACTTAAATTCGTAGAAATAATGTATTTAAAATTTATAGATAGAATTGGAGAAAGTTTATGAATATTGCATTGATAATAGCGGGTGGAGCGGGACATAGAATGCAGCAGGACATTCCAAAACAGTTTTTAAATGTATATGATAAGCCTGTTATTATTTATACATTAGAAGCGTTTCAGAAACATCCTAATATTGAGGGCATAGAGGTTGTTTGTTTGGAAGGTTGGCATGAGATACTATATGCATACTGCAAACAGTTTAATATTAACAAGTTGGAAAATATAGTTACTGGTGGGGAAAACGGACAGGCATCTATACGTAATGGTATCAATGATATAAAAAAGAGACATTCAGATGATGATATTGTTCTAATTCATGATGCTATACGCCCAATGGTATCAGAAGAGATAATTTCAGACTGTATCCGTGTTTGTTCGGCACATGGCAATTCTATTTCAGTTATTCCATGTGCGGAAGCAATGCTTCGAACTGTAGACAACTGTTCATCTAATGCTCAGGTGCCAAGAGATAATTTAAAGCGGACCCAGACTCCACAGGCGGCATCTCTTGGTAAATTGTTAGATGCTCATAAAAGGGCATTGGAGCAAGGGATTACTAATTCAGTTGCAACATGCACAATGTTTATAGAGTTGGGAGAGGTATTGTATTTTTCTCTAGGATCTGAAAAGAACATAAAATTGACAACGCCTGAGGATATCGATATTTTTAAGGCATTGCTAAACTCTAAAAGAGATGCTTGGATGCATTAGTGCGAATGAAGAAAGGAATGTTTATATGACAATATTCGATCATCCTTTATATAAACAGGATTTGCAGCAAATTTCGAATTATATTCCAGATATAAGTACAGTAAAAAGTGTATTAGTAACGGGAGCGACTGGATTGATTGGTTCGTTAGTTGTGGACGCTTTTTTATATAAAAATCATGGCACGAAGATACCCTATAAAATATATGGTTTAGGAAGAAGCTTAGATCGCCTTAAGAGACGTTTTAAATATGCCAGTTCTGATAAAAATATTTACCTTTTTGAACATGACATAACCAAACCATTGGATTGTCCTGTGGACTTTGACTATATAATTCATGCCGCTAGCAATGCTGATCCAAAATCATATGCGAGTTTCCCTGCTGAGACTATAACAACGAACATTATAGGTACGTATAATATCTTAGAATATGCTAGAAAGCATAACAGTGTTAAGATTATTTTTACATCCACAATGGAAGTATACGGAACAATGCCATCGGGAACAATTATAAAAGAAAGTGATTATGGTCAGACTGATTTTAATCAGATACGATCGGGATACCCTGAAAGTAAGCGGGTTTCAGAGTTGCTTTTCAGGAGTTATTCTCTAGAGCATAATATTTTTTCAATTATAGCGCGTTTAGGATATATATATGGCCCTTCTATGACACAATATGACAGCAAAGCAGCAGCACAGTTTATTAACAATGCAGTGGATGGAATGGATATTATACTAAAGAGTCCAGGTATTCAAAGACGTTCTTATTGCTATAGTGCTGATGCAGTATCTGGCATTTTGAGTTTATTATTTAAAGGTCAAATGGGAGAAGCTTATAATGTAGCCAACAATGCCTCCACTATTACGATAGTTGAATTAGCTGAATCTGTAGCTAAGATAGCAGGTACGCAGGTTGTATATTCTAATCCTGAAGCGATAGAAAAGCAGGGATACTCGAAACAGAATGATGCTGTTTTAGATGAGGGAAAATTAAGAAGCATCGGTTGGATGCCACAATATACAATTAAAGAAGGAATGGATCGTACAATTAAGATTTTAAAAGATATAAATAATATAGAATGATCTTTTGTCTTTCAGACGGAAATTTTGTGGGGATAAATAAATGCAAAAGTTGAGAAAACGTTTCAATATTTTTTGGGCATATAAAGATTTATTAAAGCAGCTTGTTGTTAAGGATATAAAATTGAAATACCGCAGAAGCTTTTTGGGTTATGTTTGGAGTGTTTTAAATCCATTATTGGTTATGATAGTAATGGCAGTTGTTTTTTCCACTATGTTTAGACGTAATATAGAGAATTTTCCAGTGTATTTATTTTGTGGACAGATTCTATTCAATTTTATGAATCAATCTACGCATCAAGCATTAAGTTCGATTAATGGAAATGCAGCCCTACTAAAGAAGGCATATGTGCCGAAATATATCTTTACGTTTGCTAAAATTACCAGTGGACTTATTGATTTGTTTTTTTCTATGGGAGCATTAATTATAGTAATGTTGGCAACAAAAGCAACATTTAGTTGGCATTTTCTGTTATTCCCTCTTGTTTTATTACAGCTTTATATCTTTTGCCTTGGTTTAGGATTGTTCTTAGCGCAGGCAAATGTGTTTTTCCGTGACATACAATATATATATAATGCAGTTACCACAGCATGGCTATATTTAACACCTATATTTTACCCCATTGATTTATTACCCCCAGACGTCATGTGGTTAGTAAAGCATTTAAATCCAATGTATTTCTATATAGGTCAATTTCGAGATTTGGTCTATCATAATAGAATACCCGGATGCGTAATAATTTTTGCAGGATGTTTTGCTGCAATTGCTATGCTCTTTATTGGAACTTGGACTTTTTTAAAAAATCAAGACAATTTCATATTATATATTTAAATCTGAGGTAATATCGATGGGGAAAGAAAAAAACGTTATTATAGATGTAAATCATGTCACGGTAAGATTTAATTTGGCTAATCAGAAAATTGATAATATAAAAGAATACTTTATAAAAATTATAAAAAGAGAACTTATGTTTCAGGAATTTTTTGCCTTAAAAGATATTTCTTTTCAGGTAAAACGAGGTGAGGCATGGGGGTTGGTAGGAACTAATGGTTCTGGTAAGTCAACATTATTAAAAGCAATAAGTGGAATTATAAAACCTTTTGAGGGAAGTGTTACTGTTAATGGCAGTATCGCGCCTCTTATTGAACTGGGAGCTGGCTTTGATGGAAATCTTACTGCAAGAGAAAATATTTTTTTGAATGGTTGTTTGTTAGGACACAGTGAAAAGTATATGCAGGATCATTTTGATGAAATAGTAGATTTTGCAGAACTGTGGGATTTTTTGGATTCACCAATTAAAAACTACTCCTCTGGTATGCGTGCTAGGCTGGGATTTGCGATTGCCACGATGGCTAAGCCGGACGTTTTTATTGTTGATGAGGTATTGGCGGTAGGGGATTTTAAGTTTCGCCAGAAATGTCAAGCCAGGATGAATGAAATGTTAAGTAACGGTACCACCCTTCTATTTGTATCCCATTCAATTAGTGAGGTATTGGAACTGTGTGACCATGCGATATGGTTGGATCGGGGAAAGACTGTCATGCTGGGGGAGGCAGAAGAAGTTTGTAATTTATATATGTCTAAGTAAAACGCTAGGATAGACTCCTGACATTTAAGCTATCCAAAACGTATGTACGCATGGTTTTGAAGATAGAGATGAAAGGCGGGCCTCTTTGTTTGTAGTATTACATCTATAAAGAAGATTTTTAGTGCACACCCAGCGAGCATGGAGGTAGGGGACTTAGTGAATCAAATTCCGATATTTTTTTAAACTCCGAATAAAATAATAGGACCAATAATAACATGCAGGGATTATAGCAATACCAATAGAACGGTATACGCGAAAAGTCATAATTCCTGCTTTTATTTTATTACCGGATTTTGAATTGGATGAAACTCGGTATATTAATAAAGGTTCGTTAATTCCATAAGCGTAGATGTTTTTATCTCGCAGTATCCGTAGCCAAACGGCAAAATCCTCATGTAAATAGGAAGCATTTTCCATAGGATAACCCTTGATGATGCTTCTGCGAATCAATACTGATGAACAGGAAATAATATTTTGTTTCAAAAGTTCTTTGTACGTTATACGATTAGGAACCGGAAGATAATAGTTTAGTGATCGGCTATTTTCATCCATGAAGCTAGAACCGGTAAAGATAAAATCTGCGTCAAGATTTTGGATATAATCTATTTGCTTCTGTAATTTATCTAATCTCCAAGAATCATCACTGTCAAGAAATGCAATCCATTCTCCAGAAGCTATAGAGATGCCTTTATTTCGAGAATCAGCGACACCAAGGTTACATTCATTGCGTACATAACATATACGGCTGTCTTTTTTTATATAAAACTTTATAATTTCAGGTGTCCGGTCTGAAGAACAATCATCAATGACCAGTAATTCCCAATCCTGATATGTTTGGTACAATACGGATTGTATGGCTTCCTCAATGTAGAGAGCAGCATTGTATGCAGGCATTATAATACTTATCATGCGATATCCTACCTTATTATGTTTTAAATCAGTATCTTAGTTTATAAATATCAGAAACAGGGGAGTAAACATCTTGTTGGACTGATTAAACTATCAATCCATGAAAGTGTTTACACCCCCAAGCTTTTATATAGACAACAAATGCTTATTTATCATCCATCCCCCCCTACTGCACCACCCGATAACTCCCCCGATCCGGCGTCCCCGTATCCCATTCCGGCATCCAGGCCCCATCGCTTCCAAGCCAGTAATACATTTCAAGGGCATCTGATTTCACATAGCAGTCTGATTCCATGTATCCCCTATAATTAAAATAGTACCACTTATCATTGATCACCCTCCAACAGTCAGTTGCAAAGGTTCCATCCTTATAAGCGAAGCGCCATCCGGCAGATGTTTTCTGCCATTCTCCATTGTCCCTGGTCCAGGCATTCTCGCGGTTGAGAACTTTGGCATCAGAATCAGAGGACCATCCGCTGGCTTCGGTGCTGTAGGTGCCAAGGGCGCGGACATTGAAGGTATAGCTGCCTTCAGTATTAATATAGGAACTGAAATCATATGAATTTTCTTTGGTGGTCACAGTTGCCAGGAGACGCTTGTCCCTGTACAGTTTTACCTCATACTGTTCTGAGCCATCCACTGAATCCCACAGGGCCGTGTCGCCGTTCCAGCTGGTTGCAGTGGTGCCGGGCAGATTGCCGGAGATCTCGGGAAGATAAACCTGAAGGATCAGGGTAACGCCATCTGATTCTATGTGAGACTCCTTGTACTGAGCGCTGCATCCGGACAGACTGAAATCACTTCTCTCAATATTGGAGAATTTATAACCTTCCCTGGCAGAGAGTTCCACCTCAGCCACGGGCCGTTCCCCGAAAATCCAGGTGTCGTCATCTTTTACATATTCCGTGCCTTCTACTTTGAATTGGCTGCTGCTGGAGCTTGCTGTAATGCTGCCTACAATATCGCCTCCCTTGGGGGCCTTGTCCCAGGAAAAGCTTAAGGAGACCGAGGTAATGGTGTTCTCCTGGCCATAGGCGGAGAAGATGCCTCCCAATGTGAGACATGCAGCTAAAGCCATGATTGCAATTATTTTTTTGTTCACTGAAATCCTCCTTTTCATAAATGATACGTTGCTTGGTGAATCATTGGTTGCTGTTTTTATTTTACAGTATTTCTGAGGAAATGTCCATTTCTTGCGGGAAAGAAAATTGTCTGTTGCAGCCCGCCATACAACCATACACCCTAAGCTGTTTCAAAAGCATGCATCCTCGATGCCAGTACCGCATCATCAGAATCATTTGACCCATTGTGCAAAAATATTAAATTAATATGAAAGAAAATAGTCCGATATTCTATTGAAAAATTAAGATTACATCCCAGCAAATGTATACTATAATGGTAATAAGTAGGTTGATACCTGGTATGGTATCGTATAAGAACAGAGGGCGAATGAATACTACCAAAAAGCCGGGCGATAATTTAATGGAACATAAAAGCAAAGGTGGCTCTGTTATTTAATGGAGCCGCCCTATTAAATAGATAGAAAGCAGAAATCATGTACTCTCGGAGTCTCCCCGGCACTAATTTTTGCGTCTGATTTCTCACCAGTCGCACACAAATTGATTCAACATACACACCGTGTACGCCTCATGAATTTATGCGCAACTGACAAAAAAATCATCTCGCAAATCGGAGTACCGGGAGATTCCGATCGCACACATCAATTAAGAGGAGGATAATTTATGGGACACCTAACCACCCGTGACGCCTACAAATCCCTCGGTGACCGCATCAACTGGTTCACCCAGGGCGCTCCGGTGTCAGAGACACTATATAAGATCCTGCAGGTGCTTTACTCGGAAAAGGAAGCCAAGTGGGTTGCTTTGCTTCCCGTCCGTCCATTTACAGTTAAGAAGGCGGCAAAGATATGGCAGACATCAGAGTATAAAGCGGAACGCCTGCTGGATCATCTCTGTGACAAGGCTCTGCTGGTTGACTCCTGGCACAACGGTGTCAGACAGTTTGTTATGCCGCCGCCAATGGCCGGATTCATAGAGTTTGCTTTGATGCGGACCAGGGGAGACATTGACCAGAAATATCTTAGCGAGCTGTATTACCAGTATATGAACGTGGAAGAGGATTTTATTAAGGATCTGTTTTATGCCACGGAGACAAAGCTGGGCCGTGTTTTTGTCCAGGAACCGGTGCTGACCAATGATAAGATGAATCATATCCTGGACTATGAGAGGGCGACCCATATTGTGGAGGAGGCTGAATATATAGGCCTTGGCCTGTGCTATTGCCGCCATAAGATGTATCACGCGGGCCATCCCTGCGAGATTGACGCGCCATGGGACGTATGCCTGACCTTTGACAATGTGGCCCGTTCACTGGCGGAGCATGGAGATTATGCAAGGCTTATCTCCAAGGAGGAGGCGCTGGATGCCCTTGAGCGCTCCTATGACAGCAATCTGGTGCAGATTGGGGAAAATGTCCGTGAACACCCTGCTTTTATCTGTAATTGCTGCGGATGCTGCTGTGAGGCCCTTCAGGCAGCCAGGCATTTTAGCCCCATGCAGCCTGTGGCAACCACCAACTATATCCCTGAGATTTCAGATGAGAAGTGTGTGGGCTGCGGCAAGTGCGCCAAGGTCTGTCCTGTTCTGGCCATTTCCATGAGGGAGAATGGGGATGGACGCAAGAAAGCGGTTCTGGACAGGGACATCTGTCTGGGGTGCGGTGTATGTGCCAGAAACTGCAATATAAAAGCCATTGAGCTTAAGAGGCGCCCGGAGCAGATTATTACGCCTGTGAACAGCACCCACCGGTTTGTTCTCCAGGCCATTGAGAAGGGGACGCTGCAGAATCTTGTTTTTGATAACCAGGCATTTGCCAACCACAGGGCAATGGCCGCCCTGTTCAGCGCCATCTTGGACCTTCCGCCTATCAAGCAGGCCATGGCCAGCAAGCAGTTTAAGTCGGTTTATTTGGATCGCCTTTTATCAATGCAGAGTAAACGAAAAAAGGAAAAATTTACCTGATGTATACAGAGATGACTTTATGTGGTTCCTGTGATAGAATGAAAAGAATATCCGGGAACAAAGGATATGAGCAGAATACGGAATGAGATGATAAAATGATAGTCAGTGCAAGCAGAAGAACAGATATTCCGGCATTTTATGCGGAGTGGTTTTATAATCGCCTGGTAGAGAATTACCTGTATGTAAGAAATCCCATGAACCCAAAGCAGGTCAGTGAACTGAAGCTGAGCAGGGATACTGTGGACTGCTTCGTGTTCTGGACCAAGAACCCCGGCCCCATGATGGACAGGCTTTCAATCCTGGATACCATGGGGTATCCCTATTATTTCCAATTTACCCTGACTGCCTACGGCCAGGACATGGAACCGGGACTTCCTGATAAGCGGGAGCTGGTGGAGACCTTCAGAACACTTTCCCGGCGCATTGGGGCTGAGCGGGTAATCTGGAGATATGATCCCATTTTGCTGGGAGGGATTTATAATGTGGAATACCATTGCCGGTGGTTTGAGCAGCTGTGTAAAAGCTTAAGCGGGTACACGCAGACCTGTGTGATCAGCTTTATTGACATGTATGCCAGGATTAAAAAGAGTATGGAGCATATGGGAGTATATGATATGGGAGACGGGGATATATGTTTGCTGGCATCCCTGCTTGACCCCATAGCAAAACAGTGCAAAATAGGGCTGCAGACATGTTCAGAGGCAATGGATCTTTCGGAATATGGCATACAAAAGGGAAAATGTATTGACGACCGCCTGATCTCACGGATAACAGGACGGGAGGTGGATGTAAAAAAGGATGATACACAGAGGGAAACCTGCGGGTGTGTTAAAAGCGTGGACATTGGCACTTACCATACCTGCGCCCATTTTTGCAGATACTGCTATGCCAATCTGAATCCGCCTCAGGTACAGGAGAACAGAAGACAGCATGATCCGGACTCGCCTTTTTTGATTGGCAGGTTGAACGGAGAAGAGAAGATAACACAGCGGGTAATGAAATCCGTTTTTAGACACAGCGATGACGGACAGATGGAGCTTCAGTGGTAAGTGAAGGATAAAAGACATCCGTTCCTGCAGTAGGACAGAATAAAACAAGACAGAATGAGGCAAGACAGAATGAATCAAGAGAGAGTAAGTAAAAACCGCCGTCACCCATCAGCCAACGCCGGGCGCACCCATTTTCCAGTGCCCTTCATCATGAAAATGGCACCGCTGCCGGCCGCGCTCCTGTGCGGCCTGATGTTAGTGCTGGCCAGCCCCGGCTTTGCTTTTGCGGAGGAAAACTGGGACCAGGATGTGGAGATCACGGCCCACAGGGGAGATGTTTCCCAGGCTCCGGAGAATACGATCCCGGCATTTAAAGCCGCGATCGAGAGCGGAGCGGACTGGATCGAGCTGGATATCAACCAGACAAAGGACGGGGTCCTGGTGGTCCTTCATGATGAGAACCTGATGCGCGTGGCTGGAGTTCCCCACAAGGTCAGGGATCTTACGTATGATGAGATCCGCAGCCTGGATGTGGGCAGCCGTCTGGGGCCCGATTTTCAGGGGACATCCATTCCAACCCTGTCTGAAGTGCTGGATTATTGCCGCGGAAAGATCAAACTCAATATAGAGATTAAATATAGAGAGGGACAATCCCTGGAATTGATCCCGCAGATGGTAGAAATGATACGCCAGAGGGAAATGCTTCAGGAGTGCATGATAACATCCTTTAATTATGGCTGCCTGCAGATGGTTAAGATATTTGAGCCGTCCCTGGAGACCGGCCTTATCTCATCCCAGCCCATACCTCAGCCTGAGATCTACACCAGCGCTGACAACTTTGTCCTGAGTATTGAACTGATCGAGCCGGACACCGTGAACCGGATCCATGGACTAGGCAAGGAAGTGATCGCCTGGACCATTAATGACCAGTACTCTGTAGATAAGTGCAAAAAAGCCAGGGCAGACAATATCATAACAGACAGGCCGGATGATATTCTACCGGAGTAATGTGTTTTTTGTGGTCATTGGCAGCTGTTTACAGCGGTTACGTGGCATTTTCATCTGCAAACAGGCATAGACCAGGTATAGGTTTTCCGGAAAAGCCCATACTTTCCATATATTACCGGCATCAGATGCAGGCCGGAGCCTGGAGGAGAGATAATGAGAATACCGAAACATATTGGAATCATACCGGACGGAAACAGAAGATGGGCACAGAACCGGGGGATGGAAAAGGCGGATGGATACAGTCACGGCATTTCCCCGGGAATGACCCTGTATTATATGTGCCGTGAACTGGGCATTGAGGAAATGTCCTTTTACGGTTTTACAGTGGATAACACGAAACGCCCCACAACTCAGCGCCAGGCGTTTACAAAGGCATGTGTTGCAGCTGTCGGGGAATTGTCAAAGGAGGATGCAAGCCTGCTGGTATTGGGCAATACCCAATCGGATATGTTCCCGCCGGAGCTTCTTCCCTATACCACCAGACAGGACTTTGGGGCGGGGGGAATGAAGATCAATTTCCTGGTAAATTACAGCTGGGAGTGGGACCTGGGTTTCAAACCAGGGCCAAGGACATCCGGTGAACCGGCAATCAGCCGGCCGGCTTCCATCGGGCCGGGGCTTAAGACCGCAGATGTGTCGCGTATTGACCTGATCATCCGCTGGGGCGGCAGAAGGAGGCTGTCAGGCTTTCTCCCGGTGCAGTCGGTTTATTCCGACATATATGTGGTGGATGATTACTGGCCGGATTTCAGGCGTCAGCATGTGGAGGACGCAATTAAGTGGTACTCGGCCCAGGATGTCACCTTGGGCGGATGATGGGAACCACCAGGTTACCCGCTTTTGCGCCCATTTTCCCGCTGTCCTGAACTGTTACAATATATCATAATAAGGAATGGACCAGAAACTAAATTGGCGTCCGCGTAATATGCCCTGGGCTGGGCTGGCTTAAAAAGTCAGATCCGGGCCAGGCTTCATATTTCCCGGGCGCCAATATAAATTTCTACATTAAACAGACTGTTTTCAACATTTATAGACAAATTTAGACAGGGGGGTGTAAAATATCATAGAAAAAAATTGCAGTACGGGGACAGATATATGATACATATAGCGGTTTGTGATGATGATATCCAGTTGTGCAGCCAACTGGAAGATTATATAAAAAAATGGAAAGAAAAAAGAAAACTGGAAGTAGAGGTCTTTAACACGGGGAGGGAATTTGAGAAAGCTCTCAGGGAACGGTATTTTGACCTTATATTTTTGGATATTGTTATGAAAGACTGCAGCGGCATTGAGCTGAGCCGGTTTATAAGGGAAGAGCTTGGCAATGACACCAGCATGATCGTATATATGTCCGGATATGGGGATGAATACGCACTGGAGCTGTTTCAGTTCCAGCCCTTTCATTTTCTCAAAAAACCATTTAAACCAGAGGAATTCCAGCAGGTGTTTTTTAAGGCATGTGACAGGATACAGGGGGATTCAGGTATTTTTGAATTTAAGTCCAGCAGGACCGTGTACAGGGTTCCTCTGAAGGATATCCATTACTTTGAGGGCGATAACCGGCGGGTTAAAATCGTAACAGCCACACATACATATCATTGTTATTCCACCATTGAAAATCTTTTTTCCAAAATTAACATGGAGCAGGCGGGATTTATTCGGCTGCATAAGTCGTACGCCGTCAATCTCCGTTTTGTGGCAAAATTCAGCGTCAGGATGGTGACGCTGTTTGACGGCGAGGAGTTTACGGTCAGCGCGCCCTTTAAAGAGAACGCCCAGAGGCAGTATGAGGCATACAGTGAGAAAATAGGCAGGCAGAGATGATTGGTCCGGGTGAACAAACTATGAGCAAAAATTGATTCAGGCACAAAGCATCGTTACCATCGCTATTTATAATTCATTTCCGGGAACCGTGCATATCCGGGTTAAATCGGATGCATACTAACTTTGGAGGTGATAATCTATGAGTCCCAAGGAATTAGACTATATTGAAGACGCTTTAGGCCATGAAAAATTTTTGAAGACACAGTGCCAGGAAGCGATCCAGAACCTGCAGGATCCTGCCCTTAAGAATCAGGTACAGCAGATGGAACAGAAGCACCAGCAGATTTTTGATAATTTCTACAATCTCGTATAAGGAGGAGAAAGCAATGGATGACAAGTGTATCATGGAGAACCTTCTCCTTACAGAGAAAGGCGTATGTGACCTGTATGTTCACGGCACAATTGAGTCTTCCACAACCAATGTGCATCAGACATTTAATCAGGCGTTAAATGACAGTCTGTGTCTGCAGGATGATATCTACAAGCAGATGTCCGCACGCGGATGGTATCAGACAGAACAGGCTGAACAGCAGAAGATCCAGAAGGTTAAGAACCAGTTCGCAGGAATGTAGGTTTTGGCCCCGGTAAGCGGCCCGGGTAACAGGCGGGTTACAGAATCCGGAAAAGAGCAGGGCATGTGGTCAGCATGTCCTGCTCTTTTGCCATATGGAAAGAATTCTTAGTCTGACTCATAAATTCCTTTTATGATCCGTATGGTCTTGTCCATTCCCAGCTTGCTTATGTTGAGAAGCATCTGGTGGGAATCGATGCTGCCCCATTTGTGCTTGGTATAGTTTTCATAATAGTTTTTCCTGCGCCGGTCCGTGGATTTGATGGCGTTGACAGCGTCCTTTTCCGTAAAGTTATAGCGCTCCATAATGCGGCGGACCCTGTCGTCCATGGAGGCGCAGATAAAGACATCGACCAGATCCGGGTAATTGCGCAGCACATAATCACCGCACCGTCCCACGATCACGCACGGGCCCTTTCTGGCCAGGGCCTCAATGATAATGGTCTGTGTTACATAGGTGCTGTCGTTCAGGGACAGCCCGTACCCGGTAACGGAATTGGGCTCCTTGGGTATCTGATAATTAGCCAGAAAGGTGGAGAGGGCGGATTCGTCAACCTTTTCCACGCTGACAGGGGAATGTCCCATCTTTTCAGCGGCCATCTCCACCAGGTTCCTGTCATAGAGGGGAATCCCCAGAAGGTCTGACAGCCTTTGGGCTACCTCATGTCCTCCGCTTCCGAACTGACGGGCTATGGTAATGATCTTATGGCTCATAGTTCCACTCCTTTCCAACCTGAAACATATAAAGTGCACAAATTAGTTGCTATATATGTTATTATACCGCACTATTTGCACAAAAGATATAGAAAATTATATTTTCAGGCTTTATCCTGCATGATCTCCCGTATACAGACATGTTCCTGCCCTTCGGCTTCCTCCTGTTCAGGGGAAATGTCAGTGGCCGCGGCCTCATCTCTGAGAAGATGCCTGCGCTCATGGATCAGATCCCATATGGTATCGTGCATCCATTTCACTGTGTCATTGAGTATTTTGTTCTCTGTGTCCAGGTTCATGATCACATTGTTCATCTCGGCAATGATCTCCCTGCTGTTGTAGCGCTTGTGGGGCTCGGTCAACCGTTCCACCAGGGATGGGTTGGTCCTCAGTATCTCCTTTGAAAGGTATTCGTCCCGTTCATCACAGGACATTCTCATAAATTCCGTATAGTGCATCCGCACCATGTTCATGGCCTCCGCGCACCCGCACTTGGGGCACTGGGGATGTCGGGAGGTCTGGTAATATGCGTAGTGTCCGCATTTGGGGCAATAAAAAACAGCTAACTCTCTCATAATGTCCTCTCCTGATAAGTACTCATAATATAAATAACGTTTCAGAAGCGAAAATATGTCTATTTTTTGTAACTTTCTTGTAATTTCGGCACAATGCACAAAAAAACGGCAGACTATTTGGCTAGTCTGCCGTGTATATCACTCTGCCTGATAATCTGAACGGATGATGGCAGAATGGTTTATTACTGGATCACACCTTCGGTGTTTACTGTCCAGATCTTTTCATTTTCATCTTTGAAGTCTTTGAATCCATTGCCAAGTTCCGGTTTTGCATTGGACTTGGAGGAGGATCCTGCCTTCTGTACGGTACCGTTTGCATTTACAAGGTACTGCTTATCGTCTAAGGTAACAGGTGCAAAGCGCAGATCTTTGTCAGCTTCCTGACGCAGGCCGTATACATACAGCACGTTGTCCTTGATGCCGTGGTATCCCTGGCCCTTTCTGGAGCCGTCTGTGTGGAAATACCAGTTCTGTGTCTCGCCTAAATCCTCATCGTAGATTACCTGCTTACCGGTCTTCATCACGCCTTCTTCATCAAAGTAGAAGTTGGCAATGGCGTCATTTTCAATATTTACAACCTGCTTGCCGGTCTGCATTTCACCCTTTGTATTGAACGCATACTTTTTAGAGTCAACGCTGAACAGCTCAAGACCCTTGGTTGCGTGGTAAGGTTTTCCCTTCTTAAAGTAGAAGCGGTAAAGCTCTGCTTCCTCGCTGATGCCTTCAACACCTTCAATGGTTCTCCAGCCATCGGCGCGCTTGCCGTCCTCATCATAGTACTGATATCCGGCTACGGTTGCCTCTGTCTGTGCAGGAGTTGCCTCGGAAGGGGTTGCCTGTGCCTCATCTGCGGTTTCCGCAGATGCAGGGAGCTTGAACCAGCCTGTCTGCATGCGGCCGTCAACAAATGTGTAGTAGTCGCCTTCTATCTTTTTGTCCACTTCATTTTCAATACGTTTTCCTGTGTTGTCAAAATAGTACCAGGATTCAAGGATCTCAGGATCATCGGTTTCATCTTCCAGAAGAACCCAGCCGGTCTTCCTGCTGCCGTCTTCGCCTAAATAGTAGTTGTAGCCGTCAACTGTGATGGAACCGGTCTGCATGATGCCGTCCTCATTGAAATAGTACCACTGATTGTTAATGGATGCCCATTTGGAGGTCAGGGCCTTGCCGTCCCTTCCGTAATAATAATACAGATACTCCTGAGCGTCTTCTTCATTCCAGAAATCTTCGTTTTCTACGGAAACCCATTTCATGCTGACACGTTTTCCGTCTTCTCCTACGTAATACTCATCAATCTGCATGTTGGTGGCGCGTATACCGTCTGAATCCAGGTAATACCAGTCATCTCCGGACTTCTTCCAGGTATCGGTTACGGCATCGCCGTAAGAATCGTAGTAATACCAGTTTCCGTTTTCCTCTGACCATCCCGCGCTTTTAGCGTAAGCGGTAGAAGTAGTTGGGAAGAAGTTAGGGGTTACTGCTGCCATCAGCATTGCAGTGGATAATACAGCCAGAACTTTTGTCTGTTTTTTCATAATATTGAATCTCTCCTTTTTGATATGTGGTTTTGTCTGTGGCCGAAAATCCGTCCTTGCATTACGAGGTTCATTATAGCGGACAAATCCGCGGAATGATAGTGATGGTTACTGGAAGTTCTGGAATACGCTGGAGGCAGGGGGGCGGCCCCTTGAATGGCCTGTTTGGCCTGTATCCCCCCTTTATTGTAAGAGAAATTTAGTATTATTTTATGGTGTTTTATGCTATACTCTCGATATATTAACATTTTCGGTAACGAGCATAAGAACAGGGAGGGAGACCGCAGATGAAGATCAAGATTTCCAATTATATAGCAGCCAGGCTGGTGGAGGCAGGGATCTGCCAGGCATTCATGGTGACCGGAGGAGGTGCAATGCATCTGAACGATGGGCTGGGGCATCAGGAGGGGCTGCACTGTATCTATAACCACCACGAGCAAGCCAGCGCCATGGCTGCAGAGGCATATGCAAGGATCCATAACAGGATCGCTGCGCTGTGCGTTACCACAGGGCCTGGCGGCACCAATGCCATTACCGGAGTGGTAGGCGGGTGGCTGGATTCCATTCCCATGCTGGTACTGTCAGGGCAGGTCCGCTATGATACCACGGCCCGTTTTTCAGGGGTGGGGATCAGGGCCATGGGAGACCAGGAGTTTGATATCTGCAGATCCATTGAATGCATGACCAAGTATTCGGAGATGGTATTGGACCCCCTGCGTATCCGTTATTGCCTGGAGAAAGCATTGTATCTTGCCCGGTCCGGCCGCCCCGGCCCTTGCTGGCTGGATATTCCGCTGAACGTCCAGGGGGCCTTTGTGGATACGGAGGATCTGAATGGTTTTGACCAGGAGGACTATAATGCGGGAGGAGACGGCTGGGCAGGCGGTGACAAGAGCCACAGGATCAGCCAGGATATCGCCGGACAGGGCGAACTGCGCCAGGTACTTCCGGCCAGGGTGGAGCTGTCCACGGCCCAGGAGATCATTAAAAAGGTGAGAAATGCCAGACGCCCTGTGATCAACGCGGGCAACGGGATCCGCATTGCAGGCGCCCATGAGGTATTTATGGAAGTGGCTGAAAAGCTTGGGGTGCCGGTGATAACGGGATGGGACAGCGAGGACTGCATGTATGACGCCCATCCTCTTTATGTGGGCCGTGCGGGCAACATGGGGGACAGGCCTGGCAACTTTGCCATACAAAACAGTGATCTGGTACTTTCCATCGGCAGCCGTCTGAGCATACGGCAGGTAGGATATAATTATAAGACCTGGGCCAGGGAGGCCTATGTGATCGCCAATGATATCGACCAGGAGGAGCTGAAAAAGCCATCGGTCCATGTGGACATGCCGGTCCACGCGGATGCCGGGGATCTGCTGGAACAGCTGAACCGGGTTTTGGATGCCCTGCTGGCAGAGGAGGGCAGTGCACTGCCCCATAGCCTGAGCCGTCCGGGCAAAAAGCAGGTGTTTGACGGCGGGGAAGGGCTTCGATCC
Organism: Enterocloster citroniae; assembly: GCF_040545455.1. Classification (NCBI taxonomy): domain Bacteria; kingdom Bacillati; phylum Bacillota; class Clostridia; order Lachnospirales; family Lachnospiraceae; genus Enterocloster; species Enterocloster citroniae. The sequence continues at coordinate 87,661 of NZ_JBEPLZ010000007.1, read as the reverse complement.
ATGAACTGGAGCCAAACCTGCGCCATGTGGAAGGAGCGCTATCCGGTGGTCCTGCCAAAGCATTTTGAACATGGGGACCAGGAACCGGCCAATGTATATGCGTTTATTTGGGAAGTGAGCAGCCGTCTCAGGGAGGACCAGGTTACAGTGGTGGGCAACGGCTCCGCCTGTGTGGTGGGGGGCCATGCTTATGTAATTAAGAAGGGGCAGCGCTTTATCACCAATTCAGCCATCGCGGCCATGGGATATGATCTGCCCGCGGCCATCGGCGCCTGGGCTGCTTCCAGGACAAACCAGTTCTACAGCAATGGCGGAGATCCCAGCGGGGATGACCTGATCCTGGTCACCGGAGACGGAAGCCTTCAGATGAACCTGCAGGAGCTGCAGACCATTATCCATCACAGGATGAATATAAAGATATTTGTGATCAACAACGGAGGTTATCATTCTATCCGCCAGACCCAGAAGAATTTCTTCGGTGAGCCTTTGGTGGGCGTGGGTGTGGACAGCGGGGATCTGAGTTTTCCATCCCTTGAAAAGCTGGCCGCTGCTTACGGCTATCCCTACCGGTCCGCAGCACACAACAGTGAGCTGGCCCGGGCAGTGGAGGATACCCTTGGAATGGAAGGGCCTGTTATCTGTGAGGTATTTGTGTCCACGGATCAGAATTTTGAGCCCAAATCATCTGCCAAGAGGCTTTCGGACGGCACCATGGTATCGCCGCCTCTGGAAGACCTGTCACCCTTCCTGCCTGAGCAGGAGATGGATGAGAATATGATCATTGCGAGAATAAAGGAATAAGGAGTACGTGTTATGCGGATAGTGGTAACAGGAGCTACCAGCTTTATCGGACTGGCTGTTACAAAGGAACTGCTGGATAAGGGGCATGAGGTGTTTGCCGTGGCGCGGCCGGATTCCCCCGGCAGAAGGCGGCTGGAAGGAAAAGAGGGCTGTTTCATTATGTCCTGCACTCTGCGGGAGATCCACACCCTGGTGGGACGGAGGGAACTAGCAGGGGGAGCGGATGCATGGCTTCATCTGGGATGGGAGGGGGCGGGAAGCGACAACCGCCGCAATCCTGAGATACAGGCCCGCAACATTGCCTATGCCCTGGAAGCCCTGAGAACCGCTTACGCCCTGGGATGCAGCCGCTTTCTGTTCAGCGGATCCCAGGCGGAATACGGTATCTGTCATACGGTAATGAGGGAAGACGGGGAATGCCATCCCGTGTCGGAGTACGGCAAGGATAAGCTGAAAGTGTGCTCCATGGCTTCGGAGGAGGCGCGCCGTCTGGGGATCACCTATATCCACGCCCGGATTTTCAGCGTGTACGGCCCCGGGGATCATCCCTGGTCCCTGATAGCCACCTGTATGGACACATTCCTGAAAGGCGGGCATATGGAGCTTGGAGCCTGTACCCAGATGTGGAATTTCCTGTATATAACGGATGCCGCAAGGGCTCTTACAGGCCTTTTGCTTGCCAAAGCACCTGCCGGCGTGTATAATGTGGCAGGGGAAGATACCCGCCCCCTGAAACATTATCTGGAAGAACTGCACAGACTCTGCGGAGGCGGTGGAACCTATGAATACGGAAAGCGTCCTCCTAATGCGGAGGGAGTGGTCTCCCTGATCCCGGACACGGGAAAGCTGCATGAAGCGGTCGGCTTTAGGCAGGAGATCTCCTTTGAGCAGGGGATAAAGGAAATGCTTCATAAGGGAAATATTCCATATCAGAAAAGTCTGGGATTAAAATAAATTGTGTAAACGTTTGAAAGGAGGCAGATACATGAAACGATGCATCGCCTGCGGTGCTCCGTTATGGGAGACGCCTTTACTTACATTGGATAACATGCCGGCTTCCGCCCAGCATATGCCGGATGCCGCAGGGCTTTTAAAGGACCAGGGGCTGACCCTGGATCTGTGTCAGTGCATGGGCTGCGGCCTGGTCCAGTTTGACTGCGATCCGGTGGACTATTACAGGGATGTGATACGGGCAGGAGGTTTTTCCAAAACCATGGTGGAACTGCGCCGGTATCAGTATAAGAATCTGATCCAAAATTATCATCTGGAGGGAAAGAGGTTCATTGAGGTGGGTTGCGGCCAGGGCGAGTTTCTTAAGGTGCTGACTGAATTTCCCGTGGAGGCCCATGGAATCGAGCACGATCCCCATCTGGTGGAGCTGGCCAGGGCGCAGGGACTGGATGTGATGGAAGGGTTTACTGAAACGGAGGACACCAGGTTCCCCGGGGGTCTTTATGATGTTTTCCTCTCCTTTAACTTCCTTGAGCACCAGCCTGATCCGGGCACCATGCTCCAGGCCATTTACCGCAATCTTGAGGATGATGCGGTGGGACTGATCACGGTTCCCAGCTTTGAATATATCATGGACCACAACAGTTATTTTGAGCTGATCCGGGACCACATTGCCTATTATACATTTGAGACCCTTACGCCTCTTCTGGAGCGCAACGGATTCCAGGTGGAGGAATGCGAGGTCATTAACAGGGATACCTTGTCCGTGATAGTGAAAAAACGCCCGCAGATGGACACGGAGAATCTGTTGGACTGCTATGTGAATCTCCGGAAGGAGATGGAAAGTTACATGAAGTACCTGGACGCATGGGACAAGAAGATCGCCATGTGGGGGGCCAGCCACCAGGGGTTTACCCTGGCAGCCACCACAAAGCTGGGGGATAAGGCGCAGTATATCATAGACTCCGCACCGTTTAAGCACGGGAAGTTTGCTCCCTCCTCCCATCTTCCCATTGTGCCTCCGGAGTATTTCCTGGACCACCCGGTGGATGCCATTATCATCACCGCGCCCGGTTACACGGAGGAGATCGCGGCCAGTATCAGGGAACGGTTCGGCAAGGATGTGGAAGTGAGAGCCATGCGCTTTAATCATCTGGAACTGGTGGGATAATACCGTCCGTGTACACGGATGATGGGAAAGGAACTGGAAGGAAAATGAAGGATGTGACCCAAGGCGGCTTGGGAGCGCGTATTGTGATAACCGGAGCCACCGGCTTTATTGGAAGCAATCTTGCCAGGGTATTCCTGGAACACGGGGATCATGTATTTGTACTGGTGAGACCGGGGTCCAGGCACAGGGATGCGCTGCCGGTCCACGACAATCTTACAACCGTGGAATGTGATCTGGACCATGTGCCTGACTGCATACCGGCCATCGGACGGGCGGATGCATTCCTGCATCTGGCCTGGGGCGGAGTGAACCGTGAGGAGATCGACTCACCCAAGGTGCAGGCGCGCAATGTGTCCGGTTCCCTGGATTGTGTCAGGACAGCGGCCCGCTTAGGCTGCACCGTGTTTATGGATGCAGGCTCCCGTGTGGAATATGGCGCCGTGGAGGGCATGATGCAGGAGGATGTGGAATGTCATCCCGTGAACCAGTATGGAAAGGCCAAGCTGGAATTTTATCAAAAAGCAGCCCCCCTTTGCGGGGAGCTTAACATGAATTATTATCATCTGAGGTTTTTCAGCGTTTATGGATACGGGGATCACCCGTGGTCTATTATTTCCACCCTGGTAAGGGATCTAAGGCAGAATAAGCGGGTATCCCTAAGTGCATGCAGACATCAGTGGAATTTTATGTATATTGAGGATGCGGTACAGGCAGTATATGAATTATACAGGCACGGTGTTCCGCCTGTGGGTCTGAGAAGCTGCATTGTGAATATTGCCAGTTCTGATACAAGGCCCCTCCGTTCCTTTGTGGAGGAGATCCATAAGATCGCAGGCTTTCGGGGTGAACTTGAATACGGCACATTTGTCCAGGCAAAAGAGGGCGCCCTTTCCATACGGCCGGATATCGGCAGGCTGCTTGGACTCACAGGCGGTGACTGGAAAGAGGAATATACTTTTTGCCGCGGCATTGAAGAAACTATAGAGAAAGAAGAAGCGAATAAAAGACATGAAGAAGATCAGCGTATTGATTCCCTGTTATAATGAAGCGGAAAATGCAGGTCCCATCAGCAAGGCGGTGACGGACATACTGGAAAGGGAACTGCCCCAGTATGACTATGAGCTTGTGTTTATTGACAATGACTCCACTGACGGCACAAGGGATATCCTGCGCGGGCTTTGCGCGTCCAATCCCAGGATTAAGGCGATTCTAAATGCACGCAATTTCGGTCAGTTTAATTCCCCCTATTACGGTATGCTTCAGGTGACGGGAGACTGTGTCATTGAGATGGTGGCGGATTTCCAGGATCCTGTGGAGATGATACCAAAATATGTCCGTGAGTGGGAAAAGGGCTACAAGATCGTAATCGGCATCAAGACCAGCAGCAAGGAAAATAAGGTGATGTACTGGCTGAGAAGCTGTTATTATAAGACCATCAAAAAGCTGTCCGATGTGGAGCAGATTGAACATTTTACTGGTTCAGGGCTTTATGACAGGGAATTTATTGAGGTTCTCAGAAAACTGGACGATCCCACGCCGTTTCTGAGGGGAATTGTAGCCGAGCTGGGGTACAAGCGCAAGGAAATCCCCTATGAGCAGCCCAAGCGGCGGGCTGGCAAGACCCACAACAATTTTTACCGCCTTTATGATGCGGCCATGCTCAGCGTCACCTCCTACACAAAGGCTGGACTCAGGCTGGCCACCATATTCGGAAGCGTGTGCGCTGTGATCAGCATACTGGTGGCCCTGGTGTACCTGGTGATGAAACTGATCTGGTGGGACCGTTTTCCGGCAGGTATGGCCCCCCTGCTGATCGGAATGCTGTTTCTGGGGTCGGTACAGATGTTCTTTATCGGATTCCTGGGTGAATATATCATGAGCATTAACCAGAGGGTGATGAAGCGCCCGCTGGTGATCGAGGAAGAGCGGCTTAACTTTGACGAGGAAGCGGACAAGGATGAAAAGGGCGGTGCAGAGGCATGAAATATAAAATAGATGTTGTGCGCATCCGGGAGAATTCCATCACGTTAAACGGATGGGCGATTGGAAAATCCCCTGAGAGCCGGGCCACCTTCCGGATCGAGGATGAAAAGCATAATCCGGTGAAATTCAAGCATGTATCCACGCGCAGGGATGACGTGAGCCAGATTTATTTTAAGAAAGTGCATAACAAGGAATTTGGATTTGACATCCAGTTTCCCTATGAGCGCGGAAAAAGCTATTACCTGCTCATCCGCTGTGAGGGACGTCAGGCCAAGATCAAGTACAATGAGGACCTGATCACGCGCCGGGCCAGCGTTGCCCACAAACGGATGGAAAAGATAAAGGATCTCATGAACATGGAGACCGTCCATGTGGCTTTGGATTTCTGGAAGGAGCATGGGTTAAAGGCCCTGGTGGTCAAATCCAGACATAAGCTTCAGGGCATTGATAATGACTATGATTACGGCGAATGGTATGAGCTCACAAAACCAACAGATGAGGAACTGGCTGCCCAGCGGCAGGAGAACTTTGATTTTGAGCCGCTTTTATCCGTTGTGATCCCTGCCTATAAGACGCCGGAGCGCTATCTCAGGGAAATGCTGGATTCCATTCTGGAACAGACCTATACCAACTGGGAGGTGTGCATTGCGGACGGAAGCCCCAGAGGACAGGGGCTGGAGCGGGTCCTTAAGAAGTATGCGGACAGGGACGGGCGCATCCGATATGAGATGCTGGGCAGCAACCGGGGAATTGCGGGCAATACCAATGCTGCCCTGGATATGGCCAGGGGAGATTTTGTGATCCTGGCTGATCATGACGATACCCTGCCTCCCCATGCGTTTTATGAGGTGGTGAAGGCCATCAGTGAACATCCGGGATGCGATGTGCTCTACTCGGATGAGGACAAGCTGGACATGGATGGAAAGGCCCTGTTTGACCCGCATTTCAAGCCTGATTTTAACCCGGATCTTTTGACCAGCGTAAACTATATCTGCCACCTCTTTGTGGTAAGGCAGGATCTGCTGAAGCAGGTGGGCGGTTTCCGCCAGGAGTTTGACGGAGCCCAGGACTATGATTTTATGTTCCGCTGCACTGAGGCCGCGGAACATGTGCATCATATTCCAAAGGTGCTCTATCACTGGCGTTGCCACCAGGATTCCACGGCCAGCAATCCGGAGAGTAAGATGTACGCCTTTGAGGCTGGATCCAGAGCCATCATGGCCCATTATGAGCGCCTGGGCATAGAGGCCGAGCGTGTGGAAAAGGGGGTGGACCACGGCATCTACCATACCCGGTTTAAGATTCAGGGCGAGCCGCTTATATCAGTGATTATTCCCAATAAGGATCACAGCGAAGATCTGGATGTGTGCGTGAAATCCCTTATTGAAAAATCCACTTACCGGAACCTGGAGTTTATTGTGGTGGAAAATAACAGCAGGGAAAAAGAGACATTTGCCTATTATGAGAAAATGCAGGCATTGCACAGTAATTTCCATGTGGTCACCTGGGAAAAGGAATTTAATTATTCAGCCATCAACAATTATGGGGCCGGTTTTGCTAAGGGTCAGTATCTGCTTCTTTTAAATAATGACACGGAGCTGATCGATCCGGATTCCATAAGGGAAATGCTTGGTTTCTGCCAGCGGGAGGATGTGGGCATTGCCGGAGCCAGACTGCTGTATGGGGATGATACCATCCAGCATGCAGGGGTTGTCATAGGATTTGGCGGCATTGCAGGGCATACCTTTATCGGACTTCACAAGGCGGAGAACAGTTATTTCCACAGGGCCATGTGCGCCCAGGACTACAGCGCGGTCACAGCCGCCTGCCTTATGACCAAAAAAGACGTATTCGATGCAGTGGGCGGTCTGAGCACCGAACTGGCAGTTGCTTTTAATGATATTGATTATTGCATGAAAGTAAGGGCCTTGGGGAAACTGGTAGTATATGCTCCCTATGCATGCTTCTACCATTATGAATCCAAATCCAGAGGGCTGGAGGATACCCCGGAAAAGGTGGAACGGTTCAACCGAGAGGTGGCCATTTTCATTAAAAAATGGCCGGATATCATAAAAAATGGCGACCCTTATTATAATCCCAACCTGACCCTGCGCAAATCCAATTTTGCGCTTCGGGACCTGTTAAAAGAAAAAATCGGGGAACCATATGATTTAAGGGTTTACCAGCAGTATGCGCCGGAGGATAAACAGAATTCCCATGAGTGATCAAAACAACCATCAAAACAACCATCAAGGCAGTCATCAAAACAGCCGTCAGCACAATCATCCACACAGACGCTGCGGCAGGGAGGGGAAGAAGGCCACTGTTGTCATACCCAATTATAATGGCCTCTCCTTTATGGAACCGTGTTTTAAGGCCCTGGAGCTTCAGATATGCAGGGATTTCGAGGTGCTGGTGGTGGACAACGGCTCCACGGACGGAAGCGTGGAGTGGCTGAAGGACCAGGGAGTGGCCTCCATTTTCCTGGACAGCAACACCGGTTTTTCAGGGGCGGTGAACAGGGGGATCAGGGCTGCTTCCACGCCCTATGTCATCCTGCTTAACAATGACACGGAGCCGGACTGCCACTATGTGGGTGAGATGATCAAAGCCATTGAGCGTTCACCCAGGATTTTTTCCGTCAGCAGTAAGATGATCCAGATGTACCACAAGGAGCTGATGGATGATGCGGGAGACATGTACAGTCTCCTGGGCTGGGCTTTCCAGCGCGGGGTGGGCCGCTCTTCCGCGGGCTATAACAAGGCCTGCCGCGTTTTCTCGGCCTGTGCGGGGGCTGCTATCTACCGCAGGAAGATATTTGATGAGATCGGATATTTTGATGAGATGCATTTTGCCTACCTGGAGGACACGGATGTGGGCTACAGGGCCAGGATCGCAGGCTATGACAACATCTACTGCCCATCGGCAGTGGTGTATCATGTGGGCAGCGGCACCAGCGGCTCCAAGTATAATTCCTTTAAGGTAAAGCTGGCCGCACGCAACAATGTATATCTGAACTACAAGAACATGCCCGCTTTGCAGCTGGCTGTAAATCTGCTCCCTATCATGGCGGGGATCGCGGTCAAATACATGTTTTTCAGAAAGATCGGTTTTGCAAAGGATTATGTGGAGGGACTAAAGGAGGGTATTGCCACTGCGGGAACGTGCAGGAAGGTCCCCTATGACCCCAGGCACCTGCGCAATTACTTTGCCATTGAATGGGAATTGTTAACAGGTACTCTGATCTACCTCTATGAGTTCACTGCGAGACAGATTGCGAAATTATGAAGTTTTTAGAAATTAAGAGAAATGTTATAGAATAATGCCGATTTATCATGTATAATAACAACGATATTTACGGTATATAGGGATTTCCTGAGAAACCAAGGTGATATACAATGATAAAAGATAACCAGAAAAGGCTGAACCGCCTCCATGTCCTGCTGGACATAGTGGTCACGGCTGCGGCCTACGCTTTGGCATGGTTTATTGTTATCAGCGGTAAGGTGATACCGCTGGATGTAAATGTTGGCGTGTTAAAGCCTCAGGTATATTTTATGGCACTTATTTTCATTGTGCCCATTTATCTCATATTGTACGCCAGCTTTCACCTGTATGTGCCCAAGCGGATACAGGGACGGCGTTCAGAGTTTGCAAATATCTGTAAAGCCAACATTATCGGTTTGATGATTTTCACCTTCGTGCTTTTCGGCGCGAGGAAATTCATCCAGCACAACGAATTTTTCTCTACCAAGATGCTGCTGGCATTCTTTGTGATCAACATCATCCTGATGGAGACAGAGCGGATCTGCATACGTCTGTTTCTTCATTCCCTTCGGACCAACGGATATAACCAGAAGCATGTTCTGCTCATTGGATACAGCCGCGCGGCCGAGGGGTTTATTGACAGGGTCAGTATGAACCCGGAGTGGGGATACCATGTACAGGGGATCCTGGATGACAATCAAAAGCCGGGTTACAGATACAGGAATGTTCAGATCCTGGGTCCCATGGATCATCTGGAGACATTTCTTGCCTCCAATACCCTGGATGAGATCGCCATCACTCTGAGCATCAAGGAATACGCTAATTTGGAGCCCATCGTGGCTGCCTGTGAGAAATCAGGCGTGCATACAAAGTTTATTCCCGATTATAATAATATAATACCAACCATACCTTATATGGAGGACCTTCAGGGACTTCCGGTTATCCATATCCGCCATGTGCCTCTTACGGGCGTGTTTAATGCAACGATGAAGCGGATCGTGGATATTATCGGCGCCCTGTTTGGTCTGATTGTATTTTCGCCTGTCATGGTGCTGACAGCTGTGCTTATTAAGATCACATCCCCCGGTCCTGTGATCTTCAGCCAGGAGCGCATTGGTCTTCACAATCATCCCTTTAGGATGTACAAGTTCCGTTCCATGGAGGTCCAGGACCCGGGAAAGGAGCGGGGACAGTGGACTACGCCCCACGACCCCAGGGTAACTTCCGTGGGCCGTTTCATACGTAAGACAAGCATTGACGAGACGCCGCAGTTTTTTAATGTCCTGGTTGGGGACATGAGCCTGGTGGGACCAAGGCCGGAGAGGCCCCTTTTTGTTGAAAAATTCAAGGAAGAGATTCCGCGTTACATGATCAAGCACCAGGTACGCCCCGGACTGACCGGCTGGGCCCAGGTCAATGGATACCGGGGAGACACTTCCATTACCAAACGAATCGAACATGATCTGTATTATATTGAGAACTGGAGCCTGGGTTTTGATTTTAAGATTATGTTTTTAACTGTTTTTAAAGGGTTTATTAATAAAAATGCATATTGATATGCATTCCGTATACATTTAAAATACTCCCAGCATCTTGGCTGAGCATGAACCGGGCAAGATCTGGAGCGTGTCTGGAAATTTTTTTCTGGCAGCGACAGCCGGGCTTGGACCGGGCTACATGATAGAATGAGGATAGACGAATGAATCGTGATTTTGAGAATGAATTTGGACAGGAAGATGAGAGATTGAGAAGCCGCAGCCGGCGCCGGGATTCAGGTGCTGGTTCTGGGGCTGATTCAGATACAGCTTCTGCCAGACGCCCCAGATCCGGCCCGGATGATGCCGGTATGGACCGGCCTGCCGCGAAACCGCGCAGACCTGTGTCCGGGACATCACGGGTACGGCCGGAACAGGCGGAGACAGAGGGGAGAAGGATAGCGGGGGCACGCCCGGAGGGGAATGTCAGAAGCAGGGCGGCAGGGGCCCGTCCGGTATCCGGAAACGGTTTGGAAAGCCGGCCCGGTCCGGCCCGGTCCAGGAGAACGGAAGGCGCAGGAATGCCGGGAAGCGGAACCAGGTCGTCAGGCGCAACAGCGCCAGGCAGCGGGACCAGGCTATCAGGCGCAACAGCGCCAGGCAGCGGGGGCAGACCGGCGGGAAGCAGATCCGGGGCGGAAACCGGGTCCAGGCCGGCGGGAGCCAGAGCCGGGGCGGAAACCGGAACCAGGCCGGCGGGAGCAAGAGCCGGGGCGGAAACCGGGGCCAGGCCGGCGGGAGCCAGAGCCGGGGCGGAAACCGGAACCAGGCCGACCGGAGCCAGAGCCGGGGCGGAAACCGGGGCCAGACCGGCGGGGACCAGACGGGAAAGCCGCATTTATACACCGGAGGTCAACCTGGCAGATGACAGGGCATCCGGCGCCAGAGGGGCATCCCTTCGCAGGAACGGCAAGGATATATCGGACCGCAGCGCCGCCAAGGAGACTGCGGCAACAGATAAGGCAGCAGGCGAGACGAAGAAGTTTTACAGGATCATGCTGATCACCATGATCGTTCTGGAGTTTCTGATCATCCTGCCCGGGATTTTCGTGACCAGACAGTTTCTTAAAAAATATAATATGCTCCAGAGAGATCCCAAGTTTAATATTGAGCAGGAAACCAACCCTAACCTGAATGTGGATAAGGTTGCCAATATGAAGGGATACTGGACGGTTGCGCTTTTTGGCGTGGACAGCCGGAACAATTCCGTTGGAAAAGGCAATAACGCGGATGTTATCATCATTGCAAATGTTAACCAGGAAACCAGCGAAATCAAGCTGGTCAGTATTTTCAGGGACAGCTATCTGAATCTGGATGATGAAGGTTCCTATAACAAGATCAACCAGGCTTATTTCAGGGGAGGGCCGGAGCAGGCGATCAAGGCCCTGAACAAGAACCTGGATATACAGATTGACGATTACGCCACCTTTAACTGGAAGGCGGTGGCGGATGCCATCAATATTCTGGGCGGCGTGGATGTGGAATTGAGCAAGGCGGAATTTTATTACATTAACGCTTACATTACGGAAACCGTGGAGGCCACGGGGGTTGCATCCCAGCACCTGAAGTCTGCGGGAGTAAACCATTTGGACGGGGTCCAGGCAGTTGCCTACGCGCGTCTGCGCAAGATGGATACGGACTTTGCCCGTACGGAGCGCCAGCGGGAGATCATACAGAAGTGTTTTGACAAGTTGAAGACAGCGGATTTCGCAGTGATCAACAACGTTATGGAGGTTGTATTCAAACAGATCCTTACCAGTGTTACCCTGGATGATATCATCCCGGCAGCCAAGAGCCTGACAAAATATACCATTGCGGATACGGTAGGATTTCCAATGCAGAGAAGTGATGCCAATATGGGCAAAAAGGGCGACTGCGTCATTCCCCAGACCCTGGAGAGCAATGTGATCGCACTGCATCAGTTCCTGTTTGATGATGATGATTACCAGCCCAGTGACATGGTAAAGAAGATCAGTTCCAAGATATCGGCTGATTCAGGTATGTACAATGAAGGAAAATATATAGACAAGGTAGGTACTGACGGCGGATATATACCAAAGCCCACACAGAGTACGACCCAGGCCGCGGAGACTACCACTAAGAGCGAAGAGGAAGGTACGGATGTTAGTACCTCCGAGATCGATGAGGGAATCATTGACGGTGAGAACGAGTGGGATCTTGAGACCGATGAGTTCGGGGATATCATTGACCCGCCGGAGGATGAAAGTCCTGGTTCCCATCCGGGGACAACGCGGCCGTCAGGTACGACCCGTCCAAGCGGAAGCAGCTCAGCCACTATTCCCTATCCGGGTTATACCACCTCTCCGGCTGATGAAAGCAGTTCATCCGGTGTGTATCCAGGCTCCACCACGTCACCCGGCGGTGAAGTGACCGGGCCAGGCTCTACCACGGCCGCGTATCCGGGCAGTACCACCGGGACCTCGGCATCCTATCCGGGCAGCACCACCGGAACCTCAGCCGCGTATCCGGGCAGCACCACTACTACAGAGGGATATGTTCCCGAAGGACCGGGCTCTGTGATCATCGGACCGGGAAATTAACCTTTACCGGATACCTTTATCCAATGTAAAATAAGGGGGCCAGCAGGTTCACTGTAATTTATGACAGTGCCGGCTGGTCCCTTTTTAGTATTATATAAGAAAATGGTCACATATTTATCACAAATCATTGATACACTCTATTCAGAATCGGAAGATATGCGTGCAAATCAGGAAAGGGGATATATGAATGTACGATAATGATCAGGAATACGGTTGGAAATCATACGATAATCAGGGATATGAAGGCCGTCCATATAATGAACCGCAGTTTGACCAGGGACCCAATTTTAATCAGGGGCCGTCAGGGGGCCAGGGACCATTGGGAGGCCAAGGACCATTGGGAGGCCGGGGACCGTCCGGAGACCGGCGTCCTCCAAAGAAAAGGGGCGGACTGTTAAAAAAAGCAGCTTTGATCACAGCAGGAGCGGTCCTGTTCGGAGGTGTTTCAGGAGGCGTCATGGTGGGCGTCCATGTGGCTGCTTCAAGATACCTGAACATTTATGCTTCAGCAGATCCTTCCGGCAAAGAAAACGGAGATCAGCCGGTTCCAGGCCCGGATAACGGCCAGATGGACGGAAAAGGGCAGAATGGGCAAAGCGGCCAGGGCGGATCAGGGTCCCACGAGAAAGTTCCCAACTCAGGAGGGGGAGGAGTGGCGGATGTGTCTGATATTGTGGAAGCGGCCATGCCTACGGTGGTAGCCATTACCAGCACCACTGTTTACCAGAGCAATAATTACGGCTATGGATGGTTTTTCGGCGGTCCCCAGACCTATGAAGTTCCCAGCTCAGGATCGGGGATCATCATAGGGGAAAATGACCAGGAACTGCTCATTGTGACTAATAACCATGTGGTGGAGAGTGCTTCCTCCATGAAAGTGGCATTTATAGATAACGAGGTAGTGGATGCAGTGATCAAGGGAACGGATGCGGAGACGGATCTTGCAGTGATCTCTGTTCCTCTGGACCAGATCAAAGCAGATACAAAGAGTAAGATATCCGTAGCCAAACTGGGAAGTTCAGATGACCTAAAGGTGGGGCAGGGCGTGATCGCCATCGGCAATGCGCTGGGATACGGCCAGTCCGTGACCGTGGGATATGTGAGCGCCCTGGACCGTGAGGTGCGGGTATCCAACAATGCCACCAGAACCCTGCTGCAGACTGATGCTGCCATTAACCCGGGCAACAGCGGAGGCGCCCTTTTGAATATGAAGGGGGAAGTGGTGGGAATCAATGCAGCCAAGTATTCGTCCACAGAGGTGGAGGGGATTGGATATGCGATCCCCATTTCCAAGGCCCAGGATATCATGAGCCAGCTCATGAACAGGAAGACCATGAATCCCGTGGAGGAGGCAAAGCGGGGATATCTGGGAATCCAGGGTACTACGGTAGATGAGGAGACGGCCAGCCTGTTCGGCATGCCCAGGGGAGTCTATGTATACAAGGTCCTGGGAGACGGGGCGGCGGCTGAATCGGATTTAAGGGATAAGGACATCATAACAAAGGTGGATGGACAGTCTGTCAAGACCATGACAGAACTTCAGGAGCTGTTAGCCTGTTATGAACTGGGGGAAGAGCTGGAGCTTACGGTCCAGACCCAGGAAAACGGACAATACCAGGAGCGTATTGTGCAGGTGACCCTGAAGTCCATGCCTCAGGAAGAACAAAGCAATCCTGCACAGTAAGTTAAATTTTTAAAAACAATATGAAATGAAAATGCTTCCTCTTGTTTGGGGAAGCATTTTGTTATATACTTATCCCAATGGCAGAAGACGGCCAGAGAGGCCCTGGAACCACGCAGGGATGCTTGTTACAGAGAGGAGAACTGACTTGGACGACAAAGACTATACCGAAGATGTGAAACCATCCGGTCAAGATAAAGAAGATAATAAGGAAGATGACAAATATGAGAAGGTCTGCTATATGTGCCGCAGGCCTGAGAGCAAGGCCGGTTCCATGATATCCATGCCCGGGGGAATGAACCTGTGTCATGATTGCATGCAGAAAGCTTTTGATTCGGTGACAAAGGGAGGCATGGATTTTTCCAAGTTTCCCAACATGCCGTATATGAATATGAACCTTAATGACCTGAACGTAACCCCTCCCGCGGTGGAGATCCCAAAGAAACAAAAGATCAAGAAAAAGTCCCAGGAACAGCCGGTCCTTACCATGAAGGACATACCCACGCCCCATGTGATCAAGGGAAAACTGGATGAGTATGTGATCGGACAGGAAAAGGCAAAAAAGGTGGTTTCAGTGGCCGTTTACAACCACTACAAGCGTGCTTTTTTGGACGGTAAGGCAGGGCAGGGAGAGGGAAATGCGGAAAATGCCGAGCCGGATGATGTGGTGATTGAGAAATCCAATATCCTGATGATAGGACCCACGGGAAGCGGGAAGACCTATCTGGTAAAGACATTGGCCCGCCTTTTGGACGTGCCTCTTGCCATTGCAGACGCCACCTCCCTAACCGAGGCCGGATATATCGGTGATGACATTGAAAGCGTGGTCTCCAAGCTTTTGGCCGCTGCTGATAACGATGTGGAGAGAGCCCAGCGGGGGATCATCTTCATTGATGAGATCGACAAGATTGCCAAGAAAAAGCAGACAAACACCAGGGACGTCAGCGGTGAGTCCGTGCAGCAGGAGCTTCTTAAGCTTCTGGAGGGAAGCACGGTGGAAGTGCCTGTGGGCTCCAACCAGAAGAATGCCATGACTCCCATGGCAACCGTGAACACGGATAATATCCTGTTTATCTGCGGAGGAGCATTTCCGGATCTGGAGGAGATCATTAAGGAAAGGCTTAAGAAAAAGTCCTCCATGGGATTTGGCTCTGTCCTCAAGGATACATATGACAGTGATCCCAATATACTGAGCCATGTAACCAATGAAGACCTGCGCACCTTCGGTATGATTCCCGAGTTCCTGGGAAGGCTGCCGGTGACAGTGACCCTTCAGGGGCTTACAGAGGATATGATGGTCCGTATTTTAAAGGAACCCAGGAATGCCATTACCAAGCAATATGAAAAGCTGCTGTCCATGGACGAGGTCAGGCTTGTGTTTGAGGATGACGCCCTTATGTGGATTGCCGAAGAAGCACTGAAAAGGGGAACCGGCGCAAGGGCTCTTCGGGCAATTCTGGAAGAGTTTATGCTGGATATCATGTATGAGATACCCAAGGACCCCAACATTGGTTCTGTTGTGGTGACACGTCCTTACCTGGAGAAGAACGGCGGACCGCTGATCCAGATGAGAGGATGAGAATGAAGTTGAGGATGGGAGGACGGTCCCCAGGACGGCCCGGTGCGGCAAACCGGCAGTCTAAGGGGAATTTACTCCCGTAACCGTAAAAATGTTTCATATAGATCCAGGGCTCCGTATCCCCACTCCCTGTTGGGATACGACAGCGCTGGATTTCTTCTTGCCCCCCGGATCAGGTAAGCTTTGATGGAGGCCTCACTCATGGTAATATTATTTCCTTCCACAATTCCCCATCCTAAAAGATTGGCAGCAGCGCCGGCAACGTGTGCGGCGGCAACCGAGGTTCCGGTCCTGGTGGTCATGGGAACGGAGGTTCCAATCCTGCGCCCGATGGCAGGTCCGCTTACATCAACGCCCGGGGCTGCCAGATCCGGCTTGATCAGTCCTCCCACCGTGTATCCGCGGCTGGAGTGAATGTAGATGCTGTTGTTCAGATGGTTGTAGGCGCCCACTGTGATGGGAGAAGGGGCATTTCCCGGAAGCGTGATGGTGGTGTAAGGACTGGGAGTCAGGAACACGGTTTCCTCCGAGATCAGGTTGTGGGTGGGAAGCCACATGTTAAATTGGCCTGTAAGAAACTGGGTATTGTATACGCGTATTTTCCAGATTCCGGTCGTGGGGGCTTCAAAACGCATAAAAATAAGCTGCCTTCCCGACCCCGCTTCAATCAGCTGGTAATTCACGGTAATGACCGTGGGTTCCAAAAGGAAAGGGATAGAGGTTTCATTTCCGGCTATAATAGGAATACGGCTTATGGTTTCCCCGCTGGGGGAAAGAAATCCAACGGAATATGTGTCAATGGTGGAGGCCCACAGCTCAACCACGAATCCCCGCTGGGATTCCGGCTGCCCCACGCGGATCTCCACATCAACAGAAGACTCTCCTGTGGGTATGGTGCCCATGTAGTGATGACCCCGCCCTGTCTCATTGCCTGCTGCAATAACAGTTGCCGTGCCCAGATACCGGCTGATGTCCTGGAGCATTACGCTGAGAGGGGATGTTCCCTCGTGGCTGCCCAGATTGGAGCCAATGCCGAGAAGGATGACCAACGGTTTTCCGCGGCTGAATGCCTCCACGCGCAGATACTTGATTCCCATCATGATATCATTTTCCTGGTAAGCGTCAGCATCGCTGCTGACAAGGTAGAAATCGCGCAGATATTGTTTGGCAGGTTTTAGCTTGACGATCAGCAGTTCGCATTCCGGGGCGGCTCCGGTAAAATCTTCCTCAGGCAGGAAGCCGCCGGCGGCAATACCGGCCAGAAAGGTTCCGTGTCCATTGGTGTCCGTAGATGGGACCAGGGCAAGTGGATCATCGGATTCCAGGGCCTGGTTGATCTGTTCCCTGGTATACTCTGTGCCATAGGTCGCTCCGCTGGCATTATACCGGTTGGGTACGCCCGGCGGAATCAGGGTTTTATCCTCCGGCAGGCTCTGATCCCAGATGCTGTTGATCCTGGTGGTCCCGTCCGGATTCCGGAACAGGGGATTGGTATAGTCGATTCCCGTGTCAATGATGCCAATGAGTACACCGCGCCCCCGGTTGCCCAGGGCAGGGGATGAATGGGTGGAAAGGATACCGGAAGCTTCCATGCTGGAACTGTCTAAAAGCGTGTACAGTCCGGGGATACTGTAGTAGGAAGTCCGCCTTAATGATATGGGTTCCACAGTGTCCAAGGGAGTATATATAATACTGAAGTCAGTGCTTACAAAGTCCATACAGGGAATGTCTTCCGGGTTACCGATAATTTGCTGCTGGCTTCCGTAACGGTAGATAAAGTCAGCAATGGTTTCTGAGGCTGAGTTAAAAGGGCAGTCTGCCATGACATACCTCGTACAGGGTATTTGCTATTATTATATGCTGAATTTTAGAAACCTTTCACTGGACGGCAGTGTGAAACCATAGTAGAATGAAAGAAAAGCGTGGAAAGGAAGGCGGACATATGATTTATGGTTGGATAATAGGCGGTCTGGCGGCGCTGGATCTTGGCATAAAAAGTGTGATCGAAAGCGAGGAGGATGATACATTTCCAAGAGATCTGCCCTCAGCCAAGGGCCTGATCAAGGTTCACAAGAATCACAACGCAGGTTTTCCCTTTGGATTTATGAAGGAGCGGCCGGAACTGGTCAAAGGGATTCCGCTCATGGTCATCTCAGCCATGGCCGGCGCCCTGTGCGCCCTGCTCCAGGACAAAGGAAAGACAGCCCAGAAAGCGGGGATTGCCATTATCATAGGCGGAGCTCTCAGCAATCTCTACGACAGAGTGGTCCGGGGCTATGTGGTGGATTATTTTTCCATCGAATGGGAGCCGATCAAGAAAGTGGTATTCAATCTGGGAGACATGTTCGTATTTCTGGGAAGCACGATCATTATGCTGGAGCAGACAGCAAAAAGCCTGGCCGAGGTCAGGAAAAAGAAATAGGTAAGAAAAATAGATAAAAAGTACAAGGAAAAATAAGTAAAGAAACACAAACGAAAGAAGACCGCAGTCTCCCCAAGACCGCGGCCTTTTTCTAACCGGCGATTTAAGTGGTGAAGGGGGAGCGGTACAGCAGTGGGTGAGAGGAATGGATGTACCTATCTCCACCCCCCCACCTACCCCCCAAGTCCCCCCTTAACTGATCATTCCCCCAATGGTTCCGCCCAGGGCGCATACGCCCATGACTGTCACGGAACGTTCCATATCAATTGGTGAACCCATGTTCATGGCCCAGGATACAGCGAACAGGACCACAAAATAGAACAGACCGGCCAGAAGCCCCCAGAAGAACCGGCGCTGCCTGATCCCTTTTCCGGCAACAAAACCGCCTGCCAGACAGGTGATAAAGTAAACTGCATACACCATGAGGTTTACCTGTCCCTCTTTCAAATGCAGTTTATACAGGGCAAATGCCAGGGCGGCCAGGAGGATTCCGGACAGCACGTAGGAAATGAGCAGGGAGCGGACCATGGGCTTAACGATACCATTTTCCATAGGATTATTCTCCTTCATAAGAATCTATGTTGCAGTATATTCCCGGAGGCGCCGTGAATATGACAAACCTTTGTAATTTACCGTTGCAAGGGGCTTTAACCTGTGTTATAATTTCAAGGAATTATATTTTGGATAAGAGGAGGTGCCGTAATATGAAGCACGTTAAGACATTGAATACGAATACCTTGAAGGATACCATGAAAAAGGGCGGATGCGGCGAGTGCCAGACTTCCTGCCAGTCAGCATGTAAGACATCCTGCACCGTTGGAAACCAGAGCTGCGAGAACGCTAACCGCTAGAGTGTATTTTATAAACACACGTTAGCATTGCTCAGACAGATCAAAGATACGTAAGGAAATTTGGTATAAAGCCCCTATGGTCGCTGGGATTATAGGGGCTTTGCCACGCAAAGGGATGGGCCGGTACTATGACAATGGGGAGTGTGATCGATCAATACCCCCTGCCGCACCGCAAAAGGCCCCTTAGAAAGAGAGAGTAGATTCGTGATTCATCAATTTATTAATAATGGTTACCATATTATACTGGATGTGAACAGCGGTTCCGTCCATGTGGTAGACCCTGTCGTATATGACGCAGTGGCGGTGGTGTCAGAGCTGGTTCCGGAGATGGAAAAGCCTGAACCCTTGTCTTCCAAGGTCAAGTCTGATGTATTTGACCGCCTGTGGGGCAAATACACACCCGAGGAGCTGGGAGAGGCCCTTGAGGACATCGAGGAGCTGATCGCCATGGAGCAGCTTCTTACAAAGGATATTTACCGTGATTTTGTTGTGGATTTTAAGCAGCGCAAGACAGTGGTCAAGGCCCTTTGCCTTCACATTGCCCATGACTGCAACCTGGCCTGCAGATATTGTTTTGCAGAGGAAGGGGAATACCACGGCCGCCGTGCCCTGATGAGCTATGAGGTTGGCAAAAAGGCCCTGGATTTCCTCATTGCCAATTCGGGGAACAGGGAGCATCTGGAAGTGGACTTTTTTGGCGGTGAGCCGCTGATGAACTGGGACGTGGTGAAGCGCCTGGTGGAATACGGCCGTTCCCAGGAGGCGGAGCACCATAAGAAATTCCGTTTTACCATCACCACCAACGGCGTGCTTTTAAATGACGAGATCATGGATTTCTGCAACAGGGAGATGAGCAACGTGGTCATGAGCCTGGACGGACGCAAGGATATCAATGATAAGATGCGCCCCTTCCGCAATGGCAGCGGCAGCTATGACCTGACTGTTCCCAAATTCCAGAAATTCGCCAAAAGCCGCGGCCAGAAGGACTATTATGTGCGGGGGACATTTACAAGGAACAATCTGGATTTTGCAGAGGATGTGCTCCACTATGCGGATCTGGGATTTGAGCAGATGTCCATGGAACCCGTGGTATCTGATCCGGCTGAGGATTATTCCATCCGCAGAGAGGATCTTCCGGCCATCCTTAAGGAGTATGACAAGCTGGCCCTGGAATATATCAAGCGCAAAAAAGAGGGAAGGGGATTTAACTTCTTCCATTTTATGCTGGATCTGAAAGCAGGCCCCTGTGTGGCAAAACGTATGGCGGGCTGCGGTTCAGGCACCGAGTACCTGGCGGTTACCCCATGGGGGGACTTCTATCCCTGCCATCAGTTTGTGGGCAATGAAGAATTTCTCATGGGAAATGTGGACACTGGTATTGTGAACACGGATATAAGGGATGAATTTAAGACCTGCAACGTGTATGCCAAGGAAGGCTGCAAGGACTGTTTTGCAAGATTCTACTGCAGCGGCGGATGTTCAGCCAATGCATACAATTCCAGCGGATCCATTAACGGCGCTTACGAGATCGGCTGCGAGATGCAGAAAAAGCGTATTGAGTGCGCCATCATGATCAAAGCTGCTCTTGCAGATGAAGAGGCTGAATAATATGAAATATCAGGTTATAACAAAGGACCAAAAAGCAAAGCGGGCCAGAATGGAGACCGTACACGGCGTTATAGAAACTCCGGTATTCATGAATGTGGGAACCGTGGGCGCCATTAAGGGCGCGGTTTCAACCGATGACCTTAGGGAGATCGGCACTCAGGTGGAACTGTCCAACACCTACCATCTCCATGTGCGTACAGGGGATAAGCTGATCAAAGAATTTGGCGGACTTCACAAATTCATGAGCTGGGACAGACCTATTCTCACGGATTCCGGCGGATTTCAGGTGTTTTCCCTGACCAAGCTGCGCAAGATTAAAGAAGAAGGCGTTTATTTTAACTCGCATATAGACGGGCATAAGATATTCATGGGACCGGAGGAGAGCATGCAGATCCAGTCAAATCTGGGTTCCACCATTGCCATGGCATTTGATGAATGTCCTCCCAGTCATGCCAGTGATGAGTATATCCGCCAGTCCGTTGACCGCACCACCAGATGGCTGGCCCGCTGTAAGGAAGAGATGGCCCGTTTAAACGGACTGCCGGACACCGTGAACAGGGAACAGCTGCTGTTTGGAATCAACCAGGGCGGTGTGGTGGATGAGATCCGGATCCAGCATGCCAAGACCATACGGGAGATGGACCTGGACGGCTATGCGGTGGGTGGACTTGCTGTGGGGGAAAGCCATGAGGAAATGTACCACATCCTGGATGTGACCGTTCCCCATCTGCCCGAGGACAAGCCCGTTTACCTTATGGGAGTTGGAACCCCGGCCAATATCCTGGAAGCAGTGGACCGCGGAGTGGATTTCTTCGACTGCGTGTATCCGTCCAGAAACGGACGCCATGGCCACGTGTACACCAACCATGGAAAACTGAACCTGTTTAACCAGAAATATGAGCTGGACAGCAGGCCCATTGAAGAAGGCTGCGGGTGCCCGGCGTGCAGATCCTACAGCAGGGCTTATATCCGCCATCTGCTGAAGGCGAAAGAAATGCTGGGAATGAGATTATGCACCTTGCATAATTTGTATTTTTATAATACAATGATGAAAGAGATTCGCGACGCCATCGAGGAGCACCGCTACAGTGAGTACAAAGCGGCCAAGCTTGCAGGCATGGAGAGCTCTCTAAAGGCTAATGAATAATTAACTACTGTGGCGAGGCGGCAGTAGATGTGAAGGAGGAAGTGAGAATGAATACAAGTAGTCCGATATTCTGGATTCTCTATATTGTTCTTCTGGGTGGTATGTTATATTTTATGGCAATCCGTCCTCAGAAGAAGGAGAAGCAGAGACAGCAGGAGCTGTTAAACAGCGTTGCAGTAGGAGATACCATACTGACCAGCAGCGGATTTTACGGTGTAATCATCGATATGACAGATGATACTGTAATCGTTGAATTCGGCAACAACAAGAACTGCCGTATTCCTATGCAGAAGGCTGCCATTGCTCAAGTTGAGAAAGCGGAAGCCTAACATGACATGAAACCCGGGGCATTGTCCCGGGTTTTCTGTATATAAGATTACACAGTCTATAAGATCTTACAGTCTATAAAGTTTTGCAGTCTATAAAATTTAGCAGTCTTCCAGGAGGTAAATTGGATGATTAAACATATAGTCTTTGATATGGGACAGGTTCTGGTAAGTTACGTGGGAGATCTGGTCTGCCAGAAGTGCATAGAGGATGAACAGGAGAGGAAGGAAGTGAGCACATCCGTATTTGTGTCCCCGGAGTGGATCCTTCTGGACATGGGTGTCATGCCGGAGGAGGAGGCCCTTAAGAAAATGCAGGACCGCCTGGACACGGAGCACAAGCGGGATATGGCTGCCTGGTGCTTTTGGCATTGGCACGAATACAACATGAGACCTAAGGAAGGAATGGAGCAAGTGGTAAGATGGCTTAAATCCATGGGGTATGGGATCTATCTCTGCTCCAATGCATCGGTGCGCCTCCTGACTTGCTATAAAGAGGTGATACCTGCCATTGACTGTTTTGACGGGGTTTTGTTTTCCGCGGATGTCCAGTGCTTAAAGCCGCAGAAGGAGATGTACCAGCATCTGTTTGACCGTTTCCGTCTGAAACCGGAGGAGTGTTTTTTTATCGATGACCTGAGTCTGAACATAGAGGGGGCACGCAGGTGTGGGATGGACGGATACTGTTTTGAGGACGGGGATGTAGGGAAACTGAAGGAAGTCCTGGGTTCCTTAAACCGCCAGCAGCTGCATTTTAATGAAAAGTAGTGGGAAGTATGGCAATCAATGGTAAGTGACGGATGTTTGTGGTAAGTATGGCAATTCTTATGATGGAGATACATAGAAAAAGCTCCGTACCAATTGGTACGGAGCCATTTTCTTTAGGATTTCGGATTTTCAAAAAGGGTTGAAGGATAGTTGTTAAATATTCGTGCATTTCTTATGTACTTAGTATAGCATGCAATCCTCCAAAATGTTTGAATGTTCCTTGAATAGATTATTAAGAATTTCTTAATTCAAATATACGAGAAAATAACGGCCGGTCCTAGATGGAGAGAGTGCCTTGCAGAATCACATATCTGAGACACAAAACTCCTTTGGCCCCCTATCACCGTATTTTGGTGTCCTGCAAGGCAACGGATGGAGGCGCACTTCGGCGTACGCAGATTAATGTTAACGCGGCCAGCCGCCAAAAGATGGCTGGATAGAGACGAATAAACGGCGCAGCACAAAAGAATCCCCCAGAGTTGCCGCTCTGGGGGATT
Source organism: Enterocloster citroniae (assembly GCF_040545455.1). Lineage (NCBI taxonomy): Bacteria > Bacillati > Bacillota > Clostridia > Lachnospirales > Lachnospiraceae > Enterocloster > Enterocloster citroniae. The sequence continues at coordinate 64,513 of NZ_JBEPLZ010000007.1, read as the reverse complement.
CACTTTGTCCGATGGACCATAACCACATACTTTAGCTAAATTCATTATAATCCGAGTGGTGAGAAATGTCGATAGCATTTTCAGGATAACAATCATACCGTACTTATGGAAAATAATTGCTATATAACTGCAGCTTCGTCTTTCGCGACTGCATACTGGGAGATCTGTTCCACAAACTTACCACTGCCTGAATGGGATAGAAGTTAAGAACCCCTTATAAAGGGGGATGGCCCGGTCTGGTACGCCCTTTCAGGCGCCAGTACCGGGCCGCGTCATCTCTGACTGAAATCAATATATCACAGTTTGGGATGAAACTCAATAGTAGTCAGATAATCGTAATGAAGCGTAATATTTCTTACAAAAAAGTTGGGCTTTTGCGAAAGAAAGTATGAAGAAAAAACCGCCTGAGTACATCCGTGCACTCGGGCGGTTTTTAGTGGAAGTAATGGGGCTCGAACCCATGACCTTTCGCGTGTGAGGCGAACGCTCATCCCAGCTGAGCTATACTTCCATGAGAATATTATAGCACGATAAATTGGAAATACAAGTGTTTCATTCCTAATAATGTAAAAAAATTGCAGAATATTGTACTTTCCATCATATTATAGTATTATGATATCAACTACATTGGGGCGGATGTACTCTCAAAGTCTCCCCGGAACCCGGCTTTGCGGCTGACAAGAATCAACTCGCAAATCTGGGTGCCGGAGACTCGGAGGGTACACGGATGAATAAAAGGAGGTAGTTTTTTGTGGACCTATATGGGGATTTAAGGAAAATGATGGATGTGGCATCAGGCAGGCGCAAGGCATCCCTGGTATTAAAAGGCGGGACGGTTGTGAATGTTTTTACGGAAAAGACCGAGGTGGCTGATATCGCCATCGAGGACGGATACATAGCTGGCATAGGGGATTATGAGGGGGAGCACAATGTGGACCTGTCGGGCCGGTACATCTGCCCCGGCTTTATTGACGGTCATATACATATTGAAAGCGCCATGGTGTCACCTCCTGAATTTGAGAAGGCGGTCCTGCCTCACGGCACCACGGCTGTCATAGCGGATCCCCATGAGATCGGCAATGTGGCCGGCTGCCAGGGGATCGACTATATGCTGGAGACCACCAAAGACCTGGATCTGGATGTATTTATCATGATGCCCTCCTGTGTTCCTGCCACGGCTTTGGATGAGTCGGGGGCTGTTCTGGGACCGGAGGATCTAAAGCCTTACTACGACAACCCGCGTGTGCTGGGCCTTGCGGAGGTGATGAACTCCCTGGGAGTGGTTGCCGGAATGGATGACTTGATGGGGAAACTCAGTGATGCCGGCAGCAGGGGAAAGGTGATAGACGGCCATGCTCCGTTTTTGGAGGGAAATGGGCTGAATGCTTATGTGTGCGCCGGGGTGCTCTCGGACCATGAGTGTTCAGATATTGATGAGGCGCTGAAAAAGCTTGGCAGAGGCCAGTACATCATGATAAGGGAGGGGACCGCGGCCAGGAACCTGGAGGCGCTGATGCCACTGTTTGCCGCCCCTTATTATGAGCGCTGCATGCTGGTCACGGACGACAAACACCCCGGTGATCTGATCTCCATGGGGCATATTGACTATATCATACGCAAGGCTGTTTCACTGGGGGCGGATCCCATAAAGGCCATTAAGATGGGGACTCTCCACAGCGCCAGGTACTTTGGCTTAAAGGACAGAGGGGCCGTCATGCCCGGACTGCGGGCAGACCTGGCAGTGCTGGAGGATTTAAAAGATTTCCGTGTGCTGGCCGTGTATAAAGACGGGAAACTGGCAGCGGAAAAGGGCGTATGCATTCAGGAAAAGGAGGACAAAAGCCGGGAGCTGGCATCTGCATTCCCAAGGGTATTTGATTCCTTCCATCTGGATGAAATTACATTAAAGGACCTGGAGCTGGTAAAGAAGGGAACCATGCAGCGTGTGATCCAGTTTAAGCCCCATGAGCTGCTCACACAAGAGAGGATCCTGCCATGGCCGGATGACGATACTGCCGCGGCGCAGGGGGACAGGGCACAGGGAGTGGATCTGAATGAAGACATTGTAAAGGCAGCTGTCTTTGAGCGCCATTTACATACAGGTCATACCGGCATTGGCTTTATTGGAGGATATGGACTGAAGAAAGGTGCAGTGGCCACCAGTGTGGCCCATGATTCCCACAATCTTATTGTCATAGGTACCAATGACAGGGATATGGTTTTGGCAGCCAATGCCGTGAGAAAGAATAAAGGCGGCCTTGCCGTGGCGGTGGACGGACAGGTGACAGGGGAGCTGGCCCTTCCCATCGGCGGCATCATGACCCAGGCTTCCGTGTATGAGGTGGAATTTCAGCTTGAGAAACTGAAGGAACAGACAAGGGAGCTGGGGATCAGCGAAGACATTGATGCCTTTATGACACTTGCCTTTGTAAGCCTGCCGGTGATACCTAAACTGAGGATCAACTCATATGGCGTCATCGATGTGGACCGGCAGGAGGTTGTGGAGGCAGTCTTTTAAACACCTATGGATTTATAAAAATTAATTTTCCTTTTCACAACGGTATTTTCCCGGGACTGCGGGCGGCGCAGTGGAACGCAATTCATTTTCCCGGAATATCCTAATAAAAAAAGGAGAATATCGTGATGTGAATCAGGCAAGAGAAGACATAAATTGTGACATCGTATATTCCATGGGAATCACGGGGAAAGGGGTTGGTGTTGCAGTCCTGGACACCGGCGTTTATCTCCATGAGGATTTTAAGGATAGAGTAACAGCCTTTGCTGATTATGTAAACCAGAGGCCGCAGCCCTATGACGACAACGGGCACGGGACTCATATATCAGCTATGATAGGAGGGAGCGGCGCTTCCTCGGAAGGAAAGTACAGAGGGGTGGCGCCTGGATGCAGTCTGATATCTGTAAAGGTACTGGATCACAAGGGAAATGGATATGCCTCGGATGTACTGGCAGGATTAAAATGGATCAGGGAGCACATGCAGGAGTACGGCATTCGCATTGTGAACATTTCAGTGGGCTCCCTTTCCAGACGTGATATGACGGAGAACTCCATATTGGTGAGGGGAGTCAATGCGGCCTGGGATGATGGGCTGGTTGTGGTAGTGGCAGCCGGCAACCATGGTCCGGGCCGTATGACCATTACCACACCGGGGATCAGCCGCAAGGTTATCACAGTGGGATGCTCCGATGACCATAAGGAAGTGGAAGTGATGGGAAGCCGGATGGTGGATTATTCCGGCCGCGGTCCCACTTTGGCATGTATCTGCAAGCCGGATATTGTGGCTCCCGGGTCGGGGATCGTCAGCTGCTGCAATGAGCCCGGCCGGTATTTCTCAAAGTCAGGAACCAGCATGTCAACACCTCTGGTATCCGGCGCCATTGCACTTTTACTGGAAAAGTACCCGGAAATGAGCAACAAGGATGTGAAGCTGCGCATCCGTGAACGGGCCGTGAACCTGGGCCTTCCCCATAACCAGCAGGGGTGGGGAAAACTGGATGTGGCCCGCCTGCTGGAAGATTAGACCAGTAACAGATTGATAAAAATAAAAAATGCCTGAGCCCATCGAAGGATGGGTATCAGGCATTTCACGTTCCGGCGCGCCCGCGCTTTTAGGTACAATGAAGCAATCGGAAACCTACGCCTCCCAGCGCCCGGAAGCCCCGCATGGGAGCACCAGTCCTGACTGGGTTACGGGAAGGCCCACCTCCTGGGCATTGACCGTACCGCCAAAGCGGGGAATCACTTCCACTCCCAGCATGTAGCTCAGCACGGAGGGGGCCAGGCCCGTGGTGTATGAGTTGATCAAAAAGAACAGGGGCTTGTCTGAAAGAAGCTGCACGCACAGCTTTACCAGAGGATGGATGGCATCCTCAATTTTCCAGATCTCACCCTTGGGGCCGCGCCCGTAAGAGGGAGGATCCATTATGACCGCGTCATAGCGGTTGCCTCTGCGGATCTCCCGTTCCACAAATTTTACGCAGTCATCCACGATCCAGCGCACAGGGGCGTCCGCCAGGCCGGAGGAGGCGGCATTTTCCTTGGCCCATGCCACCATGCCTTTGGATGCATCCACATGGGTAACGCTGGCTCCTGCTTTTGCGGCTGCCAGTGTGGCGCCTCCAGTGTAGGCAAACAGGTTCAGCACTTTTATGGGCCTTCCCGCCTGTTTGATCTTATCCCCAAACCAGTCCCAGTTGGCTGCCTGTTCCGGAAACAGCCCTGTATGCTTAAAGCTGAAGGGCTTCAGATTAAATGTAAGACCATTATATCCAATGGACCACTGCTCCGGCAGGTCGAAGAATTCCCACTCACCGCCGCCTTTGCTGCTGCGGTGATAATGGCCGTTCATGTGCTTCCAGCCCTTGTGGGTCTTAGCTGTATCCCAGATGACCTGCGGATCAGGACGGACCAGCAGGTAATTGCCCCAGCGCTCCAGCTTTTCACCATTGGAGCAGTCTATGACTTCGTAATCATTCCATTTGTCGGCAAGCCACATAATTATAAAAACCTCATTTCCTCAATATCTGATGTGATAAGTAGCAGATTGCATCATCCCGGCCGCAGGGTTACTGCCTGGATGAAGTATTATAATACAGAGTATAGTCTAAATTGTGTGTAAACGTCAAGTTTATGATAAAAAAGAAAAAATACAGTCTATCGTAAACAAATTGAAAGATAAATAAGGTTGAATAATTACGGGAGCCTTGATACAATATAGGTTAGGATTGCAGGAGTCTCATACTACGTGAATGGCTTCAGCATGGGCGAGTGCAGATGGGAAGAGGAGCTGAGCATATGAAGAAACATACAGTGGCAGTGTGGGTGCTGGCAGCGGTGCTGTCTTTGGGTACGGCTACGATTTCTGCCATGGCGGCGGAAGGTTGGGCCCAGTCCGGGAGCAGCTGGGTTTACTATGATTCCAATGGAAACCGCGTATATAATGCATGGAAAAAGGGGGCGGACAACCAGTGGCGTTATCTGGACGGTGAAGGCAATATGGCCACCAGCGCCTGGGTTGATTCCGATTATTATGTTGACAGCAATGGTATCATACTCACTGACAAGTGGTTGAAACTGACCAATGATGACGGTGAGTACGAGTGGTACTATTTTGGAAGCAGCGGGAAGATGATGTCCGATGCCTGGAAAAAGATCGATAACAAGTGGTATCATTTTGACGGGGACGGACGTATGGAGCTGGGCTGGATCCTGGATGATATGTACTACACGGGAACGGACGGCGTTATGCGGACAGGATGGCAGAAGCTGGACCCCCCGGATGAGGATGATGACAACAGGGACCGCGTCACACCCGGGATCGACAGTGTAACGGATGATGATGGAAGGTATTGGTACTATTTTTCCTCCAGCGGCAAGAAATTCGCACCGGACAGTTCGGACGGAGATTACACGGCGCGTAAGATAGACGGTACATATTATTGCTTTGATGAGACTGGAGCCATGCAGACAGGCTGGAAGAATGTGCGTTCCTCCTCCAATGATTCCATTGAGGATTACATGTATTTCGGCGCTGACGGAAAGGCCAGGATCGGCTGGTACTCCATAGAACCCCCGGATGACCTGGAAGGCTATGACGGTGATGTGGAGTGGTTTTATTTTACAAACAGCGGCAAGCCAAGGGCTGCCGATACAGAGCGGCTGACCACCAATGATATCGTGAAACTGAACGGTAAATCCTATCTGTTTAACCACCTGGGCAACCCGGTTTACGGACTTAAAAAGGTTTATACGGGTTCCGGGGATGATGACTGGACCACCTTCTATTTCGGTGACAAGAACAAGAGCTGCGTGCAGAAGGGTAAGATAAAGGTCACGGAGGACGATGGCAATAAGTCGGATTTTTACTTTGCGGATAACGGCCGCGGGTACAATGGCGTGAAGGATAACTACCTATATTATAAAGGAAAGCTCCAGAAGGCCACGGACGGCCAGAAGTACGTGTGCTACCGGGTGGATAATAAGAACTATGTGGTCAATTCCTCCGGCAAAGTTATGAAGAGCACAAAGGTAAAGAACAGTGACGGGGTAAAGTTTGTTACCAATGCCAGCGGGCAGCTGACATCAGCGGATGAAGATACGGATATTGATTCCTATGTAACAGAACCCATGGAACCCTATTGCACTGAGGATTAAAACATGGATCATTGGGAAAGACTTCTGGTATGACAGAGGTCTTTTCTTTTTGGCCCGTTGGTCATTGAATCAGTATCATAAATAGCAATGCAGATAACTATGCAGAAAAAAATAAAAAAGTACTTGCATTTAATGGAGATGTATGCTATCATAACAAGGCTGTGGCATGATAGCGTTGAAGCGAGAGGTTGCCGCCCACAAAGTGAGGCGGGTTTTCCGTGGAGCGAATGTCAAGTTAGGAAACTGGCGACAAGTCACTGTACCAATTAAAGAAACTGCAGGATAAATGGCAGAATCAGTGTGGAGTTCCGTTGGGACACACACGGAAACGTGTACAGTCACCGCTTGTCGTACTTGGTTTAGAAGTGCGAAAAGGAGGCGACTTTTTTTATGGCAAGTCAAGTAATGAGAATCACTTTAAAGGCTTATGATCATCAGTTAGTAGATCAGTCCGCCGGCAAGATCATCGAGACTGTAAAGAAGACAGGATCACAGGTGAGCGGACCGGTACCGTTACCAACCAAGAAAGAGGTAGTAACCATTCTGCGTGCTGTTCATAAGTACAAAGATTCCAGAGAGCAGTTCGAGCAGAGAACTCACAAGAGACTGATCGACATCACTGCTCCAAGCCAGAAGACAGTTGATGCACTGTCCAGACTGGAAATGCCGGCTGGTGTGTACATCGACATCAAGATGAAAACAAAATAATATTTGTTTTCAAGGGAAAATGTTTATATCCTGAAGGGTTTAAATTATAGAAGCAACACTGCATTTCCTGTTGAGGAATCAACATACCGCACCCGTCCCCCGGGCGTCAGCAAGGGAAGGCTTACGGGCAGGTTCATAGTGTTCCACGTATAGTTAGACTGTTCTAGGATGAATGCGAAAGCATTCCGCTGTAGATCATGAAACAGGAGGTAAGACAATGAAGAAAGCGATTTTAGCAACAAAAGTCGGAATGACCCAGATCTTCAATGAGAATGGTGCTTTAGTTCCGGTAACCGTGCTTCAGGCAGGACCTTGTGTGGTAACACAGGTTAAGACTGCTGAGAACGATGGTTACAAAGCAGTACAGGTTGGTTTCGTTGACAAGAGAGAAAAACTGGTTAACAAGCCGCAGAAAGGCCACTTTGATAAGGCCGGAGTTTCCTATAAGAGATATGTAAGGGAATTCAAATTTGAGAATGCAGAAGAGTATTCTGTAAAAGATGAGATCAAGGCAGACATCTTCGCTGCTGGCGATAAGATTGATGCTACCGCTATTTCCAAGGGTAAAGGCTTCCAGGGCGCCATCAAGAGATATGGACAGCACAGAGGACCCATGGCTCATGGTTCCAAGTTCCATCGTCATCAGGGTTCCAACGGTTCCGCTACTACACCAGGCCGCGTATTCAAGGGCAAAGGTATGCCAGGTCACATGGGCAACAAGCAGATCACCGTTCAGAACCTGGAGGTTGTTAAGGTTGATACCGACAATAACCTGATTCTGGTTAAGGGCGCAGTACCAGGACCTAAGAAGAGCCTGGTTACAATCAGAGAAACCGTTAAGGTTGAAAGGTAAGCTTTTATAGGAAAGGAGGAACACACAGATGGCAAACGTATCTGTTTACAATATGGAAGGTAAAGAAGTTGGCACATTAGAACTGAACGATGCCGTGTTCGGCGTAGAAGTTAACGAGCACCTGGTACATCTTGCAGTTGTTGCACAGCTTGCTAATAAGCGTCAGGGAACACAGAAAGCAAAGACACGTTCTGAGGTTTCCGGCGGCGGTAGAAAACCGTGGAGACAGAAAGGAACCGGTCATGCAAGACAGGGTTCAACCAGATCTCCTCAGTGGAAGGGCGGCGGCGTAGTATTCGCTCCAACACCAAGGGATTACACGATCAGACTGAACAAGAAGGAGAAGAGAGCTGCTCTTAAGTCCGCTCTTACAAGCCGTGTTCAGGACAACAAGTTCATCGTACTGGATGAGCTGAAGTTAGATGAGATTAAGACCAAGAAGTTCCAGAACGTAATGGATAACCTGAAGGTATCCAAGGCGCTGGTAGTTCTGGCTGACAATGATCAGAATGCAGTATTATCCGCAAGGAACATTGCAGACGTTAAGACTGCACAGGTTAACTCCATCAATGTATACGACATTCTGAAGTACAACACAGTAGTAGCTACCAAGGCTGCTGTCGCATCCATCGAGGAGGTGTACGCATAATGGCAGACATTAAGTATTATGACGTCATTTTAAAACCAGTTATCACTGAGAAGAGCATGAACGCCATGTCAGATAGAAAGTATACTTTCATGGTACACGTTGATGCAAATAAGGCTATGATCAAAGAAGCAGTTGAGAAGATGTTCCCGGGCACCAAGGTTGCTTCCGTAAACACTATGAACTGTGACGGTAAGGTTAAGAGAAGAGGAACCACTTTCGGCAGGACAGCTGCTTCCAAGAAAGCAATTGTTAAGCTGACAGAGGACAGCAAGGAGATCGAGATCTTCCAGGGGCTGTAATCTGACCCACCCGCCGGATCCGTCCGGCCGGAGAACTTATACGGCAGCCGGGACATCCCAGATATCCCGAACCCAGAAACGTATGCCGTGAAAAGAAAACGAAAAGGAGTAAAATGTCATGGGAATTAAGAAGTATAATGCTTATACACCTTCCAGAAGACATATGACCGGTTCTGATTTCAAGGAAATCACCAAGGACACCCCAGAGAAATCTCTGGTAGTATCCCTGAACAAGAACGCTGGTCGTAACAATCAGGGTAAGATCACTGTTCGTCACAGAGGCGGCGGCAGCAGAAGAAAATACAGAATTATTGATTTTAAGAGAAACAGCAAGGATGGTATCCCGGCAACCGTTATCGGTATCGAGTACGATCCCAACAGAACCGCCAATATCGCGCTGATCTGCTATGCAGACGGTACCAAGTCTTATATCCTGGCTCCGCAGGGCTTAACTGATGGAATGAAGGTTATGAGCGGCGATACGGCAGAGGCAAAGCTTGGCAACTGTATGCCGCTGTATCACATCCCGGTTGGTACACAGGTGCACAATATTGAGTTATATCCAGGTAAGGGCGGCCAGCTGGTTCGTTCCGCAGGTAACGGAGCGCAGCTTATGGCTAAGGAAGGCAAGTATGCCACCTTACGTTTACCTTCAGGTGAAATGAGAATGGTTCCGATCATCTGCCGTGCAACCATCGGTGTTGTTGGCAATGGTGAACACTCCCTGATCAACATTGGTAAAGCTGGTAGGAAGCGCAACATGGGTTTCAGACCTACAGTCCGCGGTTCCGTAATGAACCCCAATGACCATCCACACGGTGGTGGTGAAGGAAAGTGCGGTATCGGCCGTCCTGGTCCTTGTACACCATGGGGCAAGCCTGCTCTGGGTCTGAAGACCAGAAAGAAAAACAAGCAGTCTAACAAGTTGATCGTAAGAAGACGTGATGGCAGAACCATCAAATAGTTAAAGGAGGTTAAGAACACATGGCTCGTTCACTGAAAAAAGGACCATTTGCAGATGCGCATCTGTTAAAGAAAGTAGACGCTATGAATGCAGCAGGACAGAAGCAGGTAATTAAGACCTGGTCCCGCCGTTCTACAATCTTCCCACAGATGGTTGGTCATACAATTGCAGTTCATGACGGTAGGAAACACGTTCCGGTATATGTTACCGAAGATATGGTAGGACATAAACTGGGCGAATTCGTAGCAACCAGGACCTATAGAGGTCACGGAAAAGACGAGAAAAAATCCGGCATGAGAAAGTAATTCACGGGTAAATTGAAAGGAGGTTTTACCAATGGCAAAAGGACATAGATCCCAAGTCAAGAGAGAGAGAAATGCCAATAAGGACACAAGACCCAGCGCAACACTGTCTTACGCCAGAGTGTCTGTCCAGAAGGCTTGTTTCGTATTAGATGCCATCAGAGGCAAAGATTTACAGACCGCACTTGGTATTGTAACTTACAATCCCAGATATGCTTCCAGCTTAGTTAAGAAGTTACTGGAATCAGCAGCAGCAAATGCTGAGAACAATAACGGAATGGATCCCGCAAAGCTTTACGTAGAAGAGTGCTACGCAAACCAGGGACCAACCATGAAGAGAGTTAGACCGAGAGCCCAGGGACGTGCTTACAGGATCGAGAAGAGAATGAGCCACATCACTGTTGTTCTGAATGAGAGATAGGAGGCAAATATGGGACAGAAAGTTAATCCACACGGCTTAAGAGTCGGTGTTATTAAAGACTGGGATTCCAAGTGGTATGCAGAAGCTGATTTTGCTGACTGCCTGGTTGAAGATTACAATATTAGAAAGTTCCTGAAGAAGAGACTGTTCAGTGCCGGTATTTCCAAGATCGAAATTGAGCGTGCATCTGACAGGGTAAAGATTATCATCTATACTGCTAAGCCAGGTGTGGTGATCGGTAAGGGCGGCTCTGAAATCGAGAAGTTAAAGAAAGAAGTTCAGAAGCTCACTGACAAGAAGCTGTTCGTAGACATCAAGGAAATCAAGCGTCCTGACAGGGATGCTCAGCTGGTTGCCGAGTCTATCGCAGGACAGTTAGAGAACCGTGTTTCCTTCCGCCGTGCTATGAAGTCCACCATGGGCAGAACCATGAAGGCTGGCGTTAAGGGTATCAAGACTGCTGTTGCAGGCCGCCTGGGCGGTGCTGATATGGCACGTACCGAGTTCTACAGCGAGGGTACTATCCCGCTTCAGACATTAAGAGCAGATATTGACTATGGTTTCGCAGAAGCAGATACAACCTACGGCAAGATTGGCGTTAAGGTTTGGATCTACAAGGGCGAAGTACTTCCTACTAAAGGAAACAAGGAAGGGAGCGATAAATAATGTTAATGCCTAAGAGAGTTAAGCGTCGTAAACAGTTCCGTGGTTCTATGGCCGGCAAAGCATTAAGAGGCAATACGATCTCTAACGGTGAGTACGGTTTAGTCTCTACCGAACCATGTTGGATCAAGTCAAACCAGATCGAGGCAGCCCGTGTTGCCATGACCCGTTACATTAAGCGTGGTGGTAAGGTCTGGATTAAGATTTTCCCGGATAAACCTGTAACAGCAAAGCCAGCAGAAACCCGTATGGGTTCCGGTAAAGGCGCTCTGGAGTACTGGGTAGCAGTTGTAAAGCCAGGCCGTGTATTATTTGAAATCGCTGGTGTACCAGAGGAAACAGCTAGAGAAGCTCTGCGTCTTGCTATGCACAAGCTGCCATGCAAGTGTAAGATTGTTTCTAAAGCAGATTTAGAAGGCGGTGATAACAGTGAAAACTAATAAGTTTGTAGAAGAATTAATGAATAAGTCAGCAAACGAGCTGAATGAAGAGTTAGTAGCTGCGAAGAAGGAACTGTTCAATTTGAGATTCCAGAATGCAACCAATCAGCTGGATAACACCTCCAGGATCAAGGAAGTCCGCAAGAACATCGCAAGGATCCAGACTGTTATCACTGAGAAGGCTAATGCTTGACTGTAAGCGCCTGGTAAGGTATTGTCAAACCTGGTGTGAAGGTTGTTCACGATAAATGCAAAGGTGAACAAAATGGGAAAGGAGATAGAATCTACCGTGGAAAGAAATTTGAGAAAAACCCGTACCGGTAAAGTGGTTAGCAATAAAATGGATAAAACCATTGTTGTAGCAATCGAGGATCACATTAAGCACCCACTGATCGGTAAGATCGTAAAGAAGACCGTTAAGTTAAAAGCTCATGACGAGAAGAATGAATGCGGTATCGGTGATACAGTAAAAGTAATGGAAACAAGACCACTGTCCAAGGATAAGAGATGGAGACTTGTTGAAGTTATCGAGAAAGCAAGATAATTGAGATGAGGAAGGAGTAACAGGTATGGTTCAGCAGGAAACAAGACTTAAAGTTGCCGACAATACCGGTGCAAAAGAACTTCTCTGCATCCGTGTATTAGGTGGTTCAACCAGAAGATATGCAAATATCGGTGATATCATCGTTGCTTCCGTCAAAGATGCAACACCTGGTGGTGTTGTAAAGAAGGGCGATGTTGTAAAGGCTGTTGTGGTACGCTCCAAAAAGGGCGCTCGCCGTAAAGACGGTTCTTATATCAAGTTTGATGAGAACGCAGCTGTAATTATTAAGGATGACAAGACTCCAAGAGGAACTCGTATCTTTGGGCCTGTAGCAAGAGAATTAAGAGACAAACAGTTCATGAAGATTGTCTCCTTAGCTCCAGAAGTATTATAAGGGGGTGTCCACTGTGCATAAAATCAAAAAAGACGACTTAGTAGTTGTAATCGCAGGTAAAGATAAAGATAAGCAGGGTAAAGTGATCTCTGTTGACACAAAGAAGAATAAAGTCCTGGTACAGGGCTGCAATATGATTACCAAGCACACAAAACAGGCTCCCGGTAATCCGCAGGGCGGCATCGTAAATCAGGAAGCTCCCATTGATATCTCCAATGTAATGCTGGTAGTTGACGGCAAGGCAACCAGAGTCGGCTTTGATGTAAAAGACGGCAAGAAGGTTCGTGTTGCAAAGACAACTGGCAAAGTGATTGATTAATTCAGGAGAGGAGGAAAAAAACGTTGGCTAGATTAAAAGAACAGTATCAGAGCGAAATGGTAGACGCGCTGATGAAGAAATTTGGATATAAGAACGTTATGCAGGTGCCGAAGCTGGATAAGATCGTTATCAACATGGGCGTAGGCGAAGCAAAGGAAAATGCCAAGGTCCTGGATTCAGCTGTAAGAGATCTGGAAATCATCTCCGGACAGAAGGCTATTACCACCAAGGCTAAGAAGTCCATCGCTAACTTCAAACTCCGTGAAGGCATGGCAATCGGCTGCAAGGTAACACTGCGCGGCGAGAGAATGTATGAATTCCTGGACCGCCTGGTAAACCTGGCACTGCCCCGTGTACGTGACTTTAGAGGTGTTAACCCTAACGCATTTGATGGCAGAGGAAACTATGCGCTCGGTATCAAAGAGCAGCTGATCTTCCCTGAGATTGAGTACGACAAAGTTGACAAGGTAAGAGGTATGGATATCATCTTCGTTACCACCGCTAAGACTGACGAAGAAGCTCGTGAACTTTTGACATTATTCAATATGCCGTTTGCAAAATAGTTAGGAGGAAACTTTCATGGCTAAGACTTCAATGAAGATTAAACAGCAGCGTCCGGCTAAATTCTCTTCCAGAGAGTACAACCGCTGCAGGATCTGTGGCCGTCCACATGCTTACTTAAGAAAGTACGGAATCTGCCGTATTTGTTTCCGTGAGTTAGCATACAAGGGTCAGATTCCTGGCGTTAAGAAAGCTAGCTGGTAAGATAGAGAGAAAGAGGAAGGAGGCATTTTAAAATGACAATGAGCGATCCGATTGCAGATATGCTTACAAGAATCCGTAATGCAAACACTGCAAAACATGATACAGTAGACGTACCTTCATCCAAGATGAAATTAGCTATTGCTGATATTCTGGTAAAAGAGGGTTATGTTGCAAAGTACGACATGGTAGAGGACGGCGGTTTTGCATCCATCAGAATCACCTTAAAGTACGGTAAAGATAAGAACGAGAAAATTATTTCCGGTATCAAGAGAATCTCCAAGCCTGGTCTGCGTGTGTACGCAAACAAGGAAGAGCTTCCCAAGGTGCTGGGCGGACTTGGTACCGCAATCATTTCCACCAACCAGGGTGTGATCACCGATAAGGAAGCACGTCAGTTAGGTGTTGGCGGCGAGGTTCTGGCATTTGTTTGGTAACTATGGAAACTTCGATGATACTAACCGGGAAAGCCCCTGTTAAGTATCACGAAGCACTTTCGCATGTAAGCGCCTAATGTACGGGCGCTCAGTGCTCAATGCGTGCGACTGAAAACAGAAGGAACGCACAGTTCCTTCCGAGAATTTAAGTAGGAGGTAAAGGCATGTCACGTATCGGTAGAATGCCAGTTGCGGTTCCGGCAGGTGTAACTGTTACAATCGCAGAAGGAAATAAAGTGACTGTAAAAGGTCCAAAGGGAACATTGGAGAGAGATCTCCCAGTAGAGATGACCATCGAGCAGAAAGATGGACAGATTATCGTAAGCAGACCAAACGATTTAAAGAAAATGAAATCTTTACATGGTCTGACCAGAACCCTGGTAAACAACATGATCCATGGTGTTACAGAGGGCTATGAGAAGGTTCTGGAAGTAAACGGCGTTGGTTACAGAGCTGCAAAGCAGGGCAAGAAGCTTACTCTGAACCTGGGCTACTCCCATCCGGTAGAGATGGAAGATCCTGAAGGCATCGAGACCGTCTTAGAGGGACAGAACAAGATCACTGTTAAAGGTATCAATAAAGAAAAAGTTGGCCAATACGCTGCTGAAATCAGAGACAAGAGAAGGCCTGAGCCATACAAGGGCAAGGGTATCAAGTATGCTGACGAGGTTATCAGACGTAAAGTTGGTAAGACTGGTAAGAAATAATTAAGGAGAGTGTAAAAATGGTTAACAAACAGTCAAGAAGCGAAGTTCGCGTAAAGAAACACAATAGAATGCGTAACCGTTTTGCTGGCACAGCAGAGAGACCGCGTCTGGCAGTGTTCAGAAGTAATAATCATATGTATGCTCAAATTATCGACGATACGGTTGGTAACACTTTAGTTGCTGCTTCTACAGTTGAGAAGGAAGTTAACGCTGAACTGGAGAAGACCAATGACAAGGCAGCTGCAGCATATGTAGGTACAGTAATCGCAAAGAGAGCCCTTGAAAAAGGTATCAAGGAAGTTGTTTTCGATAGAGGCGGCTTTATATATCAGGGCAAAATTCAGGTATTAGCAGATGCAGCCCGCGAGGCTGGTCTGGATTTCTAAGAGAGGAGAACAAGCATGAAGCGTACAATTATTGATGCCAGTCAGATGGAACTGAATGACAAGGTAGTTGCGATCAAGAGAGTATCCAAGACTGTTAAAGGTGGACGTACCATGAGATTTTCCGCTCTGGTAGTAGTAGGTGACGGTAACGGCCATGTCGGTGCTGGTTTAGGCAAGGCAGGCGAGGTTCCGGAAGCGATCCGCAAAGGTAAAGAAGCCGCAATTAAGAATCTGGTAGAGATTCCAGTAGATGAGAATAAGAGTATCCCACATGATTTTATTGGTAAATTCGGAAGTGCAGCTGTTCTGTTAAAGAGAGCTCCTGAAGGTACCGGTGTTATCGCCGGAGGTCCCGCACGTTCCGTACTGGAAATGGCAGGAATCAAGAATATCCGTACCAAGTCTTTAGGTTCCAACAACAAGACAAACGTTGTTCTGGCAACACTTGCCGGTTTAACTTCTTTGAAGACACCGGAAGAATTTGCAAGACTGCGCGGCAAATCTGTGGAAGAAATTGTAGGCTAATAGGAGGAGAAAGACATGGCAGAGAAATTAAAGATTACATTAGTCAAGTCCCCTATCGGTGCTGTTCCTAAGCAGAAGGCAACTGTTGCTGCCCTTGGCCTGACCAAGATGCAGAAGACAGTTGAGATGCCAGATAATGGCGCTGTCAGAGGCATGATTGCAAGTGTGAGACATTTGGTAAAAGTTGAAGAAATCTAATCAGATAAAGTAAGGAGGTGCAGTCATGGAATTGTCAAATTTACAGCCTGCTGCAGGTTCAAAGCATAGCGATAATTTTAGAAAAGGCCGTGGCCATGGTTCAGGCAATGGTAAAACCGCTGGTAAGGGCCACAAGGGTCAGAAAGCCCGTTCTGGAGCAACAAGACCTGGCTTTGAGGGTGGACAGATGCCTTTATACAGGCGTATCCCAAAGCGTGGTTTCACCAATATGAATTCTAAGACCATTATAGGTATTAACGTAAGCGCACTGGAACAGTTCGATAACGATGCTGAGGTTACTGTTGAGACATTAATCGAAGCTGGAATCGTTAAGAATCCAAGAGATGGTGTAAAGATCCTTGGAAATGGAGAATTAACCAAAAAGCTGACCGTTAAGGTTAATGCATTCAGTGAAGGTGCAAAATCTAAAATCGAAGCTTTAGGTGGAACCTGCGAGGTGATCTAATGTTTAAAACGATCAGAAATGCATTTAAGGTACAGGAGCTCCGTAAAAAGATTATCTATACCTTTATGATGCTGGTAGTCATCCGTTTTGGATGCCAGCTTCCAATTCCGGGAATCGAAACAACATTCTTTGCGGACTGGTTTGCAAAACAGACAACGGATGTGTTTGGCTTCTTTAATGCCATGACAGGTGGATCATTTTCATCCATGTCCATCTTTGCATTGAGCATCACGCCATACATCACATCCTCCATTATCATCCAGCTGCTGACCATAGCGATTCCAAAACTGGAAGAGCTGCAAAAGGATGGTGAAGACGGCAGGAAAAAGATTCAGGAATACACCCGATATACCACGGTAGCCCTGGCACTGATTGAATCAAGTGCCATGGCCATCGGCTTTGGCCGTCAGGGACTTCTCCTTGATTACAATGCCTGGAATATTATCATTGCCATTGTTACAATGACTACGGGAAGTGCCCTGCTTATGTGGATTGGTGAGCAGATTACGGAAAAGGGCGTTGGAAACGGTATTTCAATTGTACTGTTATTCAACATCCTGTCCAGTGTTCCCAATGATGTGAGGAGCCTTTATTACCGTTTCATCTTCGGACAGACTGTGTTTACAGCAGCTATTGCCATTTTGGTGATTGCTCTTGTGATCCTGGCCATGGTTGTCTTTGTTATCGTGCTAAACGATGCGGAGAGAAGAATCCCGGTTCAGTATTCCAAGAAAATGGTTGGCCGCAAGATGGTTGGCGGACAGGCTTCCAACATCCCGTTGAAGATTAATACCGCAGGTGTAATGCCGGTTATCTTTGCCTCTTCCATCATGTCATTCCCTGTTGTGATCTCTCAGTTCTTTACTGTTGATTACAACTCCATAGGAGGCAAGATTCTGATGGTGCTCAACTCAGGCTCATGGTGCAGACCCGAGTCTCCGGAGTACTCCATTGGTCTGGTGATTTATATTGCATTGCTGATTATGTTCGCTTACTTCTATACGTCCATTACCTTCAATCCGTTGGAAGTGGCTAATAACATGAAAAAGCAGGGAGGCTTTATCCCTGGTATCCGCCCGGGAAAACCAACCAGCGATTATCTAAATAAGATTTTGAATTATATTGTTTTTATTGGTGCATGCGGCCTGATCATCATTGCGGTTGTTCCGATTCTGGCATCCGGTTTATTAAATGTAAGCCATATATCATTTTCAGGAACTTCCTTGATCATTATTGTAGGCGTGGTGCTGGAGACAATCAAAGCAGTAGAATCACAGATGCTTGTGCGTTATTATAAGGGATTTTTGAACGATTAACAACCACAGTTGAATTAATCAATCTGCCTTTGCGGTATTCCACAGGGGCGGATTGATTGCGTTTATAAAGAGTGAGTAGGTGCTCATAACGAGGAGGATCGGTTCTATGAAAATCATTATGTTAGGCGCTCCTGGTGCCGGAAAAGGTACCCAGGCAAAAAAGATTGCAGCAAAGTATCAGATACCCCATATTTCAACAGGAGATATTTTCCGCGCCAATATTAAGAACGGCACAGAACTGGGAATGAAGGCAAAGGCATTTATGGACGCCGGCGGTCTGGTGCCGGATGAGATTACCATAGGCATGCTGCTTGGCCGGATCCATGAAGCTGACTGTCAGAACGGATACGTACTGGATGGGTTCCCAAGGACCATTCCCCAGGCGGAGAGCCTTACAAAGGCGCTGGGCGAGATGGGGGAGTCCATTGACTATGCGGTTAACGTGGATGTGCCGGATGAGAACATTGTAAAGCGTATGTCCGGACGCCGCGCATGTCTGGCCTGCGGTGCTACATATCATATTGAATTCAATCCTCCCAAGAAGGAAGGGATCTGTGATGTGTGCGGTCAGGTACTGGTCCTCAGGGATGACGACAAACCTGAGACAGTTAAGAAGCGCCTTGATGTATATCATGATCAGACTCAGCCTCTTATAGAGTATTATCAGAAAGCAGGCGTTCTGGCACAAGTGGATGGCACCATGGATATGGAAGACGTATTCCAGGCCATTGTTAAGATTTTAGGAGCATAAATAATGGTAACAATTAAATCAGAACGGGAAATTGAATTAATGAGGGAAGCTGGCAGGATCCTTGCTAATGTACACGAAGAACTGGGCAAGGTGGTAAAGCCGGGCATATCTACCAAAGAGATTGACCGAATCTGCGAAGAGATGATCAGGAGCCAGGGATGTATCCCTTCCTTTTTAAACTATCAGGGCTTTCCGGCTTCTGTGTGCATCTCCATCAATGATGAAGTTGTTCACGGAATACCGGATAAGCACCGTTACCTGGAAGATGGTGATATCGTCAGCCTGGACACAGGCGTTATATGGAAGGGATATCAATCCGATGCTGCCAGGACCCACATTGTGGGGGAAGTGAGCGACACTGCCAGGAAACTGGTGGAGGTGACTGAGCAGAGCTTTTTTGAAGGAATAAAGTATGCAAAAGCTGGCAATCATCTCAATGATATATCCAAAGCCATCCAGGCTTATGCAGAAAGCTTTGGCTTCGGTGTGGTCCGTGACCTGGTAGGACACGGAATCGGTACGGAAATGCACGAGGCTCCGGAAATCCCTAATTTTGCCCAGCGCCGTAAAGGCATCAGGCTGGCGGCGGGAATGACTTTGGCAATTGAGCCTATGATTACTGCAGGGCGCTATGATGTAGCGTGGACGGATGATGGCTGGACCGTTGTGACAGAGGACGGCTCACTGGCATCCCACTACGAGAACACCATCCTGATCACGGATGGCGAGCCTGAGATTTTATCGCTGTAGCAGAGGTGACCCTATGGTAGAGTTTAAAGAAGCCGGCCTGGTAAAAAGTTTAGCAGGTCACGACAAAGATGAACTGTATATCATAATCAGTGTCCAAGGGGAATATGTTAGTCTGTCAGACGGCAGGAGGCATCCCCTGAGTAAACAGAAACGCAAGAACAGGAAACACTTGCAGCTCACAGGTAAATACGATGAAACCTTGAGGAAAAAGCTTACAGAAGGCGGGACGGTGAGCGATGAGGAGATAGCATCCCTGATACGCACCCACAAGCAGTAGGAGGTAAAATAATATGTCCAAATCAGATGTAATTGAAATTGAAGGAGTGGTAATTGAAAAATTACCAAACGCCATGTTCCAGGTTGAACTGGAGAACGGCCATCAGGTACTGGCGCACATCAGCGGAAAGCTTCGTATGAACTATATCCGCATTCTGCCGGGAGATAAGGTGACCATTGAGTTATCACCCTATGACCTGTCCAAGGGCAGGATTATCTGGAGAGATAAATAAAGGCTGCCGGCAGCCCACACCCAACCACAGCCGATGGCGGAGTTGGGGACCCCGCAGGGTACAGCGGCACGGTACAGAGATGCGGTACACCAGGGGAAAAGAAAAAGAATAAATATAGATAAAAAAGTGCTTGCATTTGTTGAAAAAATTTGGTATAATGCTGGAGCAACTTTGTTGGTCTATAGAAAGGAGAATTACTGTGAAGGTTAGATCATCCGTAAAGCCGATCTGCGAAAAGTGCAAGATCATTAAGAGAAAAGGCAGTATCAGAGTAATTTGTGAAAATCCAAAGCATAAACAGAGACAAGGTTAATTAAAATTAGGAGGTGTAATACACACATGGCTCGTATTTCAGGTGTTGACTTACCAAGAGAAAAACGTATTGAGATCGGTCTTACTTACATCTACGGAATCGGTAGAACAAGTTCCAACCGTATCTTAACAGAAGCTGGAGTGAACCCAGATACTCGTGTTAAGGATTTAACCGATGATGAGGTGAAGAAGCTGGCTAACGTCATTGCTGAATCTCAGACTGTTGAAGGTGATCTCCGCAGGGAAATTGCTATGAACATCAAGAGACTTCAGGAAATTGGATGCTACAGAGGAATCCGTCACAGGAAGAGCCTTCCGGTCCGTGGGCAGAAAACCAAGACCAATGCAAGAACCTGCAAGGGACCAAGGAAGACAGTAGCAAACAAGAAGAAGTAATTTAGCAACACGGTAACAGAATTCGATTTGCATGTTTTAAAAACAGGAAGAGCGAATTCAAGAAAATGAGAAAGTAGGTTAGTTTAAAATGGCTAAAAAAGTGTCCACGACTAAAAAAGTTACAAAAAAGCGTGTGAAGAAAAACGTTGAACGCGGACAGGCACATATCCAGTCATCTTTTAATAACACAATTGTTACATTAACTGATGCGCAGGGTAACGCTTTATCATGGGCTAGTGCCGGTGGTCTGGGATTTAGAGGTTCAAGGAAATCTACTCCTTATGCAGCTCAAATGGCGGCAGAAACTGCTACTAAGGCAGCTCTTGTACATGGCTTAAAATCAGTAGACGTTATGGTTAAGGGTCCTGGTTCAGGACGTGAGGCCGCAATCCGTGCCCTTCAGGCATGTGGTTTGGAAGTAACAAGCATTAAGGACGTAACACCGGTTCCACATAACGGATGCCGTCCGCCAAAACGTAGAAGAGTCTGATGATCTTAATTAGGAGGTAATTAAAGTGGCAGTAGATAGAGTTCCTGTTCTTAAAAGATGTAGATCCCTTGGACTGGATCCGGTCTATTTAGGAATTGATAAAAAGTCAAACAGAGAATCAAAAAGATCAAATAAAAAGTTAAGTGAATACGGCATGCAGCTGAGAGAAAAGCAGAAAGCTAAATTCATTTATGGTGTGTTAGAGAAACCTTTCCGTAACTACTATGCTAAGGCATCTAAGATGAACGGCATGGTTGGTACCAACCTGATGATCCTTCTGGAGTGCAGACTGGACAACGTACTGTTCCGTATGGGCCTTGGCCGCACACGTAAGGAGACAAGGCAGATCGTTGACCACAAGCATATTCTGGTTAACGGCAAGCCTGTAAACATTCCGTCTTACCAGGTTAAGGCCGGTGATGTGATCGAAGTAAGAGAGAAGTATAAATCTGCTCAGAGATATAAAGATATTCTGGAAGTGACAGGCGGACGCCTGACACCATCCTGGCTGGAAGTGGACCAGGAGAACCTGCGCGGTACTGTTAAGGAACTGCCAACCAGGGATGAGATTGATGTTCCAGTAAACGAAATGCTTATCGTCGAGTTGTATTCCAAATAATCCTGCCATTCTCTATAGATTGTACAAGGTATGCCTGTCTTTAACGGACAGGCGTACTTTGCAGGACGTAAAACCCGGACTCTGCATTGGCCCAGGTTGTGTTCTGCTGTGTGCAGGTTTTATATCCCTCGAGATTTGATAGAAACCCAAAAAGGAGGGGCTATTAGTGTTCGATTTTGAAAAACCAAATATTGAAATCGCAGAGATTTCAGAAGACAAGAGATACGGCAAGTTTGTAGTTGAACCACTTGAGAGAGGTTACGGCACTACGCTGGGCAATTCCTTAAGAAGAATTATGCTTTCTTCTTTACCCGGAGCCGCAGTGAGTCAGGTAAAAATCGATGGCGTTTTGCATGAGTTCAGTTCTATTCCTGGAGTTAAGGAAGATGTAACTGAGATTATTATGAACATCAAAAGCTTAGCGATCAAGAACAACAGCGATACCGATGAACCCAAGGTTGCATACATTGAATTTGAGGGTGAAGGCGTAATTACTGCAGCAGATATCCAGGCAGATGCTGATATCGAGATCATGAATCCTGACCAGGTCATCGCTACATTAAGCGGCGGCACGGACAGCAAATTCTACATGGAGCTCACCATTACAAAGGGCCGTGGATATATCAGCGCGGATAAGAATAAGAACGATGATCTGCCGATCGGCGTGATCGCGGTGGATTCCATCTATACCCCGGTAGAGCGCGTCAATATGGCTGTTACCAACACCCGTGTTGGCCAGCAGACTGACTTTGACAAACTTACACTTGAGATCTACACCAACGGCACCCTGGCTCCCGATGAGGCAGTCAGCCTGGCAGCCAAGGTACTCAGCGAGCATCTGAACCTGTTCATTGACCTTTCCGAGAATGCCAAGACAGCAGAGATCATGGTAGAGAAGGAAGACAATGAGAAGGAAAAAGTGCTTGAGATGAATATTGACGAACTGGAGCTTTCCGTTCGTTCCTACAACTGTCTGAAGAGAGCCGGTATCAATACTGTGGAAGAACTGTGCAACAGAACTTCCGAGGACATGATGAAGGTTCGTAACCTGGGCCGCAAATCCCTTGAGGAAGTGCTGGCAAAGCTGAAAGAATTAGGCTTGCAGCTGAATCCAAGTGACGATAACTAAGCGACCGAGCACTGCGAGGAAGCTGGTATATTAACACCCCGGCCAGTAAGTCCAAAGAAGCATGGCCGAGGCAGCCAAATAAATATGTGGGCGTCAATGCCTGAACCAGTAAGTCCGAGGAAGCATGGTGAAGGTGTTCCACAATAACGGAGGAAAATACAATGGCAGGATATAGAAAATTAGGAAGAACTTCCGATCAGAGAAAGGCTTTGATCAGAAGCCAGGTAACAGCACTGTTATATCATGGTCACATCAGGACAACTGAGACCAGGGCAAAGGAGATCCGCAAAGTTGCAGAAGGACTGATCGCCATGGCAGTGAAGGAAAAAGACAACTATGAGACCGTTAAGGTTACTGCTAAGGTTGCCCGCAAGGACAAAGACGGCAAGAGGGTCAAAGAGGTTGTTGACGGCAAGAAAGTTACTGTATATGATGAAGTGGAGAAGGAAATCAAAAAGGATATGCCTTCCAGACTGCATGCAAGAAGGCAGATGTTAAAGGTCCTTTACGGCGTGACCGAGGTTCCTTCCACACCAGCCGGCAAGAAGAAAAACACCAAGTCTGTTGACATGGTAGCTAAGCTTTTTGATGATATTGCTCCTAAGTATACAAGCCGTAACGGTGGTTACACCAGAATCGTTAAGGTTGGTCCGCGTAAGGGCGATGCTGCAATGGAAGTTCTCATTGAATTAGTATAATCCAAATCATAATAGGGCTGCAGATGCGCGTAAGTGTGTCTGCAGTCTTTTTGCGTGCGCCTGTCGGCGCACATTGATTCTCCCCCCGGCCGCTTTTTTGTCAGAACTTTGTAAAATTACGAAAACATCGCAAGAATATCGTAAGTTGACGCAAAACTGTCATCTGGGCTATAATAGAAACAGGTAAAGAAAATATAAGGGTGCAGCCCTTTGGAGGAGGTTGAGCGTTCATGAGAAGCATGAAACGAATGTTATGCCTGGCCCTGACAGCAGGCACGCTGATGACAGCGATGCCCGTACAGGTTTTGGCAGCCAGCGACTATAAGTATATAACAAGTGTCTCACTAAAGGTGAGCATTGATCTGGATTCAGGAGATGAGGTGAACAGCGGAGACAGCCTGGGAACCAGTTCCAGCGACAGCGGAAGCAAGGTGTACTCCTCGTCCAGCAAATATGAGGTGGCGTCAGCAGAGTGGACGAATGATAAAGAGGTGGGCATTGGGGATACCCCCAAGATCACCGTGTGGCTGGAGCCCAATACATCCAGCAGCAGTGCCTATGAATACCGTTTCCGCAGCAGCTACAGCTCCAACAATGTAAGTATCAGCGGCGGAACCTTTGTATCAGCCACCAAGAGCGGAAGCGACTTGAAGGTGGTCCTTAGGGCAACGGGGATCAAAGGAACCTATGAGCCCCCGGAGGACGCTGAGTGGGGAAGCAGCAAGGGAAGGGCCAGATGGGAAGCAGGGGAGAACAGCTCAGGGTATTATGATGTATATCTCTACCGCGGTTCATCGGTCGTTAAAAAGCTGGAGGACTACAAGGGAACCTCCTACAATTTCTATCCCTACATGACCAAGGAGGGGGATTACTCCTTTAAGGTTAGGACCGTGCCTCACACGGATGAGGAGAAAAAGTACGGCAAGAAGAGTGAATGGACCGAAGCCGGTGACCTGTATATTGATGAGGACGAGGTATCGGACGGCAGCGGCCAGGATAACGGAGGCAGCACTCCCAGCGGCGGCAATACGGACGTGGGGTGGAGAAAGGAAGGGGATTATTGGTATTTCCGGTACCCGGACGGAAACCTTCAGAAGAACGGATGGCTTAAATGGAACGACAAGTGGTATCTGTTTGACACCTCAGGCCGTATGCTCACGGGATGGCAGCAGACTGGCGGATACTGGTACTACATGGGTGAAAGCGGAGATATGAGGAAGGGATGGATCAAGAGCGGCAATATCTGGTATTATCTGAATCCCAATGATGGCGGACCGGAAGGAGCCATGGTAAAGAACTGCTGGCTGACTATTAACGGCAAGACATATTTTATGAATGAGAGCGGAGCCATGGTGGAGGGATGGTACAAGGTGGAGAACAACTATTACTATTTCTACCCGGGTGACGGATCCAAGGCAGTGAATACATCCATTGACGGATTTATCCTGGATGCCAATGGAGTCTGGCAGCATTAGAGACTGATCGGGGCCGGTCTTCCTGAAGTCTGATTGAGGTTTGTGGGAGCAATGTGAGGAAAAGATTGTGTGGCGGCATTTTTCATAGAGGAGATCAAAAAGGACAGTTGAAAGGAGATACTATGAAAAAGAGCAGATATGCAGTGACAGCCGCTGCAGCAATATGGATGGTTATTGGCCTGGGCATGACAGCCCAGGCTAAGTCCGCGTATAGGCTGGAGATTGAAAACCAGTATGACAGCCAGGGGGTCAGCAGGGATGATAATGACAAGAATAAGGTCCATCCCCTGGAGCCGGATGTATATGTGTCCGAGGAGGATTCAGACGCCATTGAGATGCTGTCGGATGTGTCCTGGTCCAAAAGCCCTGAGAACTGGACAGCGGGCAATGATGTGACGGGTACGGTTTATCTGGGAAGCAGCACGGGGCTTACCAAGAGCAGTTTGGAGATTAAGGTGGTCAATGGCCGCAATGATGCACAGATCACCTCTGTAAAGAAGTACACGGGCAGTGATTACGAGGCGGATTCCGGGTACGTGTATACGGTCAAGTTCACCTACCAGGCCGCGGCCCAGTTAGACAGCACCACCTGGGCCGGATGGGACAGTGATAACCCCTCTGTTGCCACCTGGAACAGCGTAAAATTCGCCAATACCTACCGTGTGGTGCTCTATGACGACCAGGGGTCAGTGGTGAGTCAGATCGTGGAGGGAGCCACCTCCTACGACTTTTCTCCCTTTATGACCAAGTCCGGCACAGCCTACTATTTTGAGGTGGCTGCCATTGCAAGGAACGGAAACCAGCAGGACTATCTGGAGGACGGAGAACCGGTAAGCTCCCTTTCCTCCCAGTCAAATGATCCGGGCATTACAGACGGCACCTGGGGGGATTACCAGCAGGGGCGGCGCTTTACCTATCATGACGGTACGGTCGCTGCCGGCAAATGGGAACGCATTATGAGCAAATGGTACTATTTCAGCCCGGAGGGATACGCGGTAACGGGATGGAACGAGCTGGACGGCAAGTGGTATTATATGTACCAGGACGGATCCATGGCCGCGGGGACTACGACACCGGACGGATATCAGGTGGGCGGTGACGGGGCCTGGGTGCAGTAGACTGCCGGCCATGTGCAGGCACGGGTAAATGTCCGGCGGTAAATCGATATAACATATATAAGTTGAATCCCCAAAGAGCAATGTCTCTTCGGGGATTCTTTCTTAAAATGGTCATTCCTTACATGGTCCAGGCTGCATATCAAACTCCGGACGGAAGGCTATCTGCAGATTCTTCCGCATATAATAGAATGGGAAGATCCCTTATAAAAACGTAATTTATCCATATCATATGCAAGAAAATCAAATAGACACTGTGTTTACAATCGTGTATACTTAAAAATAACGATGTATTACAGGCTGTATGTTTGGTATTGGAGAAGGACAATGAATCGAAGGAAATATAGGGTCCTGGCAATTATGCTGCTGGGGGTGCTGCTGGGGGGCGCAGGATGTGCGGGCAGGGAGAGCCTTGTGCTGGATCCTAAATCCCCCACGGTCATCACCATGTGGCATGCTTATAATGCAGTGGCAAAGGCCCAATTTGACGATCTGGTAATGGAGTTTAACGAGACCGTGGGTATGGAACAGGGGATCGTGTTGGATGCGGTGGGATACGGCTCCAGCGAGGAGCTGGAGGATGTCCTTTACGCGTCAGCTAATCATGTGATAGGGTCAGACCCCCTTCCGGATATATTTGCATCCTATCCGGATAATGCGTATCGATTGGATAAGATAGCCCCTCTGGTCAGTTTGGACCAATATTTTACAGAAGAGGAAAGGGAAAAATACAGGCCGGAATTTTTGGAGGAGGGTGTGTGGGACGCCTCCGGAGGATTTAAAATGATCCCGGTCTCAAAATCCACGGAACTTTTATATCTTAACAGAACGGACTGGGACCGGTTTGCTGAGGAAACCGGCGCCTCCATGGATCTGCTGCAGACCTGGGAAGGGCTGTCGGAGGCAGCTTCCATGTACTATGAATGGTCTGGTGGATGCGCGTTCCTGGGCATGAATTCATACAATGACTTTATGATGCTGTCCGCAGCACAGATGGGTGGTCAGGTGTATCAGATCAGGGACGGCAAGGTGGAATTTACCTATCCGGAGGAAATTGCAGCAAAAGCCTGGGATGCCTTCTATGTGCCCCACATCAAGGGATGGTATGAGAGCAGCGTATATAATCAGGATGGGATCAAGAGCGGCCGTCTGATGGCTTACATCGGTTCCTCTGCCGGGGCCGGTTTCTTTCCCCGGGAGGTGATAGAGAGTGAGAACCAGTCCCATGTCATCGAGTGCGAAAGCCTTCCATACCCCACCTTTCAGGACGGAACCTCCTATATGACCCAGAGAGGGGCAAACATGGCCGTGTTTGCATCTGATACGGCTCATGAATACGGCTCGGTCCAGTTCCTTAAGTGGTTTACGCAGCCGGAGCAGAATATCCGGTTTGCCGTATCCACCGGTTACCTTCCGGTGGAAATGGAGACGCTGGCATCTGTTAACGACCTTTTAGGCCGGGTGGATGAATCCAACAACGCGGCCGTGGTCAGGAGCAGCATACAGACTGCCCTGGATGCCATGAGCGCCCGGGAGTTCTATATCCGCAGGCCCTTTGAGGGTTCATACGATATGACCCAGACCTTTGCGTCTTCCCTGGAGGATAAGGTATCCCTTGATCTCCATGAGAAAAAGCGGAGGATGGAGGCCGGAGAGAGCCGGGAAGGTGTGGAGCGTGACCTTCTGGGAGAAGGGAACTTGAAAGAATGGTACGAAGCTCTCATAAAGGAGATGGCTGGTAGGACAGATGGGTAAAAAGAATATTAGCAGTTCAATCGCATTTAAGCTGGCAGTGGTGTTTATCTGTTTTGCTATATTCCAGAGCATTTTGCTGGCATCCCTTATGGTGCAGGGAGGTGTTCTGAAGCAGGCTGAGGCCAATCAGTACCGCTTTTTCTCGGAAAAAGTCAATGGCCGCAGCAATAATCTGGAAAATCAAATGAAGAATATCTGGACGAATCTGGATTATGACATGGAACAGATCAGCCAGTTTTTTGAGACAGAGGCAGATGCCAAACAGGCTGACCAGATCCTGGAGGAGATGGCGCCCCTTGTCATGGATGCAATGCTGCGCACCAAAACAACGGGAGCATTTCTTGTGATCCCGGAGCAGGGGGAGGATGCGGATCATTCCCTGCCTGCCCTGTACTTCAGAAACAATAATCCGGACAGGAGCAGCAGGGAGAACTCCAACCTTTATATGCTGGTAGGACCATGGAATGTGGCGGAGAAAATGCAGATTGCAACCACGGCAAACTGGAGCTTCCGCCTGAATATGACAGATTCCAACCAGGCGTTTGTGACAAAACCATATGAGGCGGCCCGGGAGATAGGCAAGTCCAAGTGGTTGGGATACTGGAGCCCTCCCTTTAAGGTCAACCCTCAGGATGAGGAGGTCATTACATACTCCACTCCTCTGTTTGGAGCGGATGGAAACGTTAAGGCCATATTCGGCGTGGAAATATCCGTAAGCTACCTGTATCATTTCCTTCCAGCATCCGATCTGCAGACAGCCAACGCATATGGGTATGTTCTGGGGATCAGAGATGAGGAGGGACAGCTGCGGGCAGCCGTGACCCATGGCGCCATGCAGAAGAGAATGCTGGAGGAGGGGAAGCCCCTGGATCTTACCAGTGTGGACCAGGAAAATTCCGTTTACAGGCTTATGAACCACAAAAGCAATGAGGAGATATTTGCCTGTCTCAACCCCATGGGAATGTATTATTACAATACGCCCTTTGAGAATGAGGAATGGTATATCATCGGGCTGATAGAACGGCCGGTCCTTCTTCAGTTCCCGGAAAAGATAGGGAGGATCCTGAATTATTCCTTTCTTGTGTCCATTATCATTGGGTTTATCACAGCCATTATCACCAGCCAATGGTTTACAAGACATGCCAAGCTGATCGAGCTATCCGGGCTTCCGGTAGGTGTTTTTGAGATCGGCGGTCACTCAGGCCGGGTTTATATGACCAGTCAGATCCCCCGTCTGTTTAATCTTACCAGGGAACAGGAACGGAAGTTTTCCAGGGATAAGAATCAGTTTATCGCCTTTTTAAAGGAACTTAAGTCCCTGGAATCCGGGGAGGAGGGAGTCTATAAGATGGAGGCGGAGGGTGAGTACCGGTGGATTAAGATAACTCGGAAAAATTCAGAAAATCCTGTGCGCTGTGTGGTGGAGGATGTGACGGATGAGGTCCTTCAGACAAAGGCATTAAAAAAGGAGCGCGACAGGGACGGACTCACCGGGGTTAAGAACCGTATGGCCTTTGGAACGGTCATGGAACAGATCAAAGGGAGGCTGGATGAAACGTCAGTATGGGCGTTGGTGATGTGTGACCTGAATGACCTGAAAGGTGTAAACGATGCCTTCGGACATGATAAGGGGGATGAATATATCCGCGCAGCGGCGGATGCGATCCGGGATTCATTCCCACGGGGACAGGTGTTCCGTATAGGAGGGGATGAGTTTGCGGTCATCCTTTCAGGCGTCTCCCCTCAGGAAGTAGAAGAGGGTGTCCAGGTCCTGAGATGTACAATGGAGGAATACAGCAGCCGGTGCAGCTTTGACGCCTCTGTGGCAGCCGGTACGGCCTTTTATGACCCGGTCCTGGACTCGGACTTAGAGGGAACATTAAACAGGGCGGATGCGGGAATGTATGCAAATAAGAGGAAAATGAAAGCATAGGGAGTGGAATGAACTATGGGGTGGACTGGACGTATGGATTCCACTCAGACCACGCTCTGGTTGTTCTCTTTTGCCGTGGAATGATAATATTCAATCGCCAGTTCAATAAAGGTCTTACCCGCTTTGGTGAGGTAATGACCTTTTTTGTATGTGGCGCACAGCTCCCAGAAGGGATGGGAGGGGAGGTAGAAGTAGGCCACATCCTGCTGCTCCTTGGCATAGTTTTGAGTGATCAGCGAGCAGGCCATGTTGTTTTTCACCATGTTGCACAGGGTCAGGTTGCTGGAGGTCTCAAACAAGATCCGGGGAACGAAGCCGGCCTCCTCAAAAAGGGGGTCTATGACCGTGCGCAGGGTGGAGTTCTTAAACATCAGCACAAACTGCATGTCCTTAAAGTCACGCAGGTCAGCAGTGGCAAAGGGCTGTCCCGGGGGATTGGCGTGTCTGGCCAGGGGGTGGGACCGGGGAACGGCCAAAAGGATATTCTCATAGTAGATATGGATATACTCATCATTTGTCTTGTCCTTCTCGCTGAGGGTGACAAAGCCCAGGTCCAGGTATCCCTTGGATATCATGGACTGCTGATTCTTTACGCCGATCTCCTGAGGCTCTATGGTGATGTGGGGAAACTGCTGATAGAACTGGGGATAGATGCTCATCAGCATGGTAATGCCTCGTTCCGGTGTGAGTCCCACGGACAGGCGTCCCACCTTGTTGTCGGCCATGTCATTAAGTATATCATAGGCTTCCTGCTTTAACTGAAGCATCTGGCGGGCGTAACTTACATAGACCTTACCGGCCTCTGTGAGGCGCAGGTCGTTCTTGCTGCGGTGGAACAGCTGGATGCCCAGCTCAGATTCCAATTTCAGAAGCTGCTGGTTCAGACCGGACTGGGATATGTAAAGGCGTTCGGCTGCCCGTGTAATGCTGTTCTCATCTGCAATTTTCACAATGTATTCTAATTGTTTCAGATCCATATTCCTTCTCCTGATTTGTGAATAAGTTTTACTTAGTCTTTCTATCGAAACAAGTAATTTGACTTAGTTATATATATTTTATACAATAAAGACATGAAAAACACAAGAGCAAAATTACAAAATGACGGTTAACATTTTGTTAAAAAGCGCAGTAAGTAAAAAATAACACATAATTCATAAGCTGGGAGGTAGTGAAAATGTCGCCAACAATTACAAAGATGGAAGTCTGGCCGGTTGCAGGCTGTGACTGCATGGAATTGAACCTGAGCGGAGCCCATGCGCCGTATTTTACCAGGAACGTGGTGGTTCTGTACGGGGACAATGGTGAGACAGGCGTGGGTGAGGTGCCGGGAGGACAGAAGATCACAAAGGCATTGGAAGAGTGCATTCCCCTTGTGGTGGGCACCAAGGTGGCGGAATATAAGAGTACGCTGCTAAAGGTAAAGAAGCACCTGGAGGAAAAGGGCGAGGAGGATGTGAGAGGGAACCAGACCTTTGACCTGCGCACCGGTGTGCATGTGGTGACAGCCATTGAGGCGCCCTGCCTGGATCTGCTGGGAAAGCATCTTGGGGTACCTGTGTGTGAGCTTTTGGGAGAAGGACAGCAGAGAGACAAGGTTCGTATGCTGGGTTACCTGTTCTTTGTGGGAGACAGGAACAAGACGGATCTTCCCTATCTTTCAGAGCCTGATTCCGATTGTGAGTGGTACAGGATCCGCCATGAGGAAGCTCTGACAGCCGAGTCCATTGTGGCTTTTGCAAAGGCTACAAAAGAGAAATACGGGTTTGAGGATTTTAAATTAAAGGGCGGCGTGCTTCCAGGAAACGAGGAGATGGATGTCATCCGGGCCCTGAAAAAGGAATTCCCCCATGCCAGGATCGATCTGGATCCCAACGGCGGATGGCTGTTGGAACAGGCGGTTAAATACGTGGAAGGAATGCAGGGCATCCTAACATACTGTGAGGATCCGTGCGGTGCAGAGGGAGTGTACTCCGGGCGTGAGATCATGAGCGAGTTCCGCCGCCGTACAGGATTCCCCACAGCCACTAACATGATTGCCACGGACTGGAGGGAAGTAGGACACTCCCTGGAATCCCAGGCAGTGGATATCATCCTGGCAGACCCTCATTTCTGGACCATGGCCGGCTCCGTAAGGGTGGGACAGATGTGTCATGACTTTGGCTACACATGGGGTTCCCATTCCAACAACCATTTTGACATCTCACTGGCCATGTTTACCCAGGTGGGCGCAGCTGTCCCGGGAGAGTACAATGCGCTGGATACGCACTGGATCTGGCAGGAGGGCCTGGAGCGCCTGACCAAGGAGCCGCTTCAGATCGTGGACGGATGCGTGGCTGTCCCGAAAAAGCCGGGCCTTGGAGTTGAGGTGGATATGGACCAGATCAAGAAGGCAAACCAGCTTTACCTGGAAAACTGCCTTGGGGCCAGAAATGATGCAATGGGTATGCAGTACCTGATACCCGGCTGGAAATTTGATCCCAAACGTCCTTGTCTGGTAAGATAAATAAACATATAAAAAAGGAGAATGAGTAATGAAGAGAAGAGTATTGTGTATGTTATTGGTGTTGGCAATGGCAGTGACCTGCCTGGCAGGCTGCAACAGAAAGAAATCCGTCCGCGTGGTGATCGGTTCCTCCTCCACCAGCGGTGACAGCTACCTTATAGCTGATACAGTGACCCGTTACCTGGCAGAAGAGATGGGTTGGGATGCAAAAGTTGATCCCGTTGGCGCGGCAGAGATGTTTGAGATCCTCCGTACCGATAAGGGCAAGGGCGACACCATCGCGATCTTCCACGACATGATGTACCTGGGTGTTGTGTTTGGCACATACGGAGAAGAATACGCACTTGAAAATATCACCGTTGGCCCAAGAGTGGCCCAGAACCCGGGATGCTGTTTTGCAGCCAAGGCCGATGCGCCTTACAGTACAATGGTGGAAGCAGCTGAATACCTGAAGGCAAATCCGGATGCTGAGATCCGCGTGGCCTGTGAGAACGGCTCCGTATCCACCCTGTGCTATCTTGCGTACTACAACTGGGTACTTGACAACTACGGCCAGGAAGTAGCTGACCAGCTCCGCGTGATCGCAGCAGGTGTTACCTCTGAGAAGCGTCAGATGTTATGGGACGGCAATGTAGACATTATTTTTGATGATTATTACGGAATCCAGCAGTATGTGGGTGTTGACGACAAGCAGTTGGCCATGAAATGCGTGGGCCTTCTGGATGAGATTGAGGGCGCTGAAAATGCTCCTACTTATGCCGAGCAGGGAATCACCTTTAATAATGAACCATTTTCACTGTCCAAAGATTTCCTTGTATACTATCCTCAGAATATTGATGCCGAATTTGCAAAGGCAGTGGATGCAGCAGCAGCCAAGGTTTGTGAAAATGCCAATTTCCAGTCCGATATGGCCAAGTTAAATTACAGAGGCGCATATCTGGATTCCGCGGCAGCAAAAGAATTTATCTACAATAAGAGAACAGACATGACCCAGCTGATTGAGGCATGCCCGGACTTTGATTACCTGACACAGTGATCATAGTCTGACACAGTGATCATAGTCTGACACAGTGACCATGGCCTGACTCAGTGACAACCGGCTAAAACGCACATAAGCGCCCGGAACACGGGCGCTGAGTGCTCCTTAAGAGGAGGGAAAGCTTGTGAAGCTTAAGATTATAAATTCAACATCACACTGGGTCATGCCCAGGATCGTGATGGTAATTCTGGTGATTCTCTTAATCATCATAGCAGTCCAAAGGATGATCAGCTGCAAGAAAACAGGAACACCATTTATTAACCTTAAGAACTACCGTTTCTTTATGCCAGGATGGGATAAGGTAAAGCTGCTGGGGAGTATCCTCACCTTTATTGTTTATATTTACCTGATGGAGTTTTTAACATTCCTTCCGGCCAGCATCATCAGTATCTTTCTGTTAAATGTTCTCTTTGACAATGAGAGAACAAAAAAGAGCATGATAACATCCGGTGTCATATCAGTTGGATTTTCCATATTTATCTGGCTGGTATTCGGGGTCCTGTTCCGCATCACTTTACCATAAAAGGAGGTTTCGATCATGTTTGGAATTATGAATATTATAATGTCGTTCCTCGGAGTGGTGATCGGTATTGTATTTGGAGCACTTCCCGGTATGACAGCAACCATGGCAATAGCGGTTTTTCTGCCGCTGACGTATTCACTGGACCTGGGCCAGGCGCTCTGCCTGCTGCTGGGTCTTTATGTAGGCGGCATCAGCGGCGGCCTTGTACCGGCTATCCTGATCAATATCCCGGGCACGCCTTCCTCCATTACAACGGGTTTTGACGGTCACCCCATGGCTGCCAGAGGAGAAGGTGAGAGGGCGCTGAAGATCGGTATCACTGTATCGCTGATCGGCGGTCTGATCTCCCTGCTGGCCCTGTTCTTCTTTACACCCCCGCTGGCAAAACTGGCCATCAAGTTTTCCGCTGTTGAAAAATTCCTGATCATTGTATTTGCAATGACGGTTATTGCAGCCCTTTCCAAGGGTTCCATGACAAAGGGAGTTTTTGCAGGTTTCCTGGGCGTGCTGGTTACCTTGATCGGCCGCTTCTTTGACAACCAGCAGCTGCGCATGGTGCCCTCCTTTCTGACTGTGGAACTGGGAAGCGGGTTTCAGCTGCTTCCTGTCCTCATCGGACTGTTTGCCCTTTCACAGATCCTGCTGGAAGCGGAAACGGGAATGAAACGGAATCCAAAGATGGAAGGCGGCATCAAGGGCGGAGGAAAGGGGTTCTCCTTCTCAGACTTAAAGGGACAGGGCATTAATACGATCCGTTCCTCCGCCATTGGTACGTTTATGGGAATCCTTCCCGGAGTGGGCGGTTCCGCGGCATCCCTTCTGTCCTACAGCCAGGCCAAAAACTTCTCCAAACATCCGGATGAATTCGGAAAGGGCTGTGTGGATGGTCTGGTTGCCTCCGAAGCGGCAAACAATGCACTGACCGGCGGTGCCCTGATCCCTCTTTTGTCCCTGGGAATTCCGGGAGACAGCACCACGGCAGTTCTGGTAGGCGCCTTCCTTTTACAGGGAATCCAGGTGGGACCGTTGTTCATTACCCAGAACCCGGATCTTTGGAGGGATATCCTTCTTGGCCTGGTGGTGTGCAACATCATCATGTTTGTAGTAATGTTTTATCCCATTAAGTATATTGCAAAGATCATCAACATCCCGAAAAACCGCCTTTATCCGGTTGTGATCCTGATGTGCGTGGTGGGCTCCTATGCTATCCGCAACGGAAATATGTTTGATGTGTGGACTCTGCTGATTTTTGGAATTGTTGGTTTTGTGTTCAGCAAAACCGGAATCCCCTCCGCTCCCTTCCTCATTGGCTTTATTTTGGGAGATGACTTTGAGAAATATTTTATCGATGTGTTAAAGTCTTCAGAGGGAAGCTTTGCAGCATTTTTTAACAGGCCCATCGGCAATGTGATCTGGGTCCTGATCCTGATCTCACTTGCCTATGCATATTTTGATAATAAGAGAAGCAAGAAATTAGAAGCACAGAAGATAGAATTGCAGAATAAGGCCTGATGGGATAGGCCTTCCGGATGGAGGTAACCTAATGTTAAGCAAAACACCTGTAATAACGGATATGAAGGTCATTCCCTGTGCGGGATACGACAGCATGCTCCTGTCCTTAAGCGGGGCCCATTCCCCTCTCTTTACCAGGAATATCGTGGTCATAACGGATAACTCCGGCAATACGGGAGTGGGAGAGGTGCACGGCGGGGATGATATCACAAAGATACTTGAAAGCTACGTCCCCCTGGTGGTGGGCAGGACGATTGGAGAGTACAAGAGCATTGTCAGCTGCATCAGAAATAACGGATATGTGCCCGGGGGCAATGACGGGCAGGGGCTTCAAAAGCTGGACCTGAGCAACCTGAAGTTTGTGGTACATGCGGAGACAGCGGTGGAATGCGCCCTGCTGGATCTGATGGGGAAATTCCTGGGCCTGCCTGTCTGCGAACTGCTGGGAGATGGACAGCAGAGGGATAAGGTGGTGATCCTGGGGTATCTGTTCTATTGCCAGGATCATACAAAGACGGATATGAAGTACCTGGATGAAAGTGATTCTGATGACAAATGGTTCAGCCTCAGGCGCAGGACAGCCATGACCACGGACCGCATTGTTGAGAATGCATACGCCATGAAAGAAAAATATGGGTTCAAGGACTTTAAGCTAAAAGGCGGCGTATTAAACGGCTGGGAGGAAATGGAAACCGTCCGGGCCCTGAAAAAGAACTTCCCGGACGCCAGGATCAACATAGATCCCAACGGCTCCTGGACTCTGGAGCAGGCCATCCGGTACTGTCAGGGGATGAACGGCATTCTTACCTATATAGAGGATCCCTGCGGTGAGGAGAGAGGATTTTCCGGCCGTGAGATTATGAGGGAATTTAAAAATGCCACAGGCCTTCAGGTAGCCACCAACATGATCGCCACTGATTGGCGCCAGTTCTACCATGCAGCCAGCCAGACCGCTGTGGATATCGTGCTGGCGGACCCGCATTTCTGGACCATGAGCGGATCTGTGCGAATGGGACAGGTGCTAAATGACTGGGGATTGACCTGGGGGTCCCATTCCAATAACCATTTTGATATTTCCCTGGCTATCTTTGCCCACAGCGCGGCGGCCGCTCCGGGGAATATCACGGCACTGGATACACATTATGTGTACCAGGACGGCCAGTACCTGACAAAGAATCCCATGGAGATCAGGAACGGTGTCATTGAGATCCGCAAAGAACCGGGACTGGGCATTGAGGTGGACATGGATGCTGTCATGAAAGCCAATGAACTCTACCGTACCCTTCCTTACGGGGACAGAAATGACGGGGTGGCTATGCAGTACCTGATCCCCGGATGGAAGTTTGACCATAAGAAACCGTGTATGGTGAGATAGGGATCGCAGTCATCCCAGAAAAAGGAGGTCCGGCAGGACCGGGACAGGTAAGTCCGGTTCTGCCGGACCTCTTATTTTATGCGCCATACTTGACTTCTATAGTAATTTCATCTACAATTGAAAAACGTAAACAATAGAAGGAAGCAAAGGAAGATCATATGGGAATCGTAAGGGCAGCAAAACTGGTCTATGAATATATCAGGCGTGACGAGGAAGAGAATATAGAAGAAGTAAACCGTGCCATAGACGGTTTGGACGTGGATATACAAAAGGGTGATTTTGTGGCTGTCCTGGGTCATAACGGTTCCGGTAAATCTACCTTTGCCAAGCATATAAACGGACTGCTGATGCCCACAGAGGGAACGGTGTGGGTCAGTGACATGGACACCAGGGACGAGGAACACCTGTGGGATGTGAGAAAGACCGCGGGAATGGTGTTCCAGAATCCGGATAATCAGATCATCGGAAACATTGTGGAGGAGGACGTGGGCTTTGGCCCTGAGAACATAGGCGTGCCTACTGAGGAGATATGGAAGCGGGTGGAGGAGAGCCTTAAGGCGGTGGGGATGACGGCATTCCGCCTTCAGTCCCCTAACAAGCTGTCAGGAGGCCAGAAGCAGAGGGTTGCCATTGCCGGTGTGATGGCCATGAAGCCGCAGTGCATCATACTGGACGAGCCCACGGCCATGCTGGATCCCAATGGCCGCAGGGAGGTCATTAAGACCGTCCATGAGCTGAACCGGGCAGAGGGGATCACCGTCCTTCTGATCACCCACTATATGGAGGAAGCCACGGAGGCTGACCGCATCATTGTGATGGATGAGGGCAGGATCGTGATGGACGGAAGACCTAAAGAGATTTTTTCCAGGGTCAGGGAGTTAAAGGAACACGGCCTGGATGTACCCCAGGTGACAGAGCTGGCGTATGAGTTAAAGGAGGCGGGGATGCCTCTGTCCGATGGCATCCTTACCAGGGAACAGCTGGTAAAGGAACTGGCGCCCCTGATCAGGCAGGCATAGGAGGCCTTTGAACACTGGGCGTTGGAGTGACGGTAAGGAGAAAACAGATGTCTATTAAAGCAGTTGATCTGAATTTTGTATATGGCGGAGGAACGGCCTTTGAGCAGCACGCCCTGTTTGACGTGAACCTGGAGATACAGGACGGAGAGTTCATAGGGCTTATAGGACACACCGGGTCGGGAAAGTCCACGCTGATCCAGCATATGAACGGACTGATCAAGGCCAGTAACGGGGAACTCTACTACAATGGGGAGAACATCTACGACAACGGCTATGATATGAAGAAACTGCGCAGCAAGGTGGGGCTGGTATTCCAGTATCCGGAGCACCAGCTGTTTGAGGTGGATGTGCTCACCGATGTGTGCTTTGGCCCGAAGAATCAGGGACTTGGCAAGGAGGAGGCGGAAGCCAGAGCCAAGCAGGCGCTGGAGCTGGTGGGGCTGGATCCTTCCTATTATAGGCAGTCCCCCTTTGAACTTTCCGGGGGGCAGAAACGCCGGGTGGCCATTGCCGGGGTGCTGGCCATGGAGCCGGAGGTACTGATCCTGGACGAACCCACCGCAGGGCTGGATCCAAGAGGAAGGGATGAGATCCTGGATCAGATCGAACATCTCCACAAGGAACGGCACATGACCATTATCCTGGTTTCACACAGTATGGAGGATGTGGCCAGGTATGCGGACCGTCTGATCGTGATGAACCATGGACAGAAGGTATTTGACGGCACGCCCAAGGAAGTATTCCACCACTACAAAGAGCTGGAAGCGATCGGCCTGGCAGCGCCCCAGATCACCTATCTGGTCCATGACCTGAGGGCACAGGGCATTGATATTGATGGGGATATCACCACAGTGGAAGAGGCAAGGGAAGCGATACTTGGACAGTGGAACCGAAATTTGACAGAAAGCAGCAGGGATAAGAATGTTTAGAGAAATTACATTGGGACAATATTACCCGGTTGATTCCGTGGTCCATGGCCTGGATCCCAGGACAAAACTGTTTGGGACCATGGTCTTTATTGCGTCCCTGTTCATTGCGGATAACATTTGGGGGTATGTCATTGCCACATTGGTGCTGTCAGCCGCCATCAAGATCACAAAGGTCCCGTTCCGTTTTATTGTCAGGGGACTGAAGGCCATCATGATCCTTCTGATCATCAGTGTGAGCTTTAACCTGTTTCTCACAGGCGGACAAGTAATTGTGAAATTCTGGATATTTAAGATCACGGTGGAAGGTGTCCGCCTGGCGTTCTTTATGGGGCTCAGACTGGTATACCTGGTGATCGGTTCTTCCATCATGACGCTGACCACCACGCCTAACCAGCTGACGGACGGCCTGGAAAAAGGACTGGGATTTTTAAGACGGTTCAGGGTGCCTGTCCATGAGGTATCCATGATGATGTCGATTGCCCTCAGGTTTATCCCGATCCTTGTGGAGGAGACGGACAAGATCATGAAGGCGCAGATGGCCAGGGGAGCTGACTTTGATACGGGAAACCTGATCCAGAAGGCCAAGGCCATGGTGCCGCTGCTGGTGCCTCTGTTCATATCCGCCTTCCGCCGGGCCACGGACCTGGCCATGGCCATGGAGGCCCGCTGTTACAGGGGCGGGGAGGGACGCACCAAGATGAAGCCGCTGCAGTACAAGCGGGAGGATCATGACGCATATATGATATTCGCCCTGTACCTGGTGGTGATGATCGCATCCAGGGTGTATCTGTAGAACGGGGCTCC
The DNA here is from genome assembly GCF_040545455.1 of Enterocloster citroniae. Taxonomy (NCBI): domain Bacteria; kingdom Bacillati; phylum Bacillota; class Clostridia; order Lachnospirales; family Lachnospiraceae; genus Enterocloster; species Enterocloster citroniae. The sequence goes on along the minus strand of NZ_JBEPLZ010000007.1, from coordinate 25,352 downwards.
GAGAGTACAGGAATCTGGATAGGAGGAAAAGATGAAGCGAGTACGGCTTGTGGTAGCCTATGACGGCACCCATTACCATGGGTGGCAGATACAGCCGGGCAGGGTTACCATTGAATCTGAATTAAATGAAAAACTTACCATGCTTCTGGGAGAGCCGATCCAGGTCATCGGAGCCAGCCGCACTGACTCAGGCGTACATGCCCGGGGCAATGTGGCTGTATTTGACACAGAACACCGCATGCCGGCGGATAAGATCTGCCTGGCCTTAAACCAGCGGCTGCCCGAGGATATACGGGTCCAGTCATCGGAGGAGGTAGCGGCGGACTGGCATCCCAGGAAACACAGATGCATTAAAACATATGAATATAAGATCATGAACCGAAGGATTGAGATGCCTACCCAGCGTTTCTATTCGCATTTTTGCTATTTTCACCTGGATCTGGATCAGATGTGCCGGGCAGCGGACATACTCACAGGGGAGCATGACTTTAAAAGCTTCTGCAGCGTGCATACCCAGGTGACGGACACGGTCCGCACAATATACAGCCTGGATATCAGACGGGATGAGGAGGACATGATCACCATCCGGGTCACGGGAAATGGGTTCCTCTACAACATGGTCCGGATCATTGCCGGCACGCTGATAGCGGTTGGCATGGGACAGATCCGTCCTGGGGAGATGGAGCAGATTCTGGAGGCCAGGGAACGGCGCCGGGCAGGTCCCACGGCGCCGGCCAGGGGGCTGACCCTGATCGAAATGAAATATGTGGACTAAATCACGTTTTTATGATGTTTTTGTGGCATTTTTTCCCGATTAAGTGGTTGACATACGGCGGAGGATATTATATAATATAAAACTGTGACATTAGCAGAGAATGTTCATCCAAAGCCCCGGAATGAACATTTGTAGATAAATACTTCCCATATTTATCATGCATAAAGCGGGCATCCGTTGGATGTCGATGTATAACAGGATTGAGATTAACAGGAGGTTAACCAATGAAGAGTTTTATGGCTAGTCCAGCGACAATTGAAAGAAAATGGTACGTAGTTGATGCTACAGGATATACATTAGGACGCTTATCTTCCGAGATAGCAAAGGTTTTAAGAGGAAAGAATAAGCCGATTTTCACACCTCACATGGATTGCGGCGATTATGTGATCGTTGTTAATGCAGATAAGGTGAAAGTAACCGGTAAGAAGTTAGACCAGAAGATCTACTACAATCACTCTGATTACGTAGGCGGCATGAGAGAGACCACTCTGCGTGAGATGATGGCTAAGAAGCCTGAGAAGGTTATGGAGTTAGCTGTTAAGGGTATGCTTCCAAAGGGACCTCTGGGAAGAAGCATGATTGACAAGCTTCACGTATATGCAGGCCCAGACCATGAGCAGGCAGCACAGAAACCAGAAGTTTTAACATTTTAATGAGGATTGGAGGAAGAAAGTATCATGGCTAACGCAAAATTTTATGGAACAGGCAGAAGAAAGAAATCCATTGCCAGAGTATATTTAGTACCGGGTACAGGTAAGGTTACGATCAACAAGAGAGATATCGATGAGTATCTTGGTCTTGAGACTTTAAAAGTTATTGTACGTCAGCCTTTAGTTGCAACTGAGACTACTGACAAATTCGATGTACAGGTTAACGTTCGCGGCGGCGGCACAACAGGACAGGCTGGTGCGATCCGTCACGGCATCTCCAGAGCGCTTCTTCAGGCAGACGCTGATTACAGACCCGTTCTGAAGAAAGCCGGTTTCTTAACAAGAGACCCAAGAATGAAGGAAAGAAAGAAGTACGGCTTAAAGGCAGCACGCCGTGCGCCACAGTTCTCCAAGAGATAATAAGAGGTTATATCATAGACTTATCAGAACCCTTGAAAACATTATGTTTTCGAGGGTTTTTTGCTATATCGGATATGACAAAAATACCTCCGGGCGTAAGATAAGCCGTGGAGGTATTTTTTGTGTGTGATGTGGCAGTTTGGTTAACGTGCCCCAAACTTGGTACCGCGTTTGATGGTACCGTTGCTGTTCCATTCCGTGTATACGTATGGACCGCCGTCTGTGGTTCCGTTTTCAGTGAATTCATGGGACTCGCCGTTATAGCTGTGGGTGCCGGTCACCAGTTTCAGGCTGTTGTTGTCAAAATAATAGACATTTCCATTGATCTTCATAATCCCGCCCTGAAGTTCGCCGGTGTCGGCCGCATAATACCAGGTACCGTCCTTCTGGATCCAGCCGGTTCTCATGATCTGGTCGGAGCCAAAGAAGAACCAGTGGTTCTTGTAATTAACCCAGTTGTTGGTACAGTAATCTCCGGAACCCCACTGATATTTCATACCCTGTGATGTGCTTACGAAACCTGCGGCAAATGATGTCATAGCGCTTCCCGCTGCCAAAGCAAGTGTTAGTGCAGCGGTGGCCAAATATTTCTTTTTCATATAAAATTCCCTCCTTGCAGAATCTACTGATTATCTTTGTTTTCGATAGTTGGATTCTACACCCTGGAGTAACTCCAAGGTCAATACAGTTAATGTATTTGTAAGGAAAATGGAATTTTAATGTAACTTTGTCAGATCCATCCACCGTCCAGGCCAATCACCTGTCCGGTCAGGTAGGATTCCTTGTATCCCAGATGGTAAACCAGGTCCGCTACCTCCTCGGCCTTGCCCAGACGGCCGGAGGGAATCTCCTCCACCAGGGCGATCAGGTCGTCCTCCTCCATCCACTGGTTCATCTCCGTGTCAATGGCGCCGCAGGCAACGGCGTTCACCTGGATGTTGCTGGGGGCCAGCTCCTTGGCCAGGGCTTTGGTCAGGGCATTGATCCCGCCCTTCGTAGCGGAATAGGCGGTTTCGCAGGATGCTCCCACCACACCCCATACGGAGGAAATGTTGATGATCTTTCCCTGCTTTTGCTGAAGCATATAGGGGATGGACAGCTTACAGCAGTTAAACACCGAGGTCAGATTGGTGCAGAGCATCTTTTCCCAGTCCTCACAGGTCATGTCCTGCAAAAGCCCTATATAGGAAATACCGGCATTATTCACCAGCACATCAACACCGCCAAACTGGGTTTTGATCTTCCCGTACAGCTCCTCGCAGCATTTCATGTCGCCCATGTCCCCCTTATATGCAAGGCAGGGCACCTGGAAGGACTCGATCTCCTTCTGGGTCTGGAGAAGACGGTCCTCTCTGTGGACGCAGCTAATGGCTACGTTATAGCCCTTTTTGGCAAACTTGACTGCAATGGCCTTGCCGATGCCCCTGGAGGCCCCGGTGACCAGTACTGTTTTACGTGGCATAAGACACACATCCTTTCTGTCATACACTGTATCTACATTTTATCACATCCCATGGATAATTGTAAGAAATTGAATTGTAATATGTGAAATATATGTGTTATAATAATTACAAATTGGTCAAAATAGTAAATAACTTGTTAATATGATAATAGATAAGGAAAAGGTAAGGATATGGCACAGGTATATGATTTGATTATTATTGGTTCAGGCCCCGCAGGGCTTGCGGCTTCTGTCTATGCCCAGAGGGCAAGGCTGAATACACTGGTGATCGAGAAGGCGATGGTCAGCGGAGGACAGGTTCTGACAACCTATGAGGTGGATAATTATCCCGGACTTCCGGGCATTGGCGGATATGATCTGGGGCTTAAGTTCCGGGAGCATGCAGACCAGCTGGGAGCGGAGTTCGCGGAGGATGATGTGGTAAGGATCGAGGACCAGGGGAATATCAAGCGGGTGGTATGCGAGCATGAGACCTATGAGGCCAGGGCTCTGATCCTTGCAACAGGAGCGGTTCACAGAAAGCTGGGCATTCCCGGTGAGGAGGAGCTGGCAGGCGCAGGCGTCTCTTACTGTGCAACCTGTGACGGCGCATTTTTCCGCAATAAGGTAACGGCTGTGGTCGGCGGCGGAGACGTGGCTGTGGAGGATGCCATTTTCCTGGCCCGTATGTGCAGCAAGGTCTATGTCATCCACAGAAGGAACGAACTGAGGGCGGCTAAAAGTCTCCAGGAAAGTCTTTTATCCCTTGAGAATGTGGAGATGGTATGGGACAGTGTGGCTGACAGCATCAACGGAGACGGCATGGTAAAGAGCTTGTCCGTAACCAATGTAAAGACAGGTGAAAAGCGCGATCTGGATGTTCAGGGCGTGTTCATTGCAGTGGGGATCTCACCGGAGAGCAAGGCGTTTGAAGGGCTTGTGGAGATGGACCACGGATATATAAAGGCAGGCGAGGACGGGGTGACATCTGCACCGGGCATCTTCGCCGCAGGCGATGTGAGGACAAAACCCCTGCGTCAGATCATCACAGCGGCAGCAGACGGCGCCAATGCTGTAACAAGCGTGGAGCGGTATCTGATAGAAAACTAGGGGGGATACGGTTCAGATGAAGAATTGGATGAAAATACTGGCTGTGAGCAGTGCGTGCAGCTGTGTCTTTGCAATTCCTGCTATGGCATCCACCAATCTGGAGACAGGTTCCTCACTGGCAGGCATATCCGTGGCCCTGAACAACTTCTATGCAGGTAATACGGAGCCGGAGAAACAGCTGGCATCCATCTATTCCGATATAGAGACTAGGGCCGGAAAGAATCAGGGCGGCGGAGGAAACAGTAAGAGTACATCAGCCGGGGACAGCCAGGACTCCTCCGAAGCGGACGCTTCAGTAGGCCAGGCTGCCCAGGCGGCGCAGGCACCCGAAGAAACAAAGGCATCAAAATCATCAGCCTATGACAATGTGGCGGTTTCCAAGGTCAACGGTTCTGTAAATATCCGGACCGAAGCCAATACCGCCAGCGGTGTTACAGGCAAGATCTTTAATGATTCCGCTGCCACCATCCTGGATACCGTGGATGGGGAAGGCGGTAAATGGTATAAGATACAGTCCGGCTCAGTGACCGGCTACATAAAGGCAGAATATTTTGTGACCGGGCAGCAGGCGGAGGCCAAGGCCAAGGAGGTGGGAACCACCTACGGTACCATCGTGGGCACGCCCAGCCTGCGCCTAAGGGATACGCCCAACCTGGAAGGCAAGACCCTGACCCTTCTCTCAGAGGGGGCCCACTATGTGGTCACCGGGGAGGAGGGGGATTTCCTGAAGGTTTCCGTGGATTCGGATCTGGAGGGATATGTGTTTAAGGAATACATGAAGACCAGTGTGGAGTTTAACAAAGCCGTGTCCGTGGAGGAGGAGAAGGCGAAAGCAGCGGAGGAAGCCAAGCGCAAGGAAGATGCGGAAAAAGCTATCAAGGCGCTGGAGGAGGCTAAGAAGAAGGAAGCTGAAAAGAAGACCACGGAAGCCACCACCAAAGCCCAGAAGACCACGGAAGCTCTTACCACTGCCGCACCTAAGAAAGAGGAGACAAAGGGAACGGATCCGGTAGTCCAGACCATAGCGGCTAATCCGGAGAACGGCAATGACAGCACTGTGGCCGCGCCTACCACCCAGAAAGCCACAGAGAGCACCCAGTCCAAGGGACCGGGTTCACCGGGGACCTCGTCCTCCGAAGTGGTATCTGCGACCAGGAATGCGGTGGTGGCCTATGCAAAGCAGTTCCTGGGCAATCCTTATGTGTACGGTGGGACAAGCCTTACAAGCGGTGCTGACTGTTCCGGATTTACCCAGAGCATCTTCTCTCATTTCGGCATCAGCACGGGAAGAAGCTCCAGGGACCAGGCGGCCAGGGGAAAGACGATCTCCGTCAGCGAGGCAAAGCCGGGAGACCTGCTGTTCTATGCCAGCGGCGATTATATCAATCATGTGGCGCTTTATATCGGAGGCGGACAGGTCATTCATGCCAGCAATCCTACCACCGGTATCTGTATCTCGCCTGCGAATTACAGGACGCCGTGTAAGGCTGTTACGTTCCTGGATTGATGGTTATTGAGTAAAGCCCAGGGGTGAAGGAAGGCTGCAGCAGATATGGGAATGATGAACCATGTCGGCTGCGGCTTTTTTGCAATTATAATGGGATCAAAAAATAAATGGGACAGCCATCCATTGGCAAGGTATACAAGGGACGCCATGTCTGCCATGAAGGGGGCAGGGTATGGCCTGTAGGGCTAAAGCGAGATAGAGATAAGGGATACATATTAAAAGCCGGCAGCTGCATCACACAGCTGCCGGCTTGTCCATTCTATGATCAGAATTCCGGTTCGATCAATCCGTAGGTTCCGTTCTTGCGCTTGTAAACCACGTTCACCTGGTCGGTGTCTGCGTTTAAGAAGACGTAGAAGTTATGTCCCAGCATCTCCATCTGCAGGCAGGCTTCTTCGGGAATAGTTGGCTTGATGGCGAATTTCTTGGTTTTAACGATCTGTATCTCGTCATCCTGAATCTCATCCTCTTCCTCGATAAATGCCTGGGAGAAGGAAACTGCCGCCTGTTTCTTGTCAATCAGTTTCTTTCTATATCTCCGGATCTGACGTTCGATCACTTCTTCCACCAGATCAATGGATACATACATATCGGTACTTGATTCCTCAGCCCGGATGGTATTGCCCTTGACTGGGATGGTCACTTCAATCTTTTGCCTGTCTTTCTGCGCGCTCAGCGCAACGATTACTTCGGTGTCCGGAGTGAAGAAATGTTCCAGCTTGCCTATCTTCTTTTCAACGGCAGCCTTCAAACCTGGAGTTACCTCAATATTTCGTCCTGTTATGGTATAACGCATAATCACCAACTCCTTTACTTGAGATAGTGACATTATAACATATTTAGTATAAAATTACAATCAGATCCTATAAATTGCCTAACAATTTATCTTAATTTTTTATAAAAATAATCTTCAAACCATGTGGATAAGTATTGAATTACTAATAGAAACCATTCAAAAATGTCAAGAGTAAACCATGTATTTTCTCCCGAAATACGCAAGTTTATTAGAAGTGTACAAAAATAAAATTTATGTTAAGGCCAGGTAAAGTTTGAAAGCAAAAACTTATAAACCTGTGGATAATGTGGATAAGTCGGTGTATAACTAAATTTTGCCTTAAAATGGACAAACTGGGATGTGGATAACTTTGGGGGTAATGTGCATAAACTTCTGGGGATAATGTGGACAGGTAAAAAATCGAACACATTTTTTGTGCAATGTGCTTGGTTGACCATAAGTATGGACAGAATACTAAGCTGAAGCGGCTTTGTTTAAAGAAAAAGGACAACCGCCTCCTATTAGGAGACGAGTTGTCCTGAAGCGATAAGATATCCATGCCTGATATCGTATGTCAGCCGATTGGGATATCTTAATACTTAACAAATGCAGCCGGTTAGATCGTGTATATAGCCAGGTACCGTATCCGGACATATATCCAATGCGGCGGCTAACTCACCAAAGAGTAATCTTCGGGCATTGTTAACACCATCTTTTTCACGGATATTTAAAACCCTCCCTTTACTTTTTCGGGATTGTTCCATCTGCGTTATTTCCTTGATCATTGCAGCTAATTCTGTACAACTTCCGGATTGGAATATCTGTTTGTAAATTTGAGGGCGCTCTTTGTCATTCTTATATCCCCTGCACTTGACATAGGGCCAGGATAATATGAAGTTTTGCGCCTCGCCTTTTGTCATAATATCACGCATCATTACTTTGTTCGTGTCTACAGGAATGCTGATTGTCCTGTTAGACTCAAACTTTGGAATTAAACGGTAATATAATTTGTCATTATCTGAGAAGTCGGTCTTTGATATAGCATCCACCCGGCAGACGCCTACGGTTCCATAAAATATAAAATCTCCTTTTTTAAACAGGTTACCACCTTTCTGAACAGATTCTGCTCAATCATTTAACGGGGATTGTTTAATGGTGCGTATTTTTCTATACAGGACCGTCAGGCCTTTTTCTTAACTAATACTATGCTGCGCAGACATTAACGGCCTGCAGACCGCGATTGCCGTTGGTAATGTCAAAGGTTACGGATGCACCGTCCTCTAATGACTTAAAACCATCGGAAGCGATTCCTGAAAAATGAACAAATATGTCCTCGCCATTTTCTGCATTAGTGATAAAACCAAATCCTTTTTGTGAGTTAAACCATTTAACTGTACCTTTATTCATGAAAGATACCTCCTGATATTTTATTATACCTTTTGATAAAATAAAAAAATCACATATTTTTGTAAACCATCATAGGAATAATGACTTACAAAAACATGTGAAATCAGAATCTTATAAAAAATATAAATTCAGTATACCCTTGTTTTGAGTCATTGTCAAGATAAATAATAAATTGTTTGTGAATGAATTAAATAGGGGATCAAAGGGAAGGAGTATGTAAAAAGAGGATGGGATGGGACCGCACCCGCGTAGATTCATGTTATTTTATATCATGTTATACGGTCCCGGGAGGCACAGAAAAGTGACACGGAAACTGGAAAACCTTGTAATACCGTTGATTTTATGTCCAAAATGTTAATTTTTCATTAACCCGTTGAATAAATTCCTTCCAAGTGCTACAATAAGTAAGATTGTATCATAGGCGGAGTATTTGCAGTATTTTATCTGGAAAGCCCCATAGCGGGCATTGTGGAAAGATAAGGAATAAACTGGAATCAGAGGGCAGATAATATAAGTACTGCGATGCAGTACGGGGCATGGACACAGCTGTGCCTGCAAATGCTGCACATACAGGCGCTGGTTGAAAATTAGTTTCTATTATATAAGGAAGAAGTTAGGAGAGTATACCATGAACGTAATTGAAAAGGTGTTCGGGACTCACAGTGAAAGAGAACTGAAGATGATAAGGCCAATCGTGGCAAAGATTGAAAGCATGCGTACTGACATGATGGCCAAGTCAGATGAGGAACTGCGCGACCAGACCAGGATCTTTAAAGAAAGGCTGGCTGAGGGAGCCACACTGGATGACATTTTGCCGGAGGCATTTGCCACTGTTCGGGAAGCGGCAAGAAGAACCCTGAATATGGAGCATTTCCCTGTACAGCTGATTGGTGGTATTGTTCTTCACCAGGGCCGTATTGCCGAGATGCGTACAGGTGAAGGTAAGACGCTGGTTTCCACCTGTCCTGCCTATCTGAATGCGTTAAAGGGCAAGGGCGTGCAGATCGTTACGGTCAATGACTACCTGGCAAAGCGTGATGCCGAGTGGATGGGCCAGGTACACCGTTTCCTGGGACTGAGCGTAGGCGTAGTGCTTAACGACATGAACAGCGAGGACCGCAGGGCGGCATATGCCTGCGATGTTACCTATGTTACCAATAATGAACTGGGATTTGACTATCTGCGTGACAACATGTCCATTTACAAGGAGCAGCTGGTTTTAAGGGATCTGGACTACTGTATCATTGATGAGGTTGACTCCGTATTGATTGATGAGGCCAGGACTCCTCTGATCATTTCCGGTCAGAGCGGCAAGTCCACCAAGCTGTATGAGGTCTGCGATGTGCTGGCCCGCCAGCTGGAGCGCGGCACTGTTTCCAAGGAGTTTTCCAAGATTGATGCCATTATGGGCGAGGAGATCGAGGAGACAGGCGACTTTGTTGTGGATGAGAAGGATAAGGTTGTGAACCTGACCGAGCAGGGCGTAAAGAAAGTGGAGGAATATTTCCACATCGAGAACCTGGCTGATCCCGAGAACCTGGAGATCCAGCATAATATCATTCTGGCACTGCGCGCCAACAACCTGATGTTCCGTGATAAGGACTATGTTGTAAAGGATGATGAAGTTCTTATTGTAGATGAGTTTACAGGCCGTATCATGCCGGGCCGCCGCTATTCAGACGGTCTTCACCAGGCCATCGAAGCCAAGGAGCATGTGAATGTGCGCCGTGAGAGCCGTACACTGGCTACTGTTACGTTCCAGAACTTCTTTAATAAATACACCAAGAAGTCAGGTATGACTGGTACTGCCCAGACCGAGGAGAAGGAGTTCCGTAACATCTATGCCATGGATGTTATCGTCATCCCCACCAACCGTCCTATGGTCCGTAAGGATATGGAGGATGCGGTATACAAGACCAAAAAGGAAAAATATAAAGCAGTGGTTGAGGAAGTTGCAAAGGCGTATGAAAAGGGCCAGCCGGTGCTGGTTGGTACCATTGCAATTGAGACTTCCGAGCTGCTTAGCAAGATGCTGAACAAGCGCGGCATCCAGCATAAGGTGCTGAACGCCAAGTTCCATGAACTGGAGGCTGAGATCGTAGCAGATGCCGGTATCCACGGATCCGTGACCATTGCCACCAATATGGCGGGCCGTGGTACGGATATTAAGCTGGATGAGGAAGCCAAGGAACTGGGCGGCCTTAAGATCATCGGTACGGAGCGCCATGAGTCCCGCCGTATTGACAACCAGCTGCGCGGCCGTTCCGGACGTCAGGGAGATCCCGGTGAATCCAGATTCTATCTGTCGCTGGAAGATGACCTTTTAAGACTCTTTGGATCAGACAGGCTGATGGCCATGTTTGAGGCCATGGGTGTACCGGAAGGCGAGCAGATCGAGCACAAGATGCTTTCCAATGCAATTGAGAAAGCACAGATGAAGATAGAGAGCAACAACTTTGGTATCCGCGAGCAGCTGCTTAAGTTCGATGAAGTGAATAATGAGCAGCGTGAGGTTATCTATGCTGAGCGCCGCAAGGTACTGGACGGCGACAACATGCGCGACCTGATCCTTAAGATGATCACGGACACGGTGGAGAATGCGGTTGATATGTCTATTTCCGATGATCAGTCACCGGACAAATGGGACCTGAAAGAACTGAATAACCTTCTTCTTCCGGTGATTCCGCTGAAGCCGGTCATTTTAAATGATGATCAGAAGAAATCCATGAAGAAGAATGAGTTAAAGCATAACCTGAAGGAAGAAGCCATTAAGCTTTACGAAACAAAAGAGGCTGAATTCCCGGAGCCGGAGCAGATCCGTGAGATCGAGCGCGTGGTCCTGTTAAAGGTGATCGACAACAAGTGGATGGCCCACCTGGATGATATGGACGCGCTGCGTGAGGGCATTGGCCTTCAGGCTTACGGCCAGAGAGATCCGGTGGTGGAGTACAAGATGCAGGGCTATGAGATGTACGAGTCCATGATGGCATCCATCCAGGAGGATACGGTGCGTATCCTGTTCCACATCAGGGTGGAGCAGAAGGTAGAGCGTGAGCAGGCTGCCAAGGTAACGGGCACCAACAAGGATACTTCCCTGGCAAGCGCTCCAAAGAAGCGGGCCGAGCAGAAGATCTACCCCAATGATCCGTGCCCATGCGGTTCCGGCAAGAAATATAAGCAGTGTCACGGAAGGATCAAATAAAGACCGAAGTGAAGGAATACAGATTCAGATATCAAATAATAATATGAAAGTGGGTGAAGCTGTGGTAGAGTTAGATAATTTTAAATATACATTATCAACGTATGACAAACCATTAGTGGAAGTGAGGGATTCACTTTGACCTGGATAATAAGGTCAGACGAATCGATGAATTAGATAAATCCATGGAAGAGCCCGGATTTTGGGATAATCCTGAGAAATCCACCAGAATGGTGCGGGAAGCCAAGAATCTGAAGGACGAAGTGGAGACATTCAGGGAACTGGAGCAGGAGTATGACGATATCCAGGTCATGATACAGATGGGATATGAGGAAAATGACGCGTCCCTGATCCCTGAAATTGAGGAAATGCTCAGTCATTTTGCAGAGACCCTGGAGAAGATGCGCATGAAGCTGCTTCTCTCCGGCGAATACGATGCCAACAACGCCATCCTGCGCCTGAACGCGGGGGCGGGCGGCACGGAGTCCTGCGACTGGTGCAGCATGCTGTACCGGATGTACTGCCGGTGGGCAGAGAAAAAAGGCTTTAAGACAGAGGTGCTTGACTTCCTGGACGGAGACGAGGCCGGCATTAAATCCGTTACCGTACAGATCAACGGAGAGAATGCCTATGGTTATCTGCGCTCTGAACACGGAGTGCACCGCCTGGTGCGTATTTCACCCTTTAACGCGGCGGGCAAGCGCCAGACATCCTTTGTGTCCTGCGATATCATGCCGGACATTGAGGAGGATATTGATATAGAGATTAATCCGGATGATATCCGTATTGATACCTACCGCTCCAGCGGCGCAGGCGGACAGCACATCAACAAGACTTCTTCTGCGATCCGTATCACCCATTTTCCCACGGGAACTGTGGTGACCTGCCAGAATGAGCGTTCCCAGTTCCAGAACAAGGATAAGGCCATGCAGATGCTGAAATCCAAGCTGTTTATGCTTAAACAGGAGGAACAGGCGGCCAAGGCAGCCGGGATCCGCGGTGATGTGAAGGAGAATGGCTGGGGAAGCCAGATCCGCTCCTATGTGCTCCAGCCGTATACCATGGTCAAGGATCACCGGACCGGGGAGGAGAGCGGCAATGTAGATGCTGTGCTGGACGGAGGGCTGGATCCCTTTATCAGCGCATACCTGCGTTGGATGAGCCTGGGGTGCCCGAATAAGAATGATGTGCCGGAAGACTGATATCATGTGCAGGAATAGGGCGGCGGTCCCATGTTGAAGAAGAATCATAATAAGCAGCCATGTCAGAGCGGTGTACGCCCTGTCTGGCTGCTTTTTAACGTTTCCTCCTTCTTGTGCGGGAGAAAATACAGGAAAGTAGTTGCATTTAAAAGAAAAGTATGCTAATATCTTCCTCATGAGTACAGATGTATTCCTAATACGGACATAAATGCTGACCTATGAAAGGATTGGAGAATGGAAGATAAAAGCAAATACTTTGTGGTAAAGCAGAAGGCAGTGCCGGAGGTCCTCTTAAAAGTAGTGGAGGCGAAAAAGCTCCTGGAAACAGAGCGCGCCATTACAGTGCAGGAGGCAACGGATAAGGTGGGAATCAGCCGCAGTTCCTTTTATAAATATAAGGACGACATTTTCCCCTTTTATGATAATACCAAAGGCAAGACCATTACACTGGTGGTGCAGATGGATGACGAGCAGGGGCTGCTCAGTGACCTTCTTCATGTGGTAGCGGTGTACAGGGCTAATATCCTGACCATTCACCAGAGTATTCCGGTTAACGGTGTGGCGACCCTTACTCTCAGTGTGGAGGTTAGGGACAACACAGGCAATGTGTCCAGCATGATCGATGAGCTGGAGGTCCTGGATGGAATCCACTATGTAAAGATACTTGCAAGAGAATAGAGATGCCTTAAGGGCAAAGATGAAGTTTGAGACGCGTCCGGGCAGGGACCTGGAAAATAAAACACAGGGAGTGTAAGGATTATGATCAAGATAGCAATTATGGGTTATGGAACCATTGGTTCCGGCGTGGCAGAGGTGCTGGAGCAGAACAGGGATGTGATCGCAAAGCAGGCGGGACAGGAGGTGGAGTTAAAATATGTCCTGGATCTGAGGGAATTTCCCGACAGCCCGGTGGCGGACAGGATCGTCCATGATTTTAAGGTGATCGAACAGGACGAGGAGATCAACATCGTGGTGGAGACCATGGGCGGTCTGAATCCCGCCTATCCTTTTGTAAAAGCCTGCCTTTTGGCCGGCAAGCATGTGGCCACCTCCAACAAGGCGCTGGTGGCTGCTTACGGCACAGAGCTTCTGGCCGTTGCACGGGAGAAGGGCGTGAATTTCCTGTTTGAGGCCAGTGTAGGCGGAGGAATCCCCATTATAAGGCCCTTATACCGCTGTCTGATGGGGGAACGGATCGAGGAAATTACAGGTATTTTAAACGGAACCACCAACTTTATTCTTGCCAAGATGGATAAAGAGGGTGAATCCTTTGAGAACGCCCTGAAGGAAGCGCAGAACCTGGGATATGCGGAACGCAACCCGGAGGCTGACGTGGAAGGACATGACACCTGCCGAAAGATTGCCATTCTGACAGCCATGGCAACTGGACGGGAAGTGAACTTTGAGGATATTTATACGGAGGGGATTACCAGGATCACGGATATTGATTTCAAATATGCGGAAAAGATGGGGACCTCGGTGAAGCTTTTTGGCTCCAGCCGTATGGCGGGAGGCAAGGTTAATGCCTTTGTTGCTCCGGTGATGATCCAGAAGAATAATCCCCTGTATTCTGTCAATGATGTGTTTAACGGGATCATGGTAAAGGGAAATATGCTGGGAACCTCCATGTTCTATGGAAGCGGGGCAGGAAAGCTTCCAACAGCCAGCGCGGTTGTGGCGGACATCATTGAGGCTGCCCAAAACCTGGAGCGCAGCCTGGCCGTGGGCTGGAGCAGTGAAAAACAGGCCATCGAGTCCATGGACCTTGCCAGGTTCCGCTATTTTGTCCGGGTAGCAGGCTCTTACCGCAATAAGGAAGAGGATATCAAGCGCATCTTCGGCAAGGTGGAGGTCGTGGAGCTTTACGGCATGGATGAATTTGCTGTGCTCACTGCTGAGATGAGTGAGGGCGAGTTCAAGGCAGCTGCCGTGGCCTACGACAGTGCGGAGCAGGCGCGCTCTGATTACGGAATCAAGCAGATGATCCGGGCCATGATATAATACCGCGTGGAGCAATACCGCGTGGGACAATACCGCATAGTGCGATGCAATGCGGGCCGGCCGGAGATTATGCTTTAGAGGAAAGGACTTCATGGAAACACTGATTCAATGGATCACAAGGCAGGGGCTTCCCTGCCTGTTTCAGCTTATAACAGGATTATACTGCCCGGGATGCGGAGGCACCAGGGCGGTGAGGGCGCTGCTTCATGGGAATCTGAGGATGAGTTTTCAGTATCATCCCCTGATTCTTTACGCTGTGCTGGTCCTCACCGTGGAACTTATCAGCTTTGCCCTGTCCAGGGCATTAAAAAACCCCAGATGGTATCTGGGGCATGAGACGCTGTTTGTGTACATTGCGGCAGGGATTGTGGTGGTAAACTGGATCTATAAAAATGTGATGCTGGTATTCTTTGGCATCGACCTGCTGCCGCTGTGGAGTTAGCGGTCTGTCCTGCCGGTTCCTTAAAAATGGATCCAGGAGGAACCGCCTGACAAGTGCATCTGCTGGTTGAGCTGCTGCTGCAGGTAGTTGATGTACTCATTGAATTTAGGTCCCAGTTCAGGGTCGCTGAGGACTTCGTAATAGCGGAGCAGCAGATAGAAAAAGAAAAAGGTCAGGGCAATGGCAATGGCGCTCAGCACAAGGCCCGCGATGGCCCGGGCGCTGAAATCCTTTTTACCGCTCACATCCGCGTTCCTGGACATGAAAGCCAAGACGATCCCAAGTACGCCGCAGATCAGGCCGGTAGAGGAATTGCTGCTGCTGATCAGGGAAGCCGGAAAATAAAAGAGGCTGCAGATCAGGCCTGTGATGCCTGCAATCATGGAACAGGTAGCCAGACGCTCAGCGGAAGTTGAATTCTTCTGCTGGTTATTTGCATTGGGCTTTCGCTTATTTAAAGTATTATTCATCATTCTGAACAAATGCCTTTCTGTAAATTCTTACGGTCATATTCTAATTGTTATCCTGCTTATTTTATCACGAAATGCCCCACCTGTCCAGATGAAGACAATTCCATTGTAAGAGAACTTGCATAAGAAGACCCAATGCACTATAATAAAACAGTTAGATTACAGATATGTGAGGTTGATCCATGGATATTATTAAGAAACTGGCGGAAGAACTAAATATCGGCCGCCATCAGGCAGAAGCGGCTGTGAAGCTGATCGATGAAGGAAATACCATTCCCTTTATCGCAAGGTACCGCAAGGAGGTTACCGGCTCCCTGAATGATGAGGTGCTGCGTAATCTGGATGAGCGGCTGAGATATCTGCGCAACCTGGAGGAACGGAAAGCCCAGGTGATTGCATCTATCTCCGAACAGGAAAAGCTCACTCCTGAGCTGGAGCTTAAGATAAAAGAAGCACAGACCCTGGTGGCTGTGGAGGATCTATACAGGCCCTATAAGCCAAAACGCCGTACCAGAGCCATGATCGCAAAGGAAAAGGGCCTGGAACCACTGGCGGACACCATCAGCTTACAGATGACAAAGGAACCCCTGGAACTTGTGGCTGCCGCCTACATTTCAGAGGATAAGGGCGTGCTTTCGGCAGCGGATGCCATTCAGGGGGCCAAGGATATTCTGGCCGAGCGCATTTCGGACAACGCGGAGTACCGCACTTATATCAGGAATGCCACCATGAATAAGGGAGTGATCCAGTCCGCGGCCAAGGATGAGAAGGCCCAGTCCGTCTATGAGATGTACTATAACTACGAAGAGCCGGTGAAAAAATGCGCAGGGCACAGAATCCTTGCATTAAACAGGGGAGAGAATGAGAAGATCCTGACGGTGAAAATTGCTGCGCCTGAGGATCAGATCCTGATGTACCTTGAAAAGCAGACCATTGTCAGGGACAACCCCTATACCACTCCTTTGCTGAAGGAAGTGGCGTCTGACAGTTACGCAAGGCTTATCGGACCGTCCATTGAAAGGGAGATCCGCAGCGAGCTGACGGAACGTGCTGAGGAAGGGGCGATCAAGGTATTTGGAAAGAACCTGGAGCAGCTTCTCATGCAGCCTCCCATTGTGGGCCGTGTGGTCCTGGGGTGGGATCCTGCGTTCCGCACAGGCTGCAAGCTGGCCGTGGTGGACAGCACGGGGAAGGTGCTGGATACGGTCGTGATCTATCCCACCGCGCCCCAGAATAAGGTGGCGGAGGCCAAGAAGATCCTGAAGGATTTTATCCGAAAATACAACATTTCCCTGATCTCCGTTGGAAACGGAACCGCATCCAGGGAATCGGAACAGATCATCGTGGATCTTTTAAAGGAGATCAAGAAGCAGGTCCAGTATGTGATTGTCAATGAGGCAGGGGCTTCCGTCTATTCTGCAAGCAAGCTTGCTACAGAGGAGTTTCCGGCCTTTGATGTGGGACAGAGAAGTGCGGTTTCCATTGCAAGGCGCTTACAGGATCCGCTGTCCGAACTGGTGAAGATCGATCCCAAATCCATTGGCGTGGGACAGTACCAGCATGATATGAACCAGAAGCATCTGGGAGAAACCCTGGAAGGCGTTGTGGAGGACTGTGTGAACAAGGTGGGCGTGGACCTGAACACGGCGTCCGCTTCCCTGCTGGAATATGTTTCCGGAATTAACAAGACCCTGGCAAAGAATATTGTGGCTTACAGGGAGGAGAACGGTGCATTTAAGAACCGTAAGCAGCTTCTTAAGGTGGCCAAGCTGGGTCCCAAGGCATTTGAGCAGTGCGCAGGTTTTATGAGGATCGCAGGGGGAGAGAATCCTCTGGACGGTACCAGCGTGCATCCGGAGAGCTATGAGGTGGCGAAAAAGCTGCTTGAGACACTGGGATATGACCTGGCAGAACTGAACCAGGGCGGCCTTAAGGGAATCAGCAGGAAGATTACGGATTACAGGAAGATGGCAGAACGGCTGGAAGTGGGCGAGATCACCCTGCGGGATATTGCAGGGGAACTGGAAAAACCCGCAAGGGACCCCAGGGATGAGATGCCAAGGCCTATTCTCAGAAGCGACATTCTGGAGATGAAGGATCTGAAGCCGGGGATGGTGTTAAAAGGAACCGTGAGAAATGTAATTGATTTTGGCGCCTTTGTGGATATCGGTGTGCACCAGGATGGTCTGGTACATATCTCACAGATGACGGACAAATATATTAAACATCCTCTTGAGGCAGTGAGCGTGGGGGACATTGTGGATGTGAAGATCATCAGCGTGGACCTTGCCAAGAAGAGGATCGCCCTTACCATGAAAGGAATTTGACAATGATGGTGTATGAGACATGGAAACCGGAGGACACATATGAACTGGGGAGGAAAATGGGGCAGGAGGCCGTACCGGGCCAGATTGTCTGCTTAAACGGCGACCTGGGAGTGGGGAAGACTGTATTTACTCAGGGCTTTGCACAGGGCCTTGGAATTGATGAGCCGGTGAACAGCCCCACGTTTACCATTGTCCAGCAATATGATGAGGGCCGGCTTCCACTGTATCATTTTGATGTATACCGCATCGGGGATATCAGTGAGATGGATGAGATCGGATATGAGGACTGCTTTTTTGGGGAGGGAGTCTGCCTGATTGAGTGGTCCGGCCTGATCCGGGACATACTGCCCGATCATGTAACCCAGGTGACCATTGAGAAGGATCTGGAAAAGGGTTTTGATTACAGACGTATTCTGGTGGAGGAAAATTGATGAGAGTTTTAGGCATTGAGAGTTCATCTTTGGTGGCCAGTGTTGCTCTGGTGACCGATGACATTTTAACAGCTGAATATACCGTGGATTTTAAAAAGACCCATTCCCAGACCTTGCTTCCCATGCTGGATGAGATCGTAAAGCTTCTGGACCTGGACCTGGGCACCCTGGATGCCATTGCAGTGGCAGGCGGTCCGGGTTCCTTCACAGGTCTGCGCATCGGGGCGGCCACGGCGAAGGGATTGGGACTGGCCCTTAAAAAGCCTTTGATCCATGTTCCCACTGTAGACGCCATGGCATATAATATGTGGGGGGCAGCCGGCCTTGTGTGCCCTATTATGGATGCCAAGAGAAGCCAGGTGTACACCGGGCTGTACCGGACGGAGGATGGCCTGGAGGTGCTGATGGAACAGTGTCCCATGGATATGAGGGAGCTGGCCCGGCTTTTAAACCGAAAGGGTGAGAAGGTTATATTCCTGGGTGACGGAGTACCTGTGTATCAGAAAATCATTGAGGAGGAGATGCAGGTACCCTATGTATTTGCGCCGCCTCAGATGAACCGCCAGAGAGCGGCCTGCGTGGCTGCGTTGGGGATGGGGGCCCTTGGGGAAGATCCTGCGTATAAGGGCGCACATGTGGTAAGTCCGGAGGAATTTACACCGGAATATCTGAGAAAACCCCAGGCAGAGCGCCAGAGGGAGGCAGAGGCTTCTGAGCAGGGAGCGGCCAAAAAGCTGCCCGGAGATTATTAATGGGAGTGGAAGCATGGAATTGATTACAGGGGTACGCCCCATGATTGGGAAGGACATCGAGGAGGTGGCACGCCTGGAGCGGGTGTGTTTTTCAGAGTATTGGTCTGAAAACCTGATCCGTTCCGGTCTGGACAGCAGGCTGGACACTTATTTTGTGTATCAGGATCATGACCGGATTTTGGGATACTCCATTATCAGGGTTCTGGCGGACGAGGGAGAAATCCAGCGGATCGCCGTTTATCCCAATTACCGCAGGCAGGGGATCGCGAGGAAACTCATGGATGCCATGGTTTCATTTTCCAAAACCAGAGGCGTACGGGCCATTGCCCTGGAGGTACGGGAGAGCAATGAGGGAGCCAGAAAGCTTTATGAATCCTACGGTTTCCGGCAGGAGGCCGTGCGCAAGGGGTACTACCACAGCCCTCAGGAGGATGCGGTCATCATGTGGAATCGGGAAATTTGAAACAATTTCCACTTAAAATATGAATATTTTGTGTATATAATGAAGGGGAATCGGACATTCCTCTTCATTTTTTTCTTTAAGGCAGCAAGCACATGGCTTTATAGGCCGCGGCAGCTGGTTAGGTAAAGATTTAAGGGGATGGATGAAAGGACACGATGAAAGAGAAAGGCGAGGGTTCATATGAAGAGGTACAATAGAAACGGGCAGCTGGAGGCAGTCCTTTGCAACTGCTGCGGAAAGAAGCTGGTCGTGGAGCACGGGATCATCCGGGAAGGCTCCATTGGTATTGACCATGCATGGGATTATTTTTCTGAAAAAGATGGACAGATCCATCATTTTGATTTGTGTGAAGACTGTTATGATGAAATGATATCCGGATTTAAACTTCCGGTGGAAACAGAAGAGCAACTGGAATTACTATAAGTTTTTGTAAGGATTAAGTACGAAATCTTAGGCTTTCTTTATGCTTTTATTAAGCCTATTGCAACGCTCCTCCTTTTTTGATATGTTGGGATCACAACAGGAAAATGCTGCCGGCAGGGTAGCACAAAGGAGGAGATTATTATGAAAAAAGGAGCCGGATGGATCTGCCTGCTTATGGCAGTTTTTGCGGCCGCAGGTCTCTTGGGCGGGTGTGCCGCAGGAGGACAGAAGGAAGCAGCGGCCACGGCAGCCCTTTCCGCCACAACGGTTTCGCCTGCCTATGATACGGCAGAAGCAGCGGAAACCTGGGCTGCCGCCGGCAGGGACAGCGGTTTCCCGGCCCCGGGACAAAAAATCGGGGAGGACAGCCGCCGGCCGGTACACAACACGGAGGAATACCGTTATTATCCGGAGAATCCCTTTATGTCCGTGGCCGATGCGCCGCTATCCACCTTTGGGGCGGATGTGGATACTGCATCCTACGCCAACATCCGCAGGATGATCCTGGATGGCGACCGGGTGCCTGAGGACGCGGTGCGGATCGAAGAAATGCTTAACTATTTTTACTATGACTATCCAAAACCCAAGGAAGGGGAGCCGTTTTCAGTTACCGCCAGGCTGGCCCAGTGCCCTTGGAATGACAAGCATGATCTGCTTCAGATCGGCCTTCAGGCTGAGAAGTTAGATGAAGGCACCATGCCAAAGTCCAACCTGGTTTTTTTGCTGGATGTATCCGGATCCATGGAGGCGCCTGACAAGCTGGATCTTGTAAAACGGGCATTCCTGATGATGACGGAATATCTGAAAAGTGACGATACCATTTCCATAGTAACCTATGCCTCCGATGACAGGATCGTTTTGGACGGCGCTGCCGGTGAAGACAGGTTATCCATCATGACAGCCATTGAGAATCTCTCGGCCGGAGGCAGCACCCACGGTTCCAGGGGCATAGAGACAGCTTACCAGCTGGCGGAAAAGCATTATATTGAAGGCGGCAACAACCGGGTTATCCTTGCCACTGACGGAGACTTAAATGTGGGGATCACAAGCGAGGGCGGCCTGACACGGCTGATCAAGGACCAAAAGGACAGAGGTGTATTCCTGTCAGTTCTGGGATTTGGAACAGGCAATTTAAAAGACAACAAGATGGAAGCCATGGCAGATAACGGCAACGGACAATACTCCTATGTGGACAGTATTGCGGAGGCCAGAAAGGTTTTGGTGGAGGAAATGGGCGGCACCCTTTTTACGGTTGCCAAAGACGTGAAGTTCCAGGTGGAATTCAATCCCGCCAGGATTAAAGGATACCGTCTGATCGGCTATGAGAACCGGGTGATGGCAGACCAAGACTTTGAGGATGACACCAAGGACGGAGGAGAGATCGGGGCAGGACACAGGGTAACGGTTCTGTATGAACTGATCCCCGCTGACTCCAGGGAACTGATTCCGGAAACCAGCCTCAAATACCAGACGCGGCCCAAGGAGACATCCCAGGCGCCGGACACGGATACGCCGCCTGCCTATGACGATGAGTGGCTCACCATAAAGATCCGCTACAAACAGCCGGACCAGGACAGGAGCGGCCTGTTGGAATATCCGGTAAAGGATGACAGCTTCCACACCCAGATGCCGGAGGATATGGTGTTTGCCTCCTGTGTGGCTGAAACAGGTCTTCTTTTGAAATCATCGGAATATGCATCCAATGCCTCTTACGCATCTGTGATCAGCAGGCTCCAGGATCTAAAACGTATAAAAGAAGATGACTACAGCAATGAATTTTTATATCTGGTAAAACGAGTTGCAGCTGCAGCCGATCAATCCCGGTAGGGAATCATATCATAGGATCCAGAGGTCCGGAGGTTTAATCCCGGGTCCTCTGGACTTTTTTATTTCCTATCTTCCATAACTTTTTCAGCCCTACTTGATTATTCCTAATAAAATGTGATATGATTTCCTGAGTTAATACGTATCAGAGCGTTCCAAAAATGGATTTTCATACACGCTCCAAGAAAAATGAGGAAATAATATGTTAGATATTTGTTTATTAGGAACCGGAGGCATGATGCCTCTTCCATACAGATGGCTTACCTCCATGATGGCCAGATGCGGGGGAAGCAATTTGCTCATAGACTGCGGTGAGGGAACCCAGATCGCACTGAAGGAGAAGGGATGGAGCCCGAAACCCATTGACATAATCTGTTTTACCCATTATCATGCGGACCATATCAGCGGCCTGCCGGGCCTGCTTCTTACCATGGGCAATGCTGAGCGCAGGGAACCCCTGACCATGATCGGGCCCAAGGGCCTTGAGCGGGTGGTGACGGCTCTCAGGACCATAGCCCCGGAACTGCCTTTTCCATTGCAGTTCATAGAACTTACCGAGAACAGGGAACGCATGGAAATGGGCCCTTATGTGATAGATGCCTACCGGGTCAACCACAATGTGATCTGCTACGGCTATTCCATTACCATACCGAGAAAAGGACGTTTTGATGTGGAGCGGGCCAGAGCCCAGGACATTCCCCAGAAATTCTGGAACCGGCTGCAAAAGGGCGAGGAGATCGAGTATGAGGGGCGGCTTTTGACCCCGGATATGGTTCTGGGAGAAGAACGCAGGGGGCTTAAGGTTACCTACTGTACAGACACCAGACCGGTGCCGGTGATCGCCGAGTATGCTTCCATGGCAGATCTTTTTATATGCGAGGGAATGTACGGTGAAAAGGAAAAGGCGGTCAAGGCAAAGGAAAACAAGCATATGACATTTTATGAGGCCGCGGCCCTGGCCAAAGAGGCACAGCCAAAGCAGATGTGGCTCACCCATTACAGCCCGTCCCTGATCAAGCCGGAGGAGTATATGGATGAGGTGAGAAGCATTTTCCCCCGTGCCAAAGCGGCCAGGGATGGCTGGACCGCCGAACTTGAGTTTGATGAAGAATAATGTCCTATTAGTGGAGATGGAAAAATGATGGATCATACATTAGAAGATATATTAATACTTGCAATTGAGAGTTCCTGTGATGAGACGGCTGCTTCTGTGGTGAAAAACGGAAGGACCGTGCTGTCCAATGTGATCTCATCCCAGATCAGCACCCATACCATATATGGAGGAGTGGTCCCTGAGATCGCCTCCAGGGAGCACATTAAGGCGATCAATTATGTGATCCAGCGGGCCCTGGCAGAGGCAGGCGTGACTTTGGAGGACCTGACCGCCATTGGGGTGACCTATGGACCCGGGCTGGTGGGGGCATTGCTGGTAGGGGTGGCAGAGGCTAAGGCCATTGCATACGCAGCCGGAAAGCCCTTGATCGGGGTTCACCACATCGAAGGCCATGTATCAGCCAATTTTATAGAGAATCAGGACCTGGAACCGCCCTTTGTGTGCCTGATCGTATCCGGAGGCCATACTCATCTTGTGATTGTAAAGGATTATGGGGAATTTGAAATTATCGGACGTACCAGGGATGATGCTGCCGGGGAAGCCTTTGACAAGGTGGCCAGGGCGGTTGGGCTGGGATATCCCGGCGGCCCTAAGGTGGACAAGGCAGCCAGGGAGGGAAATCCCCATGCCATGGAGTTTCCCCGTGGAAAGGTAGAGGGAGCGCCCTATGATTTCAGTTTCAGCGGCCTTAAGTCAGCTGTGTTGAACCACATTAATCACATGCGCATGACCGGGCAGGAGATATATGTGCCTGATCTGGCAGCCTCTTTCCAGAACTCCGTGGTGGAGTCCCTGGTAAGCAGGGGAATACTGGCGGCCAGGGAATACGGCTACAAGAAATTAGCCATAGCCGGGGGTGTTGCATCCAATACCGCTTTGAGAAGCGCCATGGCAGAGGCATGTGAAAGGGAAGGGATCCGGTTCTATCACCCGTCCCCTATTTATTGTACGGATAATGCCGCCATGATCGGCGTGGCTGCATATTATGAGTATCTGAAGGGAAATGTCTCAGGCTGGGATCTGAATGCGATTCCCAATCTTAAGCTTGGAGAACGGTAGGAGATATGAATAAGAAATATTGTACCGCTGTGGTGCTGGCAGCCGGAAAGGGCGCCAGAATGGGGACACAGACCGCAAAGCAATACCTGGAAATCGGGGGAAAGCCTGTGGTGGTCCATGCCCTTGAGGCATTTCAGGCTTCCCCTTTGATTGATGAGATCATCCTGATGACAGATGCGCAGCATGTTGGATACTGTTCAAGGGAAATGATCCCTGCGTATGAGCTGAGTAAGGTTTCCACCGTGGGGGCGGGGGGGAGCGAACGGTATGAAAGTGTGTGGAAAGCGCTCTGCACCGTGATGGACCGGGATGAAAAGGAAGATGAGGGACTATGGGCAGACAGGAAAAACGGCTATGTATTCATACATGATGGAGCACGTCCCTTTGTGACAACGGATATCATTGCACGCGCTTATGAGGATGTATGCCGCTGGGATGCCTGTGTGGTGGGGATGCCTGTAAAGGATACCATCAAACGAGTGGATGAGAAGGGCTTTGTGGTGGACAGTCCCAACCGCAGCCTGATCTGGCAGGCCCAGACCCCTCAGGTATTTTCCGTACCCCTGATCACCAAAGCCTTTGAACGCCAGTTAAGGGAGGACTGCACCCATGTGACAGATGATGCCATGGTGGTGGAGGCGCAGATGGGGGTGAGGGTACACATGACAAACGGCAGTTATGAGAACATAAAGATCACCACTCCGGAGGACCTGCTCATAGCGGAAGCAATATTAAAGAAAAAAAGATAAAAAAAGTGTTGACTTCTGTCGAAATACGTGATAGACTAATCGAGTTGCCGCTGAAGAGCAGCAAGACAAAAAACACTGACAAAAAAGTTTTTTGAGAAAAATCAAAAAAACACTTGACAAAACTGCTAAAGTCCTGTAATATTGAAAAGCACGTTTGGAGAGATATCGAAGTGGTCATAACGAGGCGGTCTTGAAAACCGTTTGTCCGCAAGGGCGCGTGGGTTCGAATCCCACTCTCTCCGCTGCAGACGGATTTGTATGATTTGCCTGCGAGAATATAATATAATAAGTAACAAGATTCAACCAAGCAGAAGTACCCAAGAGGTTGAAGGGGCTCCCCTGGAAAGGGAGTAGGTCGTTAGTAGCGGCGCGAGGGTTCAAATCCCTCCTTCTGCGTTCGGCGTTTGAACGGGACAAGATAAGATCTGGTCCGGCCCAAGCGTCATGTACCTTTACAATTGAAGACTGAATAATACACAAACCCTGAAAATTCTAAAAACAAAAGGTCTGGTTTAGACCTTTGGATTTGAGAAAATTCGGAACAAAACCAAGTAATGAAGGTTAAAGATAACTATAGCCAAGCTAAGTAGTCTAAGACCAAGAATCAACTTTTAATTTGAGAGTTTGATCCTGGCTCAGGATGAACGCTGGCGGCGTGCCTAACACATGCAAGTCGAACGAAGCAATCAGAATGAAGTTTTCGGATGGATTTCTGATTGACTGAGTGGCGGACGGGTGAGTAACGCGTGGATAACCTGCCTCACACTGGGGGATAACAGTTAGAAATGGCTGCTAATACCGCATAAGCGCA